>CAKSRS010000034.1 GCA_934487205.1 uncultured Clostridia bacterium
GTTTCAGCCTTTTTTCTATGCAAAAAATCGAGGACTTTTCATCCTCGATTTTTGTGAGACTTTTTAAACAGCCCCTTAATTTTTATTCTTCTGTTTTTTCTGCTTCGGTGTTATGAACCGATACGGGTGTTGTATCTATGTACAGCTTGTTGTATCCAGAAATTGTGTAGTAGGTGTCGCTGTCGGTTGCAACGATAAGTTCGGTGTTGCTGCCGATTTCCGAAACCGCGTCCGAAATACTGAAATCGCCGCCGAGGTCGTTTAAAGCGGTAAAGTCAATTTCCATGATAGTTCCGTCCTCTGCGGGCAGGAACGCATTTGCCGGGAGCGACAAGGTAATAAGTTTCAGGCAGCCATCGGCAAATTCGGGATTGTTTGCGGAAAGCGCCGGGGAAACTTCGCCCTCGCTTGATGTGCAGCGGAAAGCGCTGTATGAGAAGTTATCCTTATTGTAAAGCACGCTGACAGTTATTGATGAAACCTTTGCGTTTTCGTCCTCCGCCTCGATGTCGGCAAGTTTTAGCTTAAGTGTAACGGTGTCGCCTTTTTTAAGCTCGTCTGTGCCGTCACATGCAAGCGAAAGTTTCGGTATTTTTGCGCCTACCGCGTCGGCAAGAACAAAATCTTCCTGCTCCGGGTCGAGTTCAAGCGATTTTGCGTAACGTTTTGCCTGTTTTGTAGTGATTGACGTAAGCATTTTTGCCTCGTCCCAGTCAACGGTCGCGCCCATTGATTCCGCAATTACGCGTATCGGCAGCATGGTTCTGTCATTTACAATAACCGGTGCAACATCGGACATGATTTTTTCCTCGTCGGCATGAAGAACGCTTGTGAAGGTATAAACAGTTACTTCGGGACTGTCTATCGTCATCATAACTCTTGTGATGTTGTCGTAAGAATCGATTTGTACAGTTCTTGCGTCGCCGTCCCACGTTACTTTTGCGTCCATTTTTTCAAGAACGCGGCGAATGGGAACATACGTTCTGTCGTTCAGAATAATCGGCGGCTGATCCTCGCGGAACATAAGCGTTCTGCCGTCCACTTTGACTGTCGGCTCGGTGCTGCTTGCAAGAGCGGCTGCCGATGACATCGTGACAAAAGCAGCAGCAAGCAATGCTGTAATTTTTTTCATATTTATTTTCCTCCATAATATAATCTCTGCAGATATTTTATCACAAATTCGGACAAACTACAAGAATTTTGAGCAAAAAACATCATAGTAGACAAAAAATATTTATAAATATTATAAAAAGTACTGGTAAACGGACGAAATCTATTGTATAATAGAAGATATAACAGAGAAGGGGGCAAAATGATGGGCTCGGCACTTATGTATATAAAGAATTTTTTTCAGGTTTTAAAATTGACGGATCTAATTGATATATTTCTTGTGGCGATAATAGTGTATCAGCTGCTTAAAATGATTAAGGAAACACGCGCAATTCAGCTTGTAAAGGGCATTGCGATACTGTTTATAATATTGCAGATAAGTACGTGGGCGCATCTTACGACGCTTAATTATCTGCTCCGTAACGCGATGCAGGTGGGAATGTTTGCGATTGTTGTAATTTTTCAGCCGGAGCTGCGCAGTCTGCTTGAAAAGATGGGGCGTTCGAAAGTGGGCAAAATCATAGATGTTGCGACGGGTACTACGGTAGAGCAGAGCATAGCCGTTTCCGAAATAACGAAGGCGGCGGCGAACATGTCGGCAACGAAAACCGGTGCGCTGATAGTTATTGAGCGGGAGACTAAACTCGGCGACGTTATCAGCACGGGTACGCTGATAAATGCGGAAATCAGCGCGGCACTGCTTGAAAATATTTTTGTGCCGAATACACCTCTGCATGACGGTGCGGTAATTATTCGCGGCGACAGAATTTATACGGCGGGGTGTTTTCTGCCGCTTACGTCGAACATGAATTTATCACGCGAGCTGGGAACGCGCCACCGTGCAGCACTGGGGATTTCGGAGGCGTCCGACGCGCTTGTCGTGGTAGTCAGCGAGGAAACGGGCAAGATTTCCATTGCGTTAAACGGTACGCTGACGCGCAACCTGACCGAACAGACGCTCCGCACGGCGCTTAACAGGGCCATTTCAAAAGAAAATGAAAAAAGAAAATTCTGGAGGAATGTAAGATGAAAAAGACATTTGCAGACAACCGTATTCTTCTTAAAATTCTGTCCGGACTTATTGCGATAATTTTATGGATTGCAATAACTTATACCGAAGATCCGGTTATCACCCAGGCGCTTACCGGAATATCGGTTAGCTTTGAAGGCGAGCAACAGCTTGAAAATAACGGACTTACGATTGTGAACAGGAAAAGTCAGCCGGATATATCGGTTATTGTGCGCGGAACACGCAGCAGCGTGATTTCGGCGCTCGACTCGATAACCGCATCGGTGGACGTATCGGAAATTAAAACTGCCGGGAGCAGTGTTCTTCCGATAAAATATTCGTATCCGACGAGTTCCGTTACTCTGGTAAAAAGCCGCCAGACCGAAATGACGGTAGAAACGGAAAAGATTGTAACGCGCAGTATTCCGGTAAGAATTGAGACGGAAAATGCGGATAAAAATACGGAATTTATAGTAAAATCGGAATGTACCGTCGATAAGGTGAAGGTACGCGGCGCGGAAAGCGCAGTTTATAATATATCCTACGGACTTGCCGAGGTGGACGTGTCGGGCGTGACAAGAACAAGCATGCAGGATTATACCTACAATTTTTATGATGAAAAGAATAATAAACTGTCCGACGAAAATATTATTTATCGGAGTCATAACACGCTTACTGTAGAAAACACCGTTTATAAAAAAGTCAGCGTGCCGGTTGAAATTTCTGCGGACGATGAAACTCTCGAAATGTACAGTATGACGGTAAAAAGCCAAAGTGCGTCGAATGTAGACGTCGGTGTAGAGGACGGTACATCGGTGACGGCAATCAAGGCGGTTGTCAGGCGCGAGGAAGGCAAAACCGAGTACGAGACGGAACTTATCGTACCGGAGGGCGTGTATGTGCCGGAAAAGAACAGAAAAGTAACGGCAGTATGCCAGTTTGAGCCGAAAATTCTGACGGAAATTACGGTGCCCGTTATGGTAAAAAATGCGCCGGAGGGCGTGAATATAACTATCGAGCCGAAGGAGATCAAGGTTTCGGTAAAGGGCAGCGAAAGCGCGGTCGGCTCGGGTAAAATCACGGCGGAGCTTGATGCCGCCGGCGTGACGGCGGACGGTCTTGTGCCGGTTAAGGTGACAGCGGTCGGTGATATCACCGTTGTCGGCTCATACAGCGTGGAAGCAAAAATCAATCAGTGAGGTAATGAAAAATGTCTGATATATTGGTAAGGGGACAAAGCATCGGCGGCGATGTAAGAGTATTTGTTGCTGTAACGACCGATTTGGTGAATGAGGCGCACCGTCTGCACGGAACATTTCCCGTGGCGACGGCAGCGCTGGGGCGTACGCTGACGATTGCGGCTATTATGGGGCAGGGACTTAAAAATGACACCGATTCGGTGACTATTCAGTTCCGCGGTGACGGCCCGCTGGGAAATATGGTTGCGGTGACGGATAATAAGTCCCGTGTGCGTGGGTATGTTGTAAATCCGTATGTGGATTTGCCATTGAATAAAAAAGGCAAGCTTGATGTCGGCAAAGCGGTCGGGAAGGGTCAGCTGAACGTTATATACGATTTGAGCCTTAAAGAGCCGTACTGCGGACAAGTGCCGATAGTTACGGGCGAGATTGCTGAGGATATGACGTATTATTTTGCAAAAAGCGACCAGATTCCGACGGCAATAGGGCTCGGCGTGCTTGTCGGAACCGATGAAAAGGCGGAACAGGCGGGTGGATTTATGATTCAGCTTATGCCCGGGGCGACTGAGGAAACGGCGGGGAAGATTGAGTACAGAATGAAAACCGTTCCGCCCGTAACGCAAATGCTGTCGGAGGGAATGTCTGCGCAGGATATACTTTTTTATCTGACGGAAGATTTTGATATGATTATGCAGAATGAAACGGTTACGCCGATGTATCAATGTAAATGCTCGCAAAAGCGTATGCGCGACGCGGTTATTTCGGTCGGTAAGGACGAAATTCGCAAGATTATCGACGAGGACGGAAAATGTGAGGTGGAATGTCAGTTCTGTAATAATAAGTACGTTTTCGATAAAAACGAACTTGAGGAAATGTATAAATCGGCAAGATAAAAATACGCGCCCCTAACAGGGGTGCGTATTGAATTTTAATGGGATATGTGTGACGCAATTATTTTCTTATACTGCTGTATATTTGAGCGTTTTTAAGTCCGCCGCGGGACTGCGCCATCTCGCTTACCGTTACGAGCTGATAGCCTTCGTCGATAAGTTTCGGTATGAGCTCAACCGCCGCATTTGCCGACGATTCGTAAATGTCGTGCATGAGCACGATGTCGCCGTCTTTGGCGTGGCGCATAACGCTGTCCACCGTGCTTTGCGTGCTGCGCGTTTTCCAGTCGAGAGTATCGACCGACCACAAAATCACGGGAAGATTAAACACGTTTGCAACCGTCTGGTTTTTGCTGCCGTACGGCGGGCGCACAAGTGTGGTGTTTTTGCCCGTTATTGCCGAAACGGCGCTGTCGGTTTGCGTTTTCTGCTGCTTTATTGCGCTTTCCGAAAGCTTTGCCAGATTTGAATGATCCCATGAATGGTTGCCGATTTCCATGCCTGAATCCGCCTCACGCTTTAATATGTCGGAGTATTTCGATACGCGGCTGCCGACAACAAAAAAGGTAGCTTTTGCACCGTATTTTTCCAGTTGGTCTAAAATTGCGGAGGTGTATTTACTCGGCCCGTCATCAAAAGTAAGCGCCAGCATTTTTGAGCCCGGCTTGCTCTTGTACCAGTTCAGACCGAGATAAGTCGGAACTTCGTCCAAAAACACCGTAAGCGTGCGCCCGTCCTTGGAATAGAGAGTCGTTGTAACCTCGGCAATATCCTCATGCCAGTTGACGGCCTTGTACGCGTCAACCTCATCTGTGCCGACAAGCAAAGTCCGCCCGTCCGACGCATACATTGTCACAACATTGGGATTTTCCTCAATCGCGGTTTTTTCGCCCATAGGCAGACCGCCGACGGTGAGTTCAATCTCGCGCGCGGCGCTGTCCCATTTTACTTTGCCGAATCGCTTTAAATCGTCAAATTTAACAACGGTGTGCCCGTCAACATTGTAACATTTCACGGTTTTGCCGCGCATGTCCGCCGTAATATCAGTTGCAAGGTACGGCCTTGCCGTCATGCCGGCTCTGCGCGCGTCCTTATAAACGGGTGCGGACGGCGTAATCTCATTTTCGCTGCGCACTATCGAAACGTGGCGCGTGCCCTCGTCCCATGTAACGCTGAATCCGTAGTTATTTAAATCCGCCGCATTTACGGCGGTGTAACCTTCTATATTATAGGATTTTATCGGGTAGTTATTGATATATGCACCGATGTCGGAATAAAGGCAGTAGCCGCTTTCACACCCAAGCTGCGATATTACCTGAACCACGCCCGAAACCACAATTACCGATGACAGCAATACCCCCAAAAATTTCTTTGTCATATCATTCACCCCAATTACAGAATATCAGAGAAATCGACAAAAGTCAACAATTTTTTTGAATTGACAACTATAAATTTTTATATTATAATTAAATTGAAAAAACACTGAACCGATTAAGGTTTCGGGAAAATATATTAATGAGGAATAATATGAAAATTTGCCTGCATTTTTTCACGTTATAACTTGTGCCACACGGCGACAGAATGGAGAAAAGTATGAAAAAACAACAAACAAGCTGTGACAGCTGTGCATATTTCAGCTATGATGACGAATATGAATGTTACGTGTGCGAAATCAGTCTGGACGAGGACGAAATGCAGCGCTTTATGCAGGGTACGTTTAATAATTGCCCGTACTATCGTTTCGGCGATGAATATGCGGTTGTACGCAAGCAGAACTGATGTGTAATATACAAGTAATGGATTTGTAAGCAAATTTTAGTGTTATTTTTACAACTTTTAAATATATGTATGTTATACTGAAGTTAAATAAATAAAACGGGAGATACTCCCGCGTAAAACAGGAGGTATTTTTTATGAAGGTAAAATTGAAAAGCGCGTTTCTTGCCGGTGTCATGGCGATGAGTGTAGCAGTTGTTCCGGCATTTGCGGAAAGTACGGAAACACCGTTTGCGGTTATCAGCGTTCCGTGCCCGGAAGGCTCGCAGTATTTTAAGGAGAGCTGGGAAAAATATGACCATCTTATGGCACGTTATGCCGACGATAAAACGCCGATAGCTTTGTCGGAATATTATGACGGCAGCATGTTTGCCACAGTTCCGGCAGAGTACAAAGACCGCAAAATCGAGGCTTATGTGGCGGACGAAAAAACATTTACCGACCAAACCGATGATTATGAGTTTTATCTTATCGGCAGACTTTCGGCAAAGGGCGTTATATCGGGCGATGAAAACGGGAACGCACTTCCGATGAACAATATAACGCGTGCCGAGGCGACAGCCATGATTATGCGTTTTTTGGGACTTGATAAATTTGACAGCACGGACAGCGGCTTTGATGATGTCGATAAGGACGCGTGGTATGCAAAAGTTGTAACGGCGGCACGCAAGGCGGGAATTGTCAGCGGCGACAGCGCAACGGAATTTAATCCGCAGAGAAACGTATCGCGTGAAGAACTTACGGCGATGACGGCACGCGGAATCTGGTATGCGGGACTGCAGAACGAAAATAAGTCGGCAACGAAGGCAGACCTTGAAACATTCGGCATAACTGACGGCGACGCGATTTCGCCGTGGGCGTACAGCGCATATTATACTTTGGGATATTACAATATTCTGGACTATGACTACATAGACAACGGTGAGGATAAAGAACCGGACGAGATTAACGACGCTAAGCCGAAAACGGCGGCAACACGTGCAGACGCGGCAGACCTTTTGTTATCCGCAATTAATAATTATCAGAACTATCCGTCGGAATATGCGGTGGAATATGGATTTGATAAGGAAATGCCCGTTATCGACGGTTCAACATCAACTTATCCGTTCACTCAGGCGATATATGCAAACCTGTTCTCGAACGGATACCATCACCCGAATATGCCGGCAAAACACAGCAAGAGCCATGCGTCGTATGAACGCCTTATAAACGGCGAAGTTGACGCAATTATAGCGTCGGTTTATCCATCAGAGGATATTATCCAAACGGCAAAGGATAAGGGCGTTGAGCTGGAGCTTATTCCGATTGCATATGACGCGATGATTTTCTTTACAAATAAGGATAATACGGCGGAAGGTCTTACGTCACAGCAGATTACCGATATTTATGTTGATAATAAGTACGATAACTGGAAGGAAATCGGCGGACCGGACGCAAAACTGTATCCGTACTGCCGCAACAATGACAGCGGAAGCCATGCGCAGATGCAGCGTCACTTCTTAAACGGCAAAGAAATTAACGAGAAAATCCGCCGCGAAACGACCTCCGGCGCAATGCAGGACGTTTTAACCGACGTTATCGGTGCGGAAACGGAAAATCCGGTCGGCTACGGCTTGGGTTACAGTATTTACTACTATTATCAGAATATGGACGCCGTTATGGAGAATAAGTCGTATCTTAAACTTTTGTCAATCGACGGCGTATATCCGACCGATGAAACAATCGCGGACGGAAGTTATCCGCTTTCGAACAACACATATGTTGTAATTAAAAAGAGCGAGCCGGAAGGCTCAAAGGCACGCCGTTTTGCAGACTTTATGCTGTCACCTCTCGGTCAGCTGTGCGTAGAGCAGGCGGGGTTCGGCGCTTTGAAGGATAACAGCTATAAGTTTGACCTTGATGGCGAAGGCGGCGATTATTACTGGCAGGTTGAAGATTATGACGAGCGTATAATCGACGTATGGTACGGTTACACGGCTGACGAAAACGAGGACGGAACGGACGCCGGAAAAGGCACATGCAACTTTGTTATAACAGGCAAACGCGAAGGTACTGCAAAGGTACGGCTTTCGTATATGCAGTCACAGGGTGAAGACCAGGCGGTTACGCTTAAAACCATAAACTATGAATTTTCGGTTGATAAGGACGGAAAGGTTACTCTTGTAAACACGACCGAAAGTGCAAGCTGAATACGGGTTCGGAAGATGTTCCGAACCGAACGGATAAAACGCTTTGTTGCTTTAAAAACCATCGGGCGCGCCGTATCGCCCTAAACGGCGCGGCGCGTCCGGTTTTTTACAGTAAAATAATTGAGCATCAATAACCACCGAAGGAGGTAGTTTTATGAAAAAGAAAACAAATCGACTTACAAGTATGATTTTAGCGGCGGCAATGGTTCTGTCGCTTGCGCCGATGTCGGCTTTTGCTGACGCGGAGCAAAATACGATTACCGCGGCGAACGGCGAAAATGTCTCGTCCGGCAGCAACAGCGGCAGCGGTGGCGGTGGCGGAGGGAGACGTCTCGGCATAGATATTAACAATACAAATTTCCCGGACGGAACTTTCCGTGAATATGTAAAAACTCATTTTGATACCGATGGTAACGATATACTCTCGACAGGCGAACTGGAGGGCGCAACCGATATAGACTTGTCGAACCAATCTTTGTCGAGCCTGACCGGTATCGAATATTTTACAGGCTTACAGAAACTGAATATTAAAGATACCCACATAAGAAATCTTGATATAAGCCGTAATACACAGCTTACGGAATTACGATGCGACGACAATTTGCTGCAATCTGTTGATGTGACAAAAAATACAAATCTCAAGGTTCTTTCGTGTTCGACAAACCTCATTGAAATACTTGATTTAACCAAAAACACGGCTCTTACCACGTTGGAATGCAGTAACAATATCTTAAAGACGTTGGATTTAAGCAAAAACAATGATATTACAACCATAGACTGCCAAAATCAGCGCCCGAGCGCAAACTATTACCGTGAAAACGGGAGATTTGTCTTTAATCTTGGGGAGTTCGTCGGGGCGGAAAATCTTTCGAAGATTACGAGCAGCGTGAATTACGACGCGCAGACGGGTATCGCGGGATTTGAAACCGAGCCGCGCGAATTTGTGTATACGGTTGACTGCGGGTCGGGGCGTATCATGAATGTTACGGTAAACCTTACCGCACAGCTTGTTGACGCAACGGCGAAAGATTTCACTTTCACACCGCCGGCATCGCTTATTTATGACAATACCGTAAAGACGGCATCGGCAACGCTGCCGGGTACGGACGACGATAAAATTACGCTTAAATACTATGATGAGCAAGGCAATGAGGTAACCCCGCAAAATCCGGGCACATACACCGTTAAGGCATTTGCCGAGGCGGGAAGATATTATAACGCGGTAGACGGACTGGTTATCGGAAGTTTTACGATATCGGGGAATATGGCTGTAATCGGTGATATTGAGCCGGTAACGTACACGGGCGAACCGCTTACGCCGCCTGTTACGGTTAAGGTTGGTGAAACTGTTCTTACGGAAAACACCGATTATACGATTGCTTATGAAGATAACACCAATGCCGGAACGGGAAAGGTAAAAGTTACCTATACGGGCAATTACATCGGCGAAACGGAAAAAACTTTCGAAATTCTCCCGGCGGACGTTACACTTGCGGAAATGCCGACGGTTCCGTATATTGTTACGGGAAATTCGCTTGCACACTCGGTTATGCGCGGCGGAAAAGCTTTGGATTTAAGCGGAAACGAACTCAGCGGTACATTTGACTGGGTCGATGAAACGGAAATTATAACCGTACCGGGGACATATCAAAAACCGGCGGTATTCACACCGGAAAATACAAATTATAAGCCGTATCAATTTGACGCAAGCATAATGGTGTACCCCGTATCGAGCGGAAGAAGAACAAGATATTATGTTGTATTTTTCGATTCGAACGGCGGCAGTAAGGTTACGCGCCAGCCGGTTGTATGGCACGATAAGGCGGAGGAGCCGACCCCGCCGACAAAAGACGGATATGTTTTTGACGGTTGGTACACCGATAAGGAACTGACCAAAGAGTATGATTTTTCGTCGTCGGTGTCGAGTAATATAATACTCTATGCGGCATGGACGGAAAAAGATGCGTCGTTAACGCAGATTATTTTGACAATAGGAAAAACGCGTGCGTCGGTGTTCGGAAAATCGAAATCAAACGACGTTGCACCGATAATCGTAAATTCACGCACGATGCTCCCGGCGCGGTTTGTGGCGGAAAATTTGGGTGCGTCGGTTGAATGGAACGGCAAAAAACAATTGGTGACGATAAAAGGTAAGCACCTTAAGACCAATAAAGATATGACGATTCTTATCACCATAAATGACGCAAAGGCTACGGTAAATGGCAAGGAAATAACGCTTGAATCGCCCGCATTTATTGAAAATGACCGCACATATACGCCGATTCGGTTTGTTGCCGAAACGCTCGGCGCAGACGTTGACTGGAACGACGGCGAAAAACAGGTTATTATCACAAATCCGCAAAAGAAATAATTTCGAAAAAAACACCCAAAATCCATTGGATTTTGGGTGTTCATTGTATTGATATTTGACGCACCGACAGATGTTAAAAAGAAAGGTAAACCCGTTCGGTGTATTGATAAAAATATCGGCAATAGTAAAAGCGCCCAAAATCAGTGGATTTCGGGCGCTTTTATCAGTTTCCGTAATTTTTCAGGAAATCTGCGTTATATTCTTCAAATTCGTTGAGTTCCATGTTTGCATTGGGGTTGGGATTGTACCATTCCTGTGATTCGAAATAGTTTTTGTATACCTGATTTTTGAAAACATACCCCTTGCGTGCAAAAATTTCATTTCTTATTAAATCTATGTCAAATTTCGATAACCCGTTAACGTCAGCGTCGGTGATATACTGCGAATCGCTTGGGAACAGAACTTTGTTCTGTGTTATAACGCGCGGTTTCGGTGTGGGTTTCGGTGTGGGTTTGGGCGTTGGTTTCGGCGTCGGCTTGGGAGTCGGCACAGGCGTGGGCTCGGGTGTGACTTCCGGTGTTGGCTCCGGCGTGGGCTCGGGCGTCGGTTCCGGTGTGATTTCCGGTGTCGGCTCGGGCGTTACCACGGGCGTTGGCTCGGGTGTCGCGGTGGCTTGTACCACAGCGGTGGGGACGTCCTTTCCGCTGTTGATTTTAACGGCAGCAAAAACAACCGCAATTACAGCGACTGCCGCAATAATTGCCGCCGCGGCTTTTTTGTTTCCGGAAGAACTTTTTTTCGCGCCGTTATGCAGCTTTTTGCTCTCCTTGGCTCTGAGCTGCTGCATGCGTTTTTCTTCGCGTTCCTTCTCTTTTGCGTCGATTTTTGCCTGTTTTGCCTGTTCGGCTTTCTGTTTTTCCGCCGCCTTTTCGGCAGCTTTCCGGGCAGTAAGCTCTGCTTTGGATTTTTCAAGCTCGCGCCGCTCGTTTTCCTTTGCTATGCGGAGTTCTTCTTCCTTTTTTGCCTTTTCCTCGGCGCGGAGTTTGGCAGCACGATCCGCCTCGGCTTTTGCGGCAGCTTTTGCCTGTTCGGTTTTTTCTTTTTCGGCGGCTTTTCGGGCGGCAAGCTCTGCTTTGGATTTTTCAAGCTCGCGCTGCTCGTTTTCCTTCGCTATGCGGAGTTCTTCGTCTTTTTTTGCCTTTTCCTCGGCACGGAGTTTGGCGGCACGTTCCGCCTCGGCTTTTGCCGCTGCCTTTGCCTCTGTATCGGCGGCGCGTTTTGCAGCCTTTTCCGCCTTCTCGCGCTCTTTTTGCGCTGCAATTTCCGCTTTGCGCGCTTCGGCATCGCGCAATTCCTGTTCCTTTTTGCGCTCACGCTCGGAAATTTTTTCCGCTTTTTCGCGCTCCTTCGCCTTTTCCAGTTTCATTTTATCATATTCTCTGCGCATACGCTTTTCCTTTTCGCGTATTTCCTTTGCAGATAAACGGCTTTTTTCTTCTTGCTCCATTACTCGCAGCAGTACCGGCGCTCCACATTTCGGACAGCGCTTTTGGTCAGCGGTGACTTCCGCCTGACATTTTCTGCATTTCATCTCTATCCTGCTCCTTTTTGCACATTTATTCATTTTGATTATAGCATAATTTTGCGGAAAACGCGGAACTTTTCGGAATTTGTTATATAATTGTAAGAATTTCTCAAAATTAATGTAATGTAGCTGCCGTATTATGACACGAAATAAGAAAAGTTGACAAAAAATAAAATTATTTTTAGTTAAATTGTGCCAAAATCGGCATTTACTTTTTGGTAAAAATGTGGTACAATAATACTATAATGCAATGTGCAGGGAGGTGACCTTTTGTGTATAAGGTTGGGGATAAAATTCTTTATCCGACGCACGGTGCAGGAATTATTCAGGAAATAACGCGTCAAAAAGTGCTGGGGAATATGAAATCATATTACATAATGCATATGCCGCCCGACGGCATGAAGGTTATGATACCGGTTGATACATGTGATGAAATCGGCATACGTTTTATAATCTCAAAAGAAGAAGGCGCGGGAGTTTTAAAGCGTTTTCGCAGCGAACCGATTATGCAGAGTGAAAACTGGAATAAACGCCACCGAGAAAATATGGCTAAAATTTGCTCGGGCGATATATATCAGGTGCTCGGCGTGGTAAAATATCTGATGTATATGGAAAAAAAGAAGGGGCTTTCCACAAGCGAAAGAAAAATGCTCAATGATGCGCGGCAAATCTTTGTCAGCGAGCTTGTAATGACGGAGGTCGCCGGCAGAGACGATATTGAGAGCATTATGGAAGATACGATAGAGGAGCTTTTGTAGCACGGTTTTTTTCGCATACGGAATGGAGTGTTGGCATGAAAACAGCGGCAATCATAGCGGCGGCGGGCAGCGGAACGCGCATGGGCGCGGATAAAAATAAGGTTTTGCTCGAAATAAGGGGCAGAACGGTTATCGGGCATACTCTTGCGATATTTTGCAGCTGCAAAAAAATTGACGAAATAGTCGTGGTAACGCGTGCATGCGATATTGACGAATGTAAAAAAGCTGCGAAAAACTTCAGTAAACCGATAAAGGTGATTGAAGGCGGCAAAACGCGGCAGGAGTCGGTTTATCTCGGACTCTCGGCGGCGCATGGCGCGGATTTGGCGGTAATCCATGACGGCGCACGTGCGCTTGTGACGGCGGAGATTATTGAAAATACGATAGCCGAAGCGGCGGCGTTCGGCGCAGCGGCGGCGGGTGTGCCGTCAAAAGACAGCCTGAAAAAAGTCGGTGCGGACGGGTTTATAGCCGCTACCATTGACAGGGACTCGGCGTATATGATTCAGACGCCGCAGATTTTTGATTATAAATCGATAGTTTCCGCGCACCAATCGGCGATACGGGACGGTTTTTGTGCTACCGACGATTGCGCGCTTTATGAAAAATATATCGGCAGGGTGAAGGTCACGCCCGGAAGTTACGATAATATCAAGCTTACGACCCCGGGTGACATGCTTTTTGCTGCAGAAATTTTGAAAAACAGGGAGAAATGATATGCGGATAGGACAAGGGTATGATGTGCATAAGCTGACGGAAAACCGCGAACTGTATCTGTGCGGCGAAAAAATCGAGTACGATTTGGGACTTTTGGGTCATTCCGACGCAGACGTGGCGCTGCATGCCCTTTGCGATGCGCTTTTGGGTGCGGCGGCGCTCGGCGACATAGGAAAACATTTTCCCGATACCGACCCGAAATATAAAGGTATTTCAAGCGTTATTCTGCTTAAACATGTGTGCGGACTGGTGCGCGCGAAGGGTTATAAAATTGTAAATGCAGATATAACCATAGTTGCGCAAAGACCGAAATTGCTGCCGTATATTCCGGCAATGCGTAAAAATACCGCGGACGCGATGGGCGTTGATATCGACGCGGTAAACGTGAAGGCAACAACCACCGAGCATCTCGGTTTTGAGGGCCGCGGCGAGGGAATTTCTGCGACGGCGGTTGTGCTGATAGATTAAAATTAAAAACGGGACGATACGTTTTTTGTGTATCGTCTTTTTTTGTATAAATTCATCATATTTTCTGTGGAGAATACATAAAATTCTATAAATTGTGTGCAGATTTGCACTTTTTTTTATGCAAATTCAGCAAAAATAATAAAAATGTCAAAAAATTAACGCAACCCCCTTGTATATTTTGAATTTTTGATGTAAAATATAGTATGATAGACAAGGAATGATTTCCTGTTTAAATTAAATGTATTGGAGGAATTTTAACATGTCAGTTAAAGTTGCAATTAACGGTTTTGGACGTATCGGCCGTTTGGCATTCCGTCAGATGTTCGGTGCAGAGGGTTACGAAATTGTTGCCATCAACGATTTGACAGACCCGAAGATGCTCGCAAATCTTCTTAAGTATGATACAGCGCAAGGTGGTTACTGCGGTACAATCGGACAAGGTCTGCACACTGTAGAAGCAGGCGAAGGCTCAATCACGGTTGACGGCAAGAAAATCACAATTTACGCAGAAAAGGACGCAAAGGATCTTCCTTGGGGCGAAATCGGCGTAGATGTTGTTCTTGAATGTACAGGTTTCTATACCTCAAAAGAGAAGTCACAGGCTCATATCGATGCAGGTGCTAAAAAAGTTGTTATTTCCGCACCGGCAGGCAAGGATTTGAAGACTATCGTTTACAGCGTTAACGAAAAAACTTTGACAGCTGACGATACAATCATTTCTGCAGCTTCATGTACAACAAACTGTCTTGCTCCTATGGCAAAGGCTCTTAATGACTATGCTCCGATTCAGTCGGGTATCATGTCAACAATTCACGCTTACACAGGCGACCAGATGATTCTTGACGGTCCGCACAGAAAGGGTGACTTAAGACGTGCAAGAGCAGGCGCTGCAAACATCGTTCCTAACTCCACAGGTGCTGCAAAGGCTATCGGCCTTGTTATTCCGGAACTGAACGGCAAACTTATCGGTTCTGCACAGAGAGTTCCTGTTCCGACCGGTTCAACAACTATTTTGACAGCTGTTGTTAAGGGTGCTGACGTTACAATCGAAGGCATCAACGCTGCTATGAAGGCTGCTGCATCGGAAAGCTTTGGTTATAATGAAGATCCTATCGTTTCTTCAGACGTTATCGGCATGAGATACGGCTCGCTGTTTGATGCAACTCAGACAATGGTTTCGAAGGTTGCTGATGACCTTTATGAAGTTCAGGTTGTTTCTTGGTATGATAACGAAAATTCATACACAAGCCAGATGGTAAGAACAATTAAGTACTTCGCTGAACTTAACTAATCACATAGATTAATATTATACACCTCGGGGCGCAAGCTTTCGGGGTGTATTTTTGTTGTGAAAAAGGCTGCGGCAAAATAATTTTTGCCGCAGCCTTTTAAAAGCTTTTGCATATTCTTTATTTCTATCTTAATTGTGCGTTGTTCTTGTACTGCAAATCCTTAACGATTTTGTTAAATACTTTGTTAACTTCTTCGTTTGTCAGACTGCGGTCGGGTGCACGGAAGGAGATGGCAAAAGCCACGCTCTTTTTATCTTGCGGGATTCTGTCGCCCTCATAAACATCAAACAGCTTAA
Source organism: uncultured Clostridia bacterium (assembly GCA_934487205.1). Classification (GTDB taxonomy): domain Bacteria; phylum Bacillota; class Clostridia; order UBA1381; family UBA1381; genus UBA1738. The sequence goes on from CAKSRS010000034.1 coordinate 15,601, forward strand.
TCGAGTCAAGCAACGCGCCCGACGCTTTTGCAATTGTCGCATGCAAATCACCGACAGCCGTGGTTTTGTCAACCAAAACCGCGATATCGCGTTCTGCCGCCGGGAATTTCGGCAGCGGCTTAAATTTGAGATTTGTATCAACGCATGCAAACAGGTCGGAAAGGCTGATTTCCGCCGCATAGCACGGCATATCGATACCGAAATTATCCGATACGCTCGGGTGAATTTCGCCGACAATACCGATTTGCTTTCCGCCTGCCGTAATCGCCGCGGTTCTTCCCGGGTGGAAGGAGGGGTTATCGGTGAGCTGCTTGTATTCGATTCCCGTTATGTTGAGCGAGTCAAAAACAGCCTCCAAAACGCCTTTTATATCAAAGAAGTCCATACCTTTGCGATACATGCCGATGGACAGCATTTCCGGCTCGTTCGGTAATTCGCCGTCGGTCGTCGGAAGGAAAACTTTGCTGATTTCATACAGACTTACCGCGTCATTTTTGCGGTTGTAGTTGTACGCCATTGTTTCGAGCATAGACGCAAGCGTGGTTGTACGCATAATTGATGTATCCTCGCCGAGGGGATTGCTTATCTTTACGGCATTGCGCAATGCGCTGTCAGCGGGAAGATTCAGCTTGTCAAATTCCGCGGGCGAGGTGAAGGTAAAGGTGAATATTTCGCTCAGTCCGCGTGCGATGAGCGCGTTTGCAAGCTCTTTGCGGAACTGCTGCAGCGGCGTATAGCAGCCTCTTGTTGCCTCGCCGGAGATAGGCGTAGCCGGGATTTTGTCGTAGCCGTAAAAACGCGCAATTTCTTCCGCAACATCAGCTTCGGATTCGATGTCGGGGCGGAATGTCGGCGCGGTAACCGTCATTTTTTCGAGGTCGACTTCAAATTCTATCGTACGCAGAATTTCTGCCATTTCCTCTTTGGAAATATTTATACCTAAAAATGCGTTAATTTTGTCGGGACGGAATTCCAGTACGGTTTTCGGCTTAATATTGCCGACAACGTCAATCATGCCGCCGACATTTTCGCCGCAGCCGAGCATTTCAACAAGTTCACACGCACGCTCGATTGCGGGAACAGTGTTATTCGGGTCAAGACCCTTTTCATAGCGCGATGATGCCTCGGTGCGGAGCCCTGCTTTTTGCGCAGTAAGGCGAACCGAGACGGCGTCAAAGGTAGCCGATTCAAATACAACGGTTGCGGTGTCGTCCTCGATTTCCGAGTTAAAGCCGCCCATTACGCCGGCTATTGCAACGGCTTTTTCGGCATCGGCGATAACGAGGTCGTTGTGGTTTAGAACTCTGTCCTGTTCGTCGAGCGTTTTGATTATTTCGCCGTCTTTCGCGTCGCGGACGGTGATTTTGCCGCCGGAAATATGGCGCAAATCAAATGCATGCATAGGCTGTCCGTATTCCATGAGGATATAGTTGGTGATATCAACAATGTTGTTTATCGGACGAATACCCGATGCCTTCAGACGGTGCGCAAGCCATGCCGGTGACGGCGCAATTTTAACGTTTTTAACCATGCGCGCGCAGTAGCGCAGACATTTGTCGGGATTTTCCACCGTTACGGAGATTGTATCGTTAATATTTTCGGAATTTTCCGAAAATTGCGGTTTTTTTACGGCGAAAGGATTTTTGAAGGTTGCCGCCGTTTCGCGCGCAAGTCCGATTACGCTGAAACAATCGGGGCGGTTTGACGTGATTTCAAACTCAACCACATTTTCGTTGAGACCGAAAATGTCTTTTATATCGACGCCGATTTTTGTATCTTCGGGAAGTATCAAAATTCCGTATTCGGGCGTCCATGAAAGGTCGCTTTCGGACAGACCGAGTTCTTCGTGCGAGCAAAGCATACCGCATGATTCTACGCCGCGGAGCTTGCCTGTTTTTATGTGAACTCCGCCGGGAAGGTATGAATCATTTTTAGCAACTGGCACAATTTGTCCGACTTTAACGTTCGGCGCGCCCGTTACGATTTGCAGAACTTCATCGCCCACGTCCACTTTACAGATAACCATGTGGTCGGAGTCGGGGTGGTCGGTGATTTCCAGAATTTTTCCCGTAACAACATTTTTAATGCTGTCGCCCATGTTTTCTATAGTTTCAACTTTGGAGCCCGTCATGGTGAGGGCGTCATTGTATTCCTTCGGCGTTACGCCGCTTATATCGGTATAGTCGTTAAACCAACTCATTGGTACTTTCATTTTTTATCAGTCCTTTCCTGCATTAAAATTGTTTCAAAAATCTGACGTCGTTTTCAAAGAACAGGCGGATATCATTAATGTCATATCTGCCCATAACCAGTCTTTCAAGCCCGATACCAAATGCAAATCCGGAATAAATTTCGGGGTCAATTCCGCAGTTTGCAAGCACCTTCGGGTGAACCATACCGCAGCCGAGAATTTCAATCCAGCCTTCGCCCTTGCATACGCTGCAGCCTTTGCCGCCGCAGTTAAAGCAGCATACGTCGGTTTCCGCCGACGGCTCGGTGAAGGGGAAGTGGTGCGGGCGGAAACGCACTTTTGTGTGCTCACCGTATATTGATTTTATAAGCGTCTCAAGAGTTCCCTTTAAATCCGCCATGGTGATTCCTTTGTCCACAACAAGCCCTTCAATCTGGTGGAAAATTGGCGAATGAGTTGCGTCAACGGCGTCACTTCTGTAAACTCTGCCCGGTGCGATGATGCGGATAGGCGGTTTTGTTTTTTCCATAACGCGCACCTGCATCGGCGATGTCTGCGTTCTCAAAACGGTGTTTTCGTCAATGTAGAAGGTGTCCTGTGTGTCGCGCGCGGGGTGATTTTTCGGAATATTCAGCGCCTCAAAGTTGTAGTAATCTGTCTCGACTTCGGGGCCTTCCATTATCTGAAATCCCATGCCGATAACGGCGTCTTTAAGCTCGTCCAAAACTTTTGTAATTGGGTGCTTTGTACCCGTTTCCGGTTTTCTGCCCGGCATGGAGATGTCGATAGTTTCCGATTTAAGACGTGCGTCCTGTACCAGTTTCGCTATTTCAGCTTTTTTGGTATCAATTTCGTTTGTTAAAAATTCGCGGACCTCGTTCGCCATCGCGCCGATTACGGGGCGCTCCTCCGCCGTAAGCTTACCCATGCCCTTTAATATGGCGGTCAGCTCACCCTTTTTTCCCAGATACTTAATCCGCATTTCTTCCAGCGCGTCCACGCTGTGCGCGTCCTTTAAATGTTCTTCGGCGCGCTTTTTGATTTCCTGCAGCTGTTGTTTCATATTATCACAATCCTTTCATTAAATATGTTTTTTTGCAAATAAAAAAACTTCGCCCGATAAAGGGACGAAGTGTATGCTCCGCGGTACCACCCGATTTTCCGCATATTTATGCGGACGCTCAATTTCGGCTTAACGCACCGTAACGTCGCGGACTACGCACCGAAAAAAATCGGTTTCACCCGTGCGGCTCCGAAGGGAAATTTGGGATATGCCGGTACCGTCGCGGCTTACAGCAGCCTACCGCGGCTCTCTTTTGGTGAGCATATCTTACTGAGCTTCATCATTGCCTTTAAAAATACATAATTATTATATCACGCTTTGCGGCAAATTACAAGAGTTTTTGTAAATTTTTTCTGCATTCGGAATATAATATGATATGAGGGGGAATGGAGATGAAGGAAAACATAGGCGATAAGCTGTCCCGAATGTTGTCGGGACTGGACAAAAATAAGCTGAAAAGTTCGGCGGACGCAGTTTCCAAGCTGCTTTCGTCCGAGGAGGGACAGCGGCTTAAAAATTCGCTGTCCGAAAGTGACAAAAAGGCAATATTGGAAAAATTCATGAGCCTTGACACGAGCGAGGTAAACGAAAAACTGAAAAATGCCGACCCGTCGCAGCTTAACGGAATGTCGGCGGACGATATAATGAAAAAGCTGAAATGACGGCACGCGGCGGCTTTGTGCCGCCGAGGTTTGCCGATTGAGCCGCCGACGGCGGCGGAAGGGGTGAAAAAAATATGGCAGATATGATGAGTACGCTTAAGACTCTGCTGGGTGACAATGCAGACGCAAAAATTCAGCAGGCGATGAGCATGCTGCAATCGAGCGGACTCATGCAGCAGACGAATACCGCTGCGCCGCAGCAAAGTACAAATGCAGCGGAGGCAATAAATAATAATGTTGTGACGAATGCCGCGGCACAGCCGGCGCAAAGCGTGCCGGTACAGACAACGGCCGCTTCGGCAGATACCGCACAGCAGAATGTGCCGGGCGGAATTCAAAACGTACTTACGCCCGAGGGCATGCAGTTTCTCGGGCAGATACGCGGCATGGTTGACCAGATTTCCAACACGAACGATTCGCGGTCGAATCTTTTGCGTTCGTTAAGACCGTTCATGCGTGCCGACAGGCAGCAGACTATTGACAGAGCAATCCGAATTATGAATATCGGCAGATTTTCGGGTTTGTTTGGGAAATAAGAGGTGACATATGTATCGGAGGTATTACAGCTACAGCGATATGCCGCAGCTTATAAGGAAGGATTTACCGGAGGAAAAGCCGTGCGAAAAGCCGAAGGCGGAATGTGTGCCGTGCACCGCGCCGCCGCCCGCACAGACGCAAAACGGCGGAAAGCTGTTCGGTAAATTTGAAACGGACGATATAATTTTGGGGATAATTATTCTTGCACTATTAATGGACGATGGCGATGACAGCGTTTTGCTGATTGCACTTGCGATAATTTTCCTCACGGGTATGGCATTTTAGGTGCAATGCGCACCGGAGATTAAAAAGGGCGTTGACTCAAATTTGTGAAAAATCACACTTTTGAGACACGCCCTTTAATTGCGGATTATTTTCCTGTACTTCCGAAACCGCCCGCTCCGCGTTCCGTTTCCGAAAGGTCGTCAACTTCGTCAAATTCAACCGGCAGATACGGCATTACAACAAGCTGTGCAATACGCTCGTCGGGGTTGATTGTTCTTTCTTCATCGCAGTCGTTATGCAGCGCAACGATGTATTCGCCGCGGTAGTCGCTGTCGGCAACGCCGACGCAGTTCGCCGGGCGCAATCCCTGTTTTGCGGCGAGTCCGCTCCGCGCGAATATCGCGCCGAAGTAGCCGTCCGGTACGGCTATGGCAAGCCCGGTACCGATTTTTTCAGTGGCGTGCGGTTTTATCGTCACTGCATTGTCAATGCATGCGTACAAATCATATCCAGCCGCAGCTGCGGAGCCGCGCGTCGGTATTTTTGCATTTTCTCTTAATCTTTTGATTTTTATTTGCATAATCATTCTCTCCAAAGTATAATTCTATTTTCTGTCAATGATTTTTTGACGTCTATAATCCGCTGATTTTCAGAGCCGCAGAATTGCAGACTGATATTTTTTTTATCAATCTCAAATTCTCCGTCAACCAAAACATCAATCATTGACAGCATTTCATCGGTGACTTCGCACCTTGCGCGGGACGGTTTTAGCAGTTCTTCGTCAAAGAGATAGCCGGTATAGCACCAAATATTCTTATTCGGATATTTTTCGCGCACTTTTTTCAAAAATTTAACCAATACACGCTGGTTTTCCGGCTCAAACGGTTCGCCGCCCAAAAGCGTCAGACCGTGAATATATCCCGGCGCAAGAGCCGCCGTTACTTCTTCTTCAACCTCGGGCGTAAATTCCTCGCCGTAGGAAAAATCCCATGTTTCCGGCTGAAAACAGCCCTTGCAATGGTGCGTGCACCCCGAAACGAACAGCGTAACGCGCACACCTATGCCGTTTGCAATGTCACATTTTTTTATACCGCAATAGTTCATTGTATCTCCGTTCCGCTGCGTAATAATACCGCAATATTATAAGTGCAGCACTCTTTCTCTGATTTCCTGTGTTCTGCCCTGGTTCCAAAACTGTGTGCCGATATATCCGCATGTGCGGCGGGCAACATTCAGCTTTGTCTCGTCGGTATTTCCGCATTTGGGGCACTTCCAGATAAGCTTTCCGTCCTCGTCTTCCTGTATTTCTATCTCGCCGTCAAAACCGCATTCCTGACAATAGTCGGATTTGGTGTTCAGCTCGGCGTACATGATGTTATCGTATATAAATTTCATTACATCAAGAACAGCCTCAAGGTTATTCTGCATATTCGGCACTTCTACATAGCTGATTGCGCCGCCCGGCGACAGCTGCTGGAACTGCGACTCAAACGCAAGCTTATCAAATGCGTTTATTTCCTCGGTTACGTGGACGTGGTAGCTGTTGGTGATATAGTTTTTGTCGGTCACGCCCTCAATGATTCCAAAACGCTTTTGCAGGCATTTTGCAAATTTGTAGGTTGTGCTTTCAAGCGGCGTTCCGTACAGGCTGAAGTCAATATTTTCCTTTTCTTTCCAGCGCTTTGTTGCGGCATTTAGGTACTGCATAACTTCCAGCGCAAACGGCGTGGCGCTTAAATCGGTGTGCGATTTTCCTGTCATATATTTAACGCACTCATAAAGTCCCGCATAGCCGAGCGAAATGGTGGAATAACCGCCGTAAAGCAGTTTATCGATTGTTTCGCCCTTTTTAAGGCGCGCCAGTGCACCGTATTGCCACAAAATCGGCGCCGCGTCGGAAAGAGTGCCCTTTAATCTGTTATGACGGCACATAAGAGCCTCATAGCAAAGGTCGAGACGTTCATCAAATATCTTCCAGAATTTGTCTAAATCTCTGCCCGATGACAGTGCAATATCAACGAGGTTGAGCGTAACAACGCCCTGGTTAAAGCGTCCGTAATACTTGGGTTTGCCGTTTTCGTCAACATACGGCGTCAGGAAGGAGCGGCACCCCATACATGTGTAACAGTGACCTTCGCCGTTTTTGTCCACCTTCAGTTTAAGCATCATTTTTTCCGAAATATAGTCGGGAACCATGCGCTTTGCGGTACATTTTGCCGCAAGCTTTGTCAGATAGTAATACGGCGAATCTTCATGAATATTGTCCTCCTCCAAAACGTATATAAGTTTCGGGAACGCGGGCGTAATCCATACGCCGGACTCATTTTTTACACCGGTTATGCGCTGCTCCAGCATTTCTTCAATAATCATCGAAAGGTCGTGCTTAAGCTGCGGGTCTTTTGCCTCGTTCAGGTACATAAATACCGTTACAAACGGCGCCTGACCGTTGGTTGTCATAAGAGTTACAACCTGATACTGAATCATCTGACAGCCTTTTTTGATTTCCTCGCGCAAACGTTTTTCCACGATATCGCTAATAGCCTTTTCGTCGGGGGTTGCGCCGAGTTCCTTTACTTCCGCCTCAACGTCGCGGCGGATTTTTTTACGGCTTACGTCTACGAACGGCGCAAGATGCGTAAGCGAAATGCTCTGCCCACCGTACTGGCTCGACGCAACCTGAGCGATTATCTGTGTCGAAATATTGCATGCAGTTGAAAAGCTGTGCGGCTTTTCTATCATGGTTCCGGAAATAACCGTACCGTTTTGCAACATATCTTCAAGGTTTACAAGGTCGCAGTTATGCATGTGCTGTGCAAAATAGTCGGCGTCGTGAAAATGGATAAGTCCGTTTTCGTGTGCGTCCACAACTTCCTGGGGAAGAAGTATTCTTTTAGTAATATCCTTGCTGACTTCACCCGCCATATAATCGCGCTGTACGCTGTTTACGGTCGGATTTTTGTTCGAATTTTCCTGCTTTACTTCCTCATTGTTGCACTCAATGAGAGTCAAAATCTGCTCGTCTGTCGTGTTCGATTTACGAACCAATGAACGCGTATATCTGTATGTGATGTAGTTGCGCGCCACATCAAATGCCTTTTGGTTCATAATCTGGTCTTCGACTCTGTCCTGTATTTCCTCGACGCTGAGCGACCTTTTTACGTTCGCACAGGCATTTTCAACATTTTCCGCGATGACTTCTATCTGCTCGTTGCTCATACGCTCGCTCTCAAGTACGCCCTCATTTGCCTTCTTGATTGCGTTTTTGATTTTGTTCAGGTCGAACACCACTTCCGTGCCGTTACGCTTAATGATTTTCATGATTTTTTACTTCTCCTTCGTTATATATTGTTATTCCCTGCTAAATATGTATCAACATCTTGTATAGCGTTGTCTAATGCATTTCCTATTATACCACATATTGTTATTATTTCAAGTGAAATTTGATAATTTACACAATTTTTTTATATTACAAAAATATTACAGAACGGTTATTTTTTTATCATTGTCATATTTCCATGATAACACAAGGCTTTCACATTGTCAACCTTATATAATAATTTGGTTGACAAGATATTTTTTTTGTGATATAATAAATTTGACATATAAAAGGAGTTGTGGTAAAAATGAGTAAAACGAGAATGAAAACACAAGATATAGTATATATAGCGATTGGGGCAACATTGCTTGCGGTGTGTTCACAGATAAGCATACCGGCGGCAATTCCATTTACTTTGCAGACATTTGCGGCGGCATTTGTTGGGGGATTTCTTGGGGTAAAGAAGGGGGTAAGCTCGGTAGTAATCTACATATTGCTCGGCGTTGCAGGGATACCGGTATTTGCAGGATTCCGTTCGGGAATACCGACCCTTCTCGGCGGAACGGGCGGATATATCATCGGACTGCTCCCGTTTGCGGCGATTGCGGGATTTTTTGCGGAGCGATTCCGCGGAAAATTGCTGCCGATGGTCGTCGGCATGCTGCTCGGACTTATTTCGTGCTATATCCTCGGAACGGCGTGGTATGTTCATCTTTATGCCGAAAAGGGGCTGGCGTATGCGATATCGGCGTGCGTTCTTCAGTTTATTATCCCCGATATAATCAAAATTGCCGTTGCCGCGCTGCTTGTGAAAAGAATTGCACCGATTGTACGCAAATGATTTGACAGCACGTACTTTTTGTGGTATTATATGATAGAAAATCAGTGAGTTCGAGACCTTCCTCACTTAAAACAAAACTAAAGGAGAAATATCATGAATAAAAAAACAAAATATTTAACTCAGGGCGCAATGACGGCGGCTTTGTACGTCGTGCTTACGATGGTTTCGCATACCTTCGGCATGGACAGCGGCGTAATTCAGTTCAGGCTTTCCGAGGCGCTGTGCATATTGCCGATGTTTTCGCCGTCGGCGATTATGGGACTGTTTGTGGGGTGCGCTCTGTCCAATCTGCTTGCCGGCGGAATTGTTTGGGACGTTATTTTCGGCAGTATTGCAACGCTTATAGGCGCAATCGGAACATATAAGCTCCGCCGTATTCCGGCAGCCGCCATAGCGTCACCGATAATCGCAAATACAATTATTGTCCCGTTTGTTCTTGCGTACGCTTACGGATTTGAAGGAGGAATACCGTACTTTATGCTTACCGTCGGTGCGGGCGAAATAATTTCCTGCGGTGTTTTCGGCTCGATTTTGTATATAACGCTAAAAAAATACAAAAACTTTTTTTAATCGTCAAAAATCATTGACAGCCGCAATTTAACGTGATATAATAAAATAGACAAGGGTGTTCATTTAGGTCTGATGAGTACCCCTTTTTTATGAAAGCCGATTAAATCGGTAAAATTCTTGATATTGGGGGGATATGCTCCTTCTGATTCGGAAACAAACCGCGCATTTGATTGCGTGTATAAAAAGCACCCTGTAGGTGCTTTTACTGTTTTTTACTATATAATATAGAAGGAGAACTATTTCGATGACAAAATATATTTTTGTTACGGGCGGTGTCGTTTCGGGGCTCGGCAAGGGCATAACGGCAGCGTCGTTGGGAAGATTACTTAAAGCGAGAGGACTTAAGGTTGCGGCACAAAAGCTGGATCCTTATGTTAACGTTGACCCCGGCACAATGAGTCCGTATCAGCACGGCGAAGTTTTCGTTACGGAGGACGGCGCCGAAACCGACCTTGACCTCGGTCACTATGAGCGCTTTATAGATGAAAACCTCAATAAATTTTCAAATCTTACCACGGGTAAGGTTTATCAAAATGTAATCAATAAGGAACGTAACGGCGAATATCTCGGCGAAACGGTGCAGGTAATTCCGCATATCACAAACGAAATCAAGAATTTTATCTACTCGGTAGGCAAAAAGACCAACGCAGATGTTGTTATTACGGAAATCGGCGGAACAACCGGCGATATCGAAAGTCAGCCGTTTTTGGAGGCAATCCGTCAGGTCGGACTGGAAGTGGGACAGGAAAATTCCCTGTACATACATGTTACGCTTGTACCGTATCTGCACGGCTCGGAGGAACATAAGTCCAAGCCGACTCAGCATTCTGTAAAGGAATTGCGCGGCATGGGTATTCTTCCCGATATTATCGTGCTTCGCTGCGACGAACACCTGGAAGAATCAATATTCCGCAAAATATCGCTTTTCTGTAACGTTAAGCCGGACTGCGTAATTGAAAATATGACAATTCCGGTGCTTTATGAAGCGCCGCTTATGCTTGAAAAAAATAATTTTTCACAGATTGTGTGCCGCGAGCTTGGCATTGACGCACCCGAACCGAACCTCAAGGAATGGAACGAGATGCTGTCGCGTATCGCGTCGCGCAGCAAAAATGTAAAGATTGCGCTTGTCGGAAAATATGTGCAGCTGCATGACGCTTATTTGTCGGTTGCGGAGGCTCTCCGCCATGCCGGATATGAGCATGACGCGAAACTTGAAATAGAATGGATTGATTCCGAGTTGATTACGCCGGAAAATGTTGCCGAAACCTTAAAAGGCTGCGGCGGCGTACTTGTTCCGGGCGGATTCGGCAACCGCGGAATTGAAGGCATGATTACCGCCGCACAGTATGCGCGCGAGAATAATATTCCATATTTGGGTATTTGCCTGGGCATGCAGATTGCCGTTATCGAATATGCGCGCCACGTATGCGGAATTGCGGACGCAAATTCCGGCGAATTTGATGCAAACACACCGAATAAAGTTATCGACTTTATGCCGGATCAGAATGATGAAATCGCCAAAGGCGGTACGCTCCGTCTCGGCGCATATCCGTGCAAGGTTGCGGAAAATACACAGATGCACGCTTGCTACGGTAATACATTGATTTCCGAAAGACATCGTCACCGCTACGAATTTAACAACGATTACCGTGACACCATGAAGGAGCACGGATTGGTTCTGAGCGGTACTTCGCCCGACGGACATATTGTTGAAACGGTGGAAATCCCCGGCAACGACTTTTATGTCGGTGTACAGTTCCACCCCGAATTTAAATCACGCCCCAACAAGGCGCACCCGCTTTTCTCGGGATTTGTAAAAGCGGCGCTTAATAATTAGCCGGCAATACAGTAGACATATATTCCGGAAAAGACTGCAGAAAAATGATTTTCATTGAACTGCAGTTTTTTTGCCTTCATGCCCCCGCATATGGGGATTTTTTTGTGCGTATAATCGCCGCTCCTTATTAAAATAATTTTTTTTCAAAAAAGGCTTGACAAATATAATTTTCTGTAGTATCATTGTATTAGTTAATTAATACAATGATACATTTTGCGGAGGTGATATTATGGATTGGAGTTTTGATAGCCGTCTGCCGATATATATACAAATTGTCGAGCAGTTAAAGTTGGCGGTGGTATCGGGGGAATATGTCCCGGGTGAGAGACTGCCGTCGGTGCGCGAACTTGCGTCGGGCGCGGGAGTAAATCCCAACACGATGCAAAAGGCGCTTGCCGAGCTTGAAGGTACGGGACTTGTATATTCAAGCCGAACGAGCGGACGTTTTGTTTCGGACAATGCGGAGCTTATCGCGGCGGCAAAAAATGAGCTTGCCCGAAAAAATATCTTATCCTTCTTATCGGGAATGGATAGAATAGGGATTAATCTTAGCGAAAGCATAGAGCTTTTGAAAAATTTTAAATCAGGAGGGGAATCGGATGAATGAAACGATATTGCAAACTAACGGAATTTGCAAAAAATACGGGCGTCTTACGGCGCTGAATGATGTTTCCGTTACGCTTACGAGCGGTAAAATTGTGGGACTTTTGGGACCGAACGGCAGCGGCAAAACAACGCTTATTAAAATTCTTAACGGACTTTTGACGCCGACGTCGGGGAGTGCGCAGATATGCGGCAAGGATATAGGCAGGGAGACGAAGGCGATTGTGTCGTATCTGCCGGACTGCCTGTGCATACCGGAATGGATGAAAATAAGCGAAATTGTGACAATGTATGCCGATTTTTATGATGATTTTAATATAGAAAAGGCGTACAGAATGTTGGGGAATTTGGGACTTAAGCCGGAGCAGCGTTTTAAGCAGTTGTCAAAGGGCAATAAGGAAAAGGTTCAGCTTGTTATAGTAATGAGCCGTGAGGCGCGTCTGTACCTGCTTGATGAGCCTATGGGCGGCGTTGACCCGGCGACGCGCGATTATATTCTTAATACGATAATTTCGAACTATTCCGAAAATTCAACGGTGGTAATATCCACGCACCTTATTTCGGATATTGAGCAAGTGCTGGACGAGGTAATTTTTATTGACCGCGGAGAAATCGTGATGCAGGACAGCGTGGATAATATCCGAGAAAGAGAACAAAAAAGCGTTGACGCGCTGTTCAGGGAGGTATTCAAATGTTAGGAAAGCTTATTAAATATGAATGGAAGTCTATGGGACGAATATTGTTCCCGCTGTTTGGAATTACACTCTTTATGAGTCTTTTAAGCGGTGTCGGTCTCAAATATTGGGACAGTTTAAGCAAAATCACATTTATGAATATGCTTGTGATTGTTATCGGAGTTTTGTTTGCAGTCATAATTTTTGCCACGCTTGCCGGGCCGTTTGTGGTGTCGATTTACAGATTTAAAAAGAACCTGTTTGACGGCGAGGGGTATCTTATGAACACGCTGCCCGTATCATCGGAGCAGAATATCGCTGCTAAAATGATAGTTTCGGTTATTTTCGAGATATTGGCATTTGTCGCGGCGACGCTTTCGGGGTTGGTGTTTTCGGCGGTGCTGTCATATATCGATGCCGGAGCGATAATTCATTCAATATACAACGAAATTTTGCCGTATGTTACGCCGGATATGTACGGGGCGTCGCTTGAATTGGCGGTTTTGTGTATAGCGGGATTTGTTGCGTTCAACTCGGCGATTTATGCCGCAATTGCGATTGGGCACAGCGCGGCAGAACGCAAGGTACTGAAGTCTGTGGGCGCATATGTACTTATATATATGGCAACGCAGATTGTGTCGGGAACGGTAATTATTCCGCTTGCCGCAAGAATGGAAGCAGGCGGAATGAATCCTGTGAGATTTATGGAGTTGGTGTTCGCACTTGCGATATTGATAGAGGTTGTTTACAGCCTTGTATGGTTCGCGGTTACCGATTATTTCATGAAGAAAAAATTAAATCTGCAATAAGAAACGGCGCGTCTCGAAAAAGTGATTTTTCACCGTATTGAGACAGCGCCGTATTTTTTTGTGGAAAAATATTATTTAAATAAGTCCATACCGCCGAAAATATTTTTTTTGCTGCTAAACATAAAATTTCCTCCTTGTTTTGACATTTACTAAATGTCATATTTTATATAATCATAGCATATAATTTTCTTGTTGTCAAGTAGTGAATGTCAAAAAAGGAGATTATATTTATGTTTATAAATAAAAGCGAGGACGGTTTGAATAACATTTGCGGAAAGAAAATCGCGGAATTAAGAAAAAACTTAAAGATTTCGCAAAGAGTGTTGGCGGACAGGCTGCAGTTGTCAGGGCTGGACGTAGATAAGAATGCCGTACAGCGCATAGAGTGCGGAAAAAGGTTTGTAACAGATATTGAACTTGCGGCATTTTCAAAAGTGTTCGGCGTGTCTGTAGACAGTTTGCTGAAACGAGAGTTAATGTAAAAAACGGAACAAGCGTAAGCTTGTTCCGTTGTGGAGGCACCACCCGGATTTGAACCGGGGCATAAAGGTGTTGCAGACCTCTGCCTTACCTCTTGGCTATGGTGCCTTATGTAAAAAGACGCAGATTTATTTAAAAATGCGTCTTTTGTAAATGGAGCGGAAGACGAGATTCGAACTCGCGACGTTCACCTTGGCAAGGTGACGCTCTACCACTGAGCCACTC
>CAKSRS010000035.1 GCA_934487205.1 uncultured Clostridia bacterium
GGGTTTTTTGAAAGTTTTTTAAAAACTTTTTTCGCCCCCGTTCCTCAAGGACAGCTTGTTTATTATATCAAATTCCATCCCTCTTGTCAAGGGGTTTTGAAAAAAATATTCTAAAATTCGACAATATGTGCAATATTGCCCTTTTTATAGCAATATCACCCACAGGAATTGGTTAAATTAATTAATTCTATCAATTTCATCAAGCCACATTTTTGCCGACGCATCGCTCGGCATACGCAAATCCCCTCTGGGTGAAAGCGCGACGCTGCCGACTTTGGGCCCGTCCGGTACACATGAACGCTTAAATTGCTGCGCGAAAAATCTTTTATAAAACACTTTAAGCCACTTCAATATATCATCATTTTTAAAATCATCGCAAAAAGCATATTTTGCAAGATGGTAAATTTTATTTGGTGAAAAACCGAAACGCAGCATATGATACAAAAAGAAATCATGCAAAATATAAGGCCCGACAAACTGTTCGGTTTTTTGCGCAATTTTCCCGTCCTTAGGCGGAAGGAGTTCAGGACTTACCGGGGTTGCCAAAATATCTTTCAATGTATTTGCGATGTCATTGTTATCGGTTTTCTGCGCTTCATATTCCACCAGATAGCGTATCAGCGTCTTAGGTACGCCGCAATTTGTTCCGTACATCGACATGTGATCGCCGTTATATGTCGCCCAGCCGAGCGCAAGTTCGGACATATCCCCCGTACCAATAACCAATCCGCCGTTTTTGTTTGCAATATCCATCAGAACCTGTGTCCGTTCACGCGCCTGACAATTTTCATAAGTTACGTCCAAAGTGTTTTCATCATGACCGATATCCTTGAAATGCTGCATAACTGCGGCTTTAATATTAACCTCAATAAGTTCCGCACCTATTTGTTTTGCTATATTTACGGCATTATTATATGTTCTTGAAGTTGTACCGAAACATGGCATCGTGACAGCAGTTATATTCTTCCTGTCAATTCCGAGCATATCAAAAGCACGCGCCGTGACAAGCAATGTCAGCGTTGAATCCAAACCGCCCGAAATTCCGATAACAGCATTTTTTGCACCCGTGTGTTTAAGGCGCTTCGCCAATCCGTTTGACTGTATTGAGAGAATTTCCTCAGAATATTTAGCTCTTTTTTCCGCATTTTGCGGCACGAACGGCATACGTTCCACCAGCCGTGAAAGTGCGGTTTCCTCAAAATCAAAATTAGTTTCTACTATATAATACCCGTTATCGGATATATCATCAAACGTGTTTGTTTTATTTCTGTCAAATGCAAGCCTGTCAACATCAATTTCGCTGAAAATCATATTATTCGTAAAAAGTTTTCCGCGCGCGAGAATATTCCCGTTTTCGCAAATCATATTATCGCCGCCGAAAACCAAATCCTGTGTGGACTCGCCGAATCCGGCATCTGCGTAAATATATGCGGCAAAAAGCTTTGCCGACTGCATGGAGACAAGATTCTTCCGATATTCCTCTTTAGCTATAACCTCATTGCTTGCTGACAGGTTCGCAATTATTGTTGCGCCGGCGAGAGCATGCCTGTTTGACGGCGGATTAACCGTCCATAAATCCTCACATATCTCGACTGCGAGCGAAAAATTCTCAACATTTCTGTCCTTAATCAGAATATCCGTTCCGAACGGCACAATTTCACTGTTAAATTAAATTTCCCTTACGCCGGGTTGTGCGGGTGAAAAATTACGAAGTTCATAGAATTCACCATAATTCGGCAAATTTGTTTTCGGAATAACCGCTAAAATATTGCCGCAATACAGCACAACCGCGCAATTGTACAGTTTTTGTCCAACTTTTATCGGTGCGCCTACAATGCAAATCATGTCCATATTCTGTGTATGCTCCGCAAGAGTGCATATCGCTTTCTTCGCACCGTCAATAAGTGTTTTTTGCGAAAATAAGTCCGCGCATGTGTACCCCGTTATACAAAGTTCCGGAAAGACTGCAACCTTTGCCTTATTCTCATATGCCCTTTTTATATATGAAAATATGCTTTCGGTGTTATATTCGCAATCCGCAACGCGTATTTCCGGCGATGCGGCGCAAACTCTGACAAACCCGTATTTCATCAAGAATTCTCCTTTATTTTATCCCAATATTCTTTTGATTTTCTTTCCAATTTATTATCACCGTATTCATAATAAACGGTGTCTTTTATTTTATTCGGCAGATATTGCTGTTTCACATAATGATTGGGGTATTCGTGCGGATAGATATAATTCTGCCCTTTCTGCACATCGCCCTCGCCGTCGCAGTGAACATTCTGCAGTTGCCGCGGTACTGTTCCGGTATCTTTATGCTCAATATCATACATTGCGGCATTAATAGCCATATATGCCGAATTTGATTTTGGTGCCGTCGCCAAAAGAATCGCCGCGTGCGCCAGCGGCAGCCGTGCCTCCGGCATACCGAGCTGCAGTGCGGAGTCGACGCAGGCTTTTGTCACAACAGCCGCCTGCGGATATGCCAGTCCCACGTCTTCCGACGCTATGACCAAAAGTCGGCGGCATGCCGATGGCATATCCCCCGCCGCAAGAATTTTTGCAAGGTAATATACTGCCGCGTCCGGGTCGGAGCCGCGGATTGACTTCTGCAGAGCACTCAAAACATCGTAATGCCCGTCACCGTCTTTATCATAACGCAAAACTTTTTTTTGCGTCGCCTCCTCAGCGGTATGTTCTGTTATCGAAATTTTTCCGTTTTTATCCACCGGGGTAGCCAAAAAACAAAGTTCCAAGCCGTTTAGCGCTTTTCGTACATCGCCGCCGCTTGTGCGTGCGAGATGTGTTACGGCATCGTCGGACAAATCAATAGTATAATCCTTGTAATCACTTTCGGCAAGCTTTTGCGCCGCACGCCTTAATGCAACCGCAATATCATCTTCGGAAAGCGGCATAAATTCGAAAACCACACTTCGCGACAGCACCGCATTATACACATAAAAATATGGATTTTCCGTCGTACTTGCGATAAGTGTAATTTTTCCGTTTTCCATAAATTCAAGCAGCGACTGCTGCTGTTTCTTATTAAAATGTTGAATTTCGTCCAGATACAGCAGTACTCCGTTTACTGTAAGAAATGTATCGAGCGAGCCGATTATTTCCTTTATATCGCCGACCGATGCGGTTGTAGCGTTCAATCGGCGCAGTGTTTTTCCCGTTTTTTTCGCAATAATATTTGCGACTGTGGTTTTGCCGACGCCGCTCGGACCGTAAAAAATCATGTTCGGCACTTCGCCCTGTTCTATGAGGTTGCTTAAAATTTTCCCCTCGCCGATAATATGCCGCTGCCCCACAACCTCGTCAAGCGTTTCGGGTCTTATGCGGTCTGCAAGCGGCCGCGTCATTTTGCACACCCGCGGCAGTGCTGAACCTTCGTTAAATCTTTTTTCATCATTATATATTTTCTGCCGTCCTTTTCAAATTCATCGCCGCATGGCTCATAATCCTCAAAAGCAAAGAATCCCGTTATATCAGTCGGTGATTCGAGGATTATGCTTGTCCCGCCGAGCGCGACCGCCTTATCGGCAAGAGCGCGCATAACCAAATCCCCCACAAACTGCCGTCTGTAGTCTTTTTTTATCGCAACAAAATCTATTTTAAAACACGAATCCGTAATTTTGTTAAGACGTGCCGCGGCAATCTGCACGGTTTTATCATAACCGATAAAATGATACGCGGTATCCTCATATTCGTCCGAAATCCCGTTCATGGCAAATTCTTCGCCAAAAACTTTTTTTCGCATGTCCTGCGACAGCTTATAGCCGTTTTCTCCGTAAATAAACTTAAATTCAAGCATTTTTTATCTCTTCTTTTAAATCTTCTATATCCTTTTGTGAAACTGTTGTCATTGCGGTAAAGTGACAGCCGGCGATTTTATCCGCATATTCCGCAGCTGCGGTTTTATCGCCTTTTTTCAGTGCCGCCTGTGCGGAATGATAATACGCCTCCGCAAAATCCGGATAATCGCTGCGAAGTTTTTCCGTCAGTTTTTCCGCCGCGTCCAAATCGCCGCTGCGGATATACGCAACCGCCAAATTATCGCAGATATCGCGGTCATCGGAGTTGTACTCATACGCCTGCCTGCAAAGTTCCAATTCGGCGCCGCCGCGGAGCTGACGCAAATAGCCGAGCATGCCGTATGTTACGGTATTCTTGCAGTTTTCAAACAGTTCCTCCGCGTCCTCAATCGCCTCGTCAAGTCTGCCGAGTTTTTGTTTCACCATGCAGCGGTATGCTTTGGCGTTAAATTTTTCCTGAGGCTTCATTTTTCCGTACAAAATCAGCGCGGAAAGCAGTTTTTCCGCCTCATCAAATTCACCGCTGCGCATAAGCATAAGCGCATACATCACTTTTGACGATGTGCTTGCCAGCGGCAGATTTGTAGAAATTTTATAACAGTTAAGCGCCTTTTTGTTGTCGCCTTCATTATACGCCTTGTTTGCTTTCATCACGAAAATGATCGAAATTGCTTTATTTATTCCGTAAATCAGCAAAATTATTCCCACAATTGTAATTATAAATTTCATAATTATTACCCTCGATTAAAATTCCGCATTACCGACAGTTCTCGGGAACGGCAATACATCACGGATATTCTGCATGCCCGTCAGATACATAACCGCTCTTTCAAAACCGAGACCGAATCCGGCGTGCTTGTTTGTTCCGTATTTTCTCAAATCAAGGTAGAATTTGTAATCGTCCGGATTCAATCCGCATTCCTTCATGCGCGTAAGCAAAACGTCGTAATTTTCTTCACGTTGGCTGCCGCCGATAATCTCGCCGATACCCGGAACAAGCAAATCGCATGCGGCAACAGTCTTTCCGTCATCGTTAAGTTTCATGTAGAAAGCCTTGATTTCCTTCGGATAATCGGTTACAAATACAGGCTTTTTATAAACCTGTTCCGTCAAAAATCTCTCATGCTCGGTCTGTAAATCACAGCCCCATTCAACCTTATAGTCAAACTTATCATTATTCTTTTTCAGGATTTCGACAGCTTCGGTGTAAGTTACGCGTGCAAACTCATTCGAGACAACATTGTGAAGTCTGTCTAAAAGTCCTTTGTCAATAAATTGATTGAAAAATTCCATTTCTTCCGGCGCATTTTCAAGACAGTAATTTATGATATATTTAACCATATCTTCCGCCAAATCCATATCTTCCGCCAAATCGGCAAACGCGATTTCCGGCTCAATCATCCAAAATTCCGCAGCATGGCGCGTCGTGTTGGAATTTTCCGCGCGGAATGTCGGGCCGAAGGTGTAAACATTGCGGAATGCCATGCAATATGTTTCGACATTAAGCTGTCCGGAAACGGTAAGACTTGCCGCCTTGCCGAAAAAGTCCCCTGTATAGTCAACAGTGCCGTCTTTTTTAGGAATATTTTCCATGTCCATGGTAGTAACCTGGAACATTTCCCCCGCGCCCTCGCAGTCGCTTGTTGTAATAATCGGCGTATGAACATACACAAATCCGCGTTCCTGGAAGAATTGATGAATTGCATATGCAATCATTGAACGCACGCGGAATACGGCGCTGAAGGTATTTGTTCTCGGGCGCAGATGGCATTGTGTACGCAGATATTCGAACGTATGACGTTTGTTTTGTATCGGATAATCAGGGGTAGATTCGCCCTCTATTACCACATTTTCCGCCTTAATTTCAAAAGGCTGTTTTGCGTCCGGCGTAAGAACGAGAGTTCCCGTAACCGCAACCGCCGCCGCGATGTTAAGTTTTGTCAGCGCGTCGAAATTATCGAGCTTGTCCTCAATAACAATCTGAATACTTTTGAAAAAGCTGCCATCGTTCAGTTCGATAAATCCGAAATTCTTCGATGCGCGAAGATTTCTCACCCAACCCGAAACGGTAATCTCTTTACCGGCAAACTCGTCGGTGTTTCTGTAAATTTCCTTAACTAATGCTTTCATTTTTATAACCTCTTTTAAAATTATTTTTTATCAACAAATTCAATGCTGTCCAACGTGGCACGGAAATTTTTCCGTACTGCCGCAAGATATTCCTCACGCAGCACCTTTTGTTCAGCAAGTTCTTCCGGCGAAAGCTTTGTCGTTCTTGACTTCCGCGAAAGCTCCGTAATGCGTAAAAGCTTGCTTTTTTCCATTCCAAACTCCTCCTTATTATACATTATACACCAAAATAAAAAAAATTTCAATACAAGCTACCAAATCTCCTAAAAAAACATAGTATATACCATAAGCGGTCGAAAGACCGGAAAGGAAAGGAGGCATAATCATGGGTGAATGCGGATGTGGTTGCAACAACGGCTGCGGCGGCTGCGGCAACTTCGACTTTGATATGATTTTATGGGTTCTTATCATCATCGTAATCGTAACATGTATGTGCAACAACTAAAAAATACTTAACCTTCAGGCAATATCACCTGTTTCCTTATCGGAAGATCGGACGTTAAAAGCGAACAGCCGTCGGTGCGAAAGTATCGGCGGCTGTGATCTTTTAAAAAATCTTTTAAAAAATACGGCAAATCACTTGACAAATCGATTGACAGCGTATATAATAGAAGGAATAAAAAATTCAGCCGCGCAAATTGCGGCGAGCCGAAAAGGCAGCGGAAATACATCTGAGGGACTCCCCCGCAGATTTTTTATATTCGGGAGGTTTTAACATGAAAAATATATCTGCAGAGCAGCTTGCAACAAGAGTTTCGGTTAACACGATAATTGCAAATACGCTTTTAACAATATTCAAACTGGCGGCGGGAATCGCTTCACATTCCGCGGCAATGATTTCCGACGCGGTACACTCGGCATCTGACGTTTTCAGTACAATTATAGTCATAATCGGTGTACGCCTTGCAAACAAGCGTTCCGACGCCGATCATCAATACGGGCATGAACGGCTGGAATGTGTGGCGGCGGTAATTCTTTCCGTAATGCTGGCTGCAACGGGTGCGGCAATTGGATTTTCCGGAATTAAAAAAATAGCCGCCGGCGGCTATATCGGGCTTTCCGCCCCAGGCAGACTTGCATTATGGGCGGCAATTATATCTATAATTGTAAAAGAGGTAATGTATTGGTACACACGTGCCGCCGCGAAAAAGATAAATTCCGGTGCGCTCATGGCGGACGCATGGCATCACCGCTCCGACGCACTTTCATCAATCGGCAGCTTTGTCGGAATTTTGGGTGCGCGGCTCGGATTTCCGATACTCGATTGCGTGGCGAGCGTAATCATTTCGGTATTTATCATAAAGGTTGCAATCGATATTTTCCGCGACGCCATGGACAAAATGACCGATAAAGCATGCGATAAAAAAACCGAGGATGAAATCCGCCGTACAGTTCTTGCACAGCGGGGCGTGCTGGGTATTGACGACTTAAAAACCCGTCGGTTCGGCGACAAGATTTACATCGACATTGAAATACTCGCCGATGGAAATCTACCGCTTATTGAAGCACATGAAATTGCCGAGCGCGTCCACAGCGAAATTGAGGCGCACTTTCCGACAGCAAAGCATTGCATGGTGCATGTAAACCCGAAAATATAATTAATTATCGAACAATAATTTTTCTATGGCATATGCAACGCCGTTTTCATCACAGGTGCGGCTGATAAAATCCGCTTTTTCTTTAACAAGCTCGGGCGCATTGCCCATCGCGACGCCCGTTCCGGCAGCTGTCAGCATATCGGCATCATTCACCGAGTCACCCATAGCAATGGTGTTCTTTGGTGAAATGCCGATTTTTTCCGCTGTCATAAGCATTGCCTTTGATTTTGTACAGCCGTGCGGAAAACTTTCCATATACCATGTGTGCGAATAATTCTGCAAATTTTCGGTAAGCGCCCTAAGCTGATCTTCCGATATAATTGTTTCTATGCCGACACTACCGCCCGCAAGGCTCATTTCAAAAACTTCGCACTTTTGAATTTTATCTTTGAGACATTTTTTAAAAAAATCTTCTTCGTTTCGGATAAACACAAACCTCGGGTCATCCAGAAATCCTGCGGGATTGAGTACGTATATTTTTTCCGTACCGCCGAACATAACGCAGCGTTTTGTTCGGCTGAACGCATTGTAAATGTTTACAAGCGTTTTGGTCGGAATCATGCATTCATATAATTCTTTGCCGTGCACCAAAATTTGTGTGCCGATGCCGGAAATAATGCCGTCGACCTCCAAATCATCAATCACCGCCTTTTGAATCCACGCATATGATCTGCCCGTATTCAAAAATACATAGTGCCCCGCAGCGCGCGCCTTGTTAATCGCGCGAATATTTTCCGCCGACACGCAGCCGCCGAGCGGGAAATCTTTTTCTCCCACCAAAGTTCCGTCTATATCCAAAAAAATCGCATATTTTTCCATATTAATCTCCGTTCCGTTATGCATGCCTTCAGGTGTTGCTATGAACAATATCCCCCACTCCGTTTAAAATATACTTCGGGCGGTACGGGAATTTGTCGATGTCTTCCATCGAAGTAATCCCGCTCAAAACCAAAATCGTGTCCATATTTGACTCAATACCCGCAATAATATCGGTATCCATTCTGTCGCCGACAAACGCAATTTCGGTACTGTGACAATCAAGCTTGCGCAGCCCGTGGCGCAGCATAAGCGGGTTCGGTTTGCCGACAAAGTATGCCTTTTTGCCCGTTGTAATCTCAATCGGCGAGATAAGCGAGCCGGTCGCCGGCATAATGCCGTGAGTTGTCGGCCCGGAAATGTCCGGATTTGTTCCGATAAGTTTTGCGCCCTTGTTTACCAGTTCAATTGCTTTTTCAAGCTTTTCAAAATTATAAGTTCTCGTTTCGCCCACAACAACGTAATCGGGGTTAACGTCATTCATGTAGATGTCGCGGTCGTACAATGCTTTCGTAAGCGACGGTTCGCCGATAACATACGCCGTACAGCCGGGTTTTTGCGTGCGCAGAAACTCCGCCGTTGCCATTGCGCTTGTATAAAAATGGTCGGCAGAAACCGAAAGTCCCATTCTTTCCAATTTCATGCTGAGCTCATGCGGCGTTTTTTCGGGACTGTTAGTTAAAAACACAAATTTTTTATCATTATCGAGCAGCCAATTCACAAAATCGGTAACGCCGTCCAAAATACGGTCGCCGTGATATATAACGCCGTCCATATCGCATATAAAACCTTTTTTGTCCAAAATTGCTTTCATATCAAATTCCATAATCTATCTCCATTCCGCCGCAAAACCGGCATATTTTTCCTGATGTTATTTAAGTTTGTGATACTCGCCGTAAACTTCGCGTTTCGGCAAATCCCGGTCTTTGGCAGCCTTTTTTACGGCGTCTTTGGGGGCATCACCGTCGGCAATGTATTTTTCCACATGCTCGCAAACCGTCATATTCTGCCACCATTTTTCGGTTTCAATTTCCGACGCGCCTTCAATTACGATAACATATTCGCCTTTGGGCGATTTTTCGGTATAAAGCGTCTGTGCCTCGGCAAGCGTGGTACGGATAACTTCTTCATGGATTTTTGTAAGTTCGCGCACAAGCGCTATTCTTCTGTCACCGAAAACCTCGAGCATGTCCGCAAGCGTATATATCAGCTTGTGCGGCGCTTCATAAAAAATAAGCGTATGCGTATCATTTTTTACGCTTTCAAGGTGCTCCTTCCGGTGGCGCTTGTTGACGGACAAAAATCCCTCAAAAGCAAACCGCCTTGTCGACAATCCGGATAAAATCAAAGCATTTACTCCTGCAACACAGCCGGGTATAGAGGTGACCGTAAGATCATTTTCAATACAAAGCTTTACCAAATCCTCTCCCGGGTCGGATATTGCAGGAGTCCCGGCGTCCGATACCAGCACAACATTTTTGCCTTCTTTTAAAAGTCCGATAATATATTCGCCCTTTTCGCGCTTGTTGTGTTTCTGAATATCAAAATAGTTCAAAAGCTGTACAGTCCTTCGCGTATCTTCACACGCAATAAGGTCTGCCGCACTAAATGTTTCAAGACACCGCGCTGACACGTCGCCGAGGTTTCCTATCGGCGTGGCGCATAAATACAGTATTCCATTCATCGTTCGTAAATCCTCTTTAATTCATCGGTTTCGGATCCGTCATCATTATACAAATATAAAGGCGGCGCAATTCGCAGTTCTTTTCCGCCCTTGTATGCGCCGTCGGCAAGCACAAGCGACGGCTCACTGTGCGTGCTTTTATGTACAAAACGTATACGTTTCGGCTCAATTTCATATTTCCGCATAAGGCAGATTATATCGGCAAGCCGCGTCGGTTTGTGTACCAGCATAAGACGCCCCATTTGTTTTAAAAGCTGCGCGGAAACGGCAAGTATGTCCTCAAGAGTACACATAACCTCATGACGCGCGATTAGTTTTGTATCCGCGGGATTTGTCACCGCACCGCCTATCGGCATATACGGCGGATTGCACGTAATCACATCAAACCGACGCTTTCCGTATATTTTCACGGCGTCTTTAAGATCACCGCACGTAAGCATTATTTTGCTTTCAAGATTGTTTATTTCTACTGACCGCACCGCTGTATCATAGATTTCTTTCTGAATTTCAATGCCGAAAATCTGCGGCGTTTGCGTTTTGTATGACAAAAGTATCGGAATAATTCCGCTGCCGGAACATAAATCAAGTGTGCACCGTGACGGGGTATCTTTCGCAAAATTTGCTAAAAGTACGGCGTCAGCGCCGAAACGGAATCCGTCCTTTTTTTGTATCAGTTTAAGATTGCCAACCTGTAAATCCTCTAATGTTTCATTTTCCAAAAGTTCCATAAATCAACCCTTTGTGTAAATATAGCTGTTTTCCGAAAGCTTATCCATGTTATCGGCGGCATAACCCGCCCCGCGGATTACGCACATCTCGGCATCTTCGGCAAGAAAAACTTTCACGCCCAGTTCCATTCGCAGCTTGCGCGCCATGCCGTAAAGCTGTGCTCCGCCGCCTATCAGCAAAATTCCGTCCTCCATGATATCGCCCAAGAGTTCCGTAGGCGTTTCATCAAGAGCGGATTTTATTTCTGCGACAATTTTCTCCAAAAGTGGTGCAAAAGCCTCGCGCGTTTCTTCCGAGTGAATTAAAATCTTCTCCGGCTTGCGCGTTTTTGTGTTAAATCCGCCGGCATACGCGGTATCGTCATGCTCGCGCTGATATGCGCAGCCAACCTCACGTTTAACCGATTCCGCCGTATGTAAGCCGATTTCCACATCGCGTTTTTCCTTTACATACCTGATAACAGCGTCAGTAAAATCATTCCCGGCAATTTTGACCGAGCGTCCCTTTACCGTCTGCCCCAGAGAAATAGCGGCAATATCGCAATGTCCGCCGCCTATGTCAACAAGCATCATGCCGCGTGCAAGACTGACATCGCAGTTAGCGCCGATAGCGCCCGCAATCGGCGATTCGATAAGATACACTTCGCGTATATCCGCAGCGCGAATCGCGTCGCACACTGCACGGCGTTCAACGTCGGTAATTCCGCACGGAACGCTGGCGAGCACCTTTGGCTTTATAACGCCGCCGATTGTTTTTGCCAGAAGTCCGCTGATAAGCTGACACGCCGGCTCAAAATCGGTTATAACGCCTTTTTGCATCGGGCGGGACACGGTAACCGCGGCAGGATTTCTGCCAATCATTTCCTCCGCCTCTTTCCCTATGGCGATAATTTTTCCGTCATCGGTGTTATACGCAATGACAGACGGTTCATCTGTTATATTTCCCTTATAATAAATTCTTATGTTGTCTGTTCCCAAATCAATTGCGCAAGCATTTGAAAACGCTCCTATTTTCATTTCATCTTCCTCCGTCATAATCCGCCGTTCGGCGGTATATATAGCAATCCGCAAAAATATTTCATTCGCTTTCACGGTATATTTATCTCATTATAATTCTATTGTAACGCATTTCGTCAAAAAAATCAATAAAAACCGTATAATTTTACATGAAAATAATAAATAATTCAAAATTATATTAATTACTTGAACTTTTTGGATAAATATGTTATAATATAATGATAATAAACGGAGGTAAATATCAGATGAAAATCGAGGACAGCGACATCAGAAAAATATGTACAGACAGCGTGTTCCGCGCGGGTTCGGACTATTTTCGCGAAGGGCGTGTTCACATCCGTGTGCGCGGCGAAGATAAAATAGTCGCGGCAGTAGACGCCGACCGCCTGTATAATGTGCATATCGGCTTTGATAAAAACGGACGTATTGCCGAAACATTCTGCACATGCCCGTATTATCAGACAATGTCCTCCAACTGCAAGCATATCGCCGCAGTTTTAAAAGCGCGGCAAAATGAACTTAGCGCAAGCAGCGGCATTACCAACAATAACGACCGCACCGCAAGCGAACTGTGCCGTGCGTTTGAGCGCAAAAAAAAGCAGCCGCAGCCCATTCATATCGGTTTTACCTTCCATATCTGTACAAATCATAAACGTGAGTGTAATTATTCCGTATCGGTAAGACCGGAAGGCGGCGCCGCGATTTCGGACATCAACGGATTTTTAAACGCGTATATAACGGGCGGTTCATTCAGACTGTCCAAAAATATTTTATTTTGCCGCGACGAATACATTATCCCCGAGCGTGAAAAAGCAATTTTAGACATTCTTGCCGAGGCTTATCAGAATAACCTCTCCCCGACAGTCAATGCCCCGCATTTTGCCTCGGTCGAATTCGGCAGCTGTACGGCAAAACGGCTGCTCCCGCTTTTGGCAGATGCGGACTGCCGCTTTAATCTTAACGGCATGCCTCTCCCGAATCTTCGCGTACGCGGCGAAGACCCTGATATTCTGGTCGACCTGACGGCAACGGACGATAATATCAATATCTCCATTCCGCAAAGCGGACTTGCCGTAATTCCCGACGGCAGCTGGTTTTATTATGAGGGAGATTTGTATTCCACAACCGAAAACTGGCGACAATGGTTCATGCCGTTATATAATGCGCTTGCTGTTGAAAGCCGCACACAAATCGACTTCAAGGGCCGTAATTCAGCGGCATTTGCGGCTAACGTTCTGCCTATGCTGAAGGGCCGGCAGGGCGTTGTGGCGCAGGGCATAGAAAACATAATTGTGGACGACAAACCAACCTTCAGCATATATTTCGACCGTTTTGCTGACGGAATTTCCGCTGCGGTAATAGCGCATTACGGCAGTATTTCGGTGCGATTGCCCGAAGGCGATGCGAACGCGGAAAAGATAATTGTGCGCGATAAAATCGGCGAGCAGTATATTATGTCCTTTTTTGATAAATTTGACATATCGGGTAAAACCTTGTATCTCGGCGATGACGACGAAATTTACGATTTTATAAAAAACAGCATGGAAAAGCTGTCTGACGCGGCGGAAATCCATATTTCCGACAGTTTCAAAAAAATAGCGTCCGCTGATTTGCCCACTCTGAAAAATAAAGTTACCTACAATGAAAAAATCGACCTCCTCGAAGTTGGTTTTGAAAGCAATCTCACGCCTGTCGAAATTGCAGGCATACTTCATGCCATGCGGCGTAAAAAACCATTTTACCGCATGAGTGACGGCTCATTTTTGTCCCTTGACGACAGTATGAGTTCGTTTGATGTTCTGAATAATCTTGAATTTTCCTTTGCGGAACTGCGCAGCGGCGGAAAACGCATATCAAAATATCACACGCTGTACCTTTCGGGCGCGGCGGAAAACGGCGATGTCATCGCCGATAAATCATTTGACGGGTTTATCAAAAAAATCCGTGCCATACGCGCCGATATTCCGCCGGAACTTGACAAAACACTGCGCGGATACCAAAAAGACGCTGTGCATTGGCTAAAACAGCTGTCTAAGCTGGGATTCGGCGGCATACTTGCCGATGATATGGGTCTTGGAAAAACTATTGAAGTAATCGCATTTTTAATGAGTGAAAAGCCGAAACTTCCGGCACTTGTTGTAACGCCGAGTTCGCTCACGTATAACTGGCTGTCGGAGATCAACCGATTTGCGCCGCACGCGTCGGCAAAGATAATCGACGGCACTAAAGAAGAAAGAATACGCGAACTTGCAAAAATTTCGGACTGTGATTTTATAATCACGTCATATCCGCTGCTGCGGCGCGATATTCAGGAATATGCCGATATCGAATTCTCCTATTGTTTCATTGACGAAGCGCAAAACATAAAAAATCCGAAAACATTAAGCGCAAAAGCCGTAAAACATATTCATGCAGGCGGCTGTTTTGCGCTCAGCGGTACACCGATAGAAAATTCTCTTTCTGAGCTGTGGTCGATTTTTGACTTTGTTATGCCGGGATATCTCGATACCTACCGCCGCTTTGCGGAAAAATACGAAAAACCCATTGCAGCGGACGGTGACGACGATGCGGCAGCGGCTCTGCGTGAACGAATAAAACCGTTTATGCTGCGGCGCATGAAGTATGATGTGCTTTCCGAGCTGCCGGGCAAAATTGAAAGCACATACTATGCCGAACTCGAACCGATGCAGAAAAAAATCTATTCCGCATATCTTGCCGCGGCGCGGCGCGAGGCGTCGGAAATCATCAGTTACGGCGGCGACAGTGTCCGCATATTGTCACTTCTCATGCGGCTGCGCCAAATCAGCTGCCACCCCGCGCTTATTGACAGAAACTACGATAAAGACAGCGGAAAACTGAAACTTCTTGAAGAACTTGTAACATCTGCCGCTGCGTCGGGGCACAGAATTTTGATATTTTCGCAATTCACGTCCATGCTGGATATAATCCGCAAGCGGCTTGACGAGCTCAACATTGACTCATTTTATCTTGACGGGAAAACTCCGGCATATGCGCGCACGGAAATGGCAGACCGTTTCAACAAAGGCGAGCGTATGGTATTTTTAATCTCACTTAAAGCCGGCGGTTCCGGGCTGAATTTAATCGGCGCCGATACCGTTATTCATTATGACCCGTGGTGGAATCCGGCGGCTGTCGACCAGGCTTCCGACCGCGCATACCGAATAGGGCAGACGAAAGCAGTGCATGTTATCCGTCTTGCCGGCAAAGGCACAATTGAAGAACAAATGCTCAAACTGCAAGATAAAAAGCGCCGCCTTGCAGATGATATGGTGCGCACAAACTCCTCTACGCTGTCGGCGCTGTCCAAAGAGGAAATAATGGCTTTGTTTAACTAAAGGGAAGGCGGCGGATACCGTATCCTCCCTTTGCGCACTTATTGACCGTCTTTGCGGACAAGCACAAATTCGCTGCCAATCGCCACAACATTCCCCCACGGCACCGTAATATTTTTTTTCTCTCCAAAAAACCGAAAAAATCCGTTTCGCGGGATTGATACCGAATTTATCCTGCCGTTTTCAAAATCAATATCCATATCTCTGATATAGCCTATTTTTTCCGCCGTGTCGATATCAATAACCTTTTTTTGTCTTAAATCAAAACTTCTTGCCATGCAAAAAACCTCTCTTTTTTATTTCTATTTAATTCTTTATGATTAAAAATTTGCAATTATTCAAAATTTGTGATACAATATATAAAAGACAATTTTTACGAAGGGTAAAACATATGGAAACGGAAACATTCAAAACAAGTATTGATATAAGTTCTGCCGGCGGCAGCTGCCAGCTGCGCATGGGTGACCTGGACGGCGACGGACGGGCGGAGCTGCTTTTTGCCAAATGCGACAGCGTAAGCGACGAGCGGTATTTTCCGCATCAGGCAGTCTGCATAACGGCATATTCCGCAGACGGCGCACTTTTGTGGCAGGTCGGCGACTCGAATTATCCGTCGCCGTCAATACGCTGTGACATACCCGTGCAAATTTATGATATAGACAAAGACGGAAAAAATGAAGTTATCCTTATAATGAACGGCGAGCTGCTGATTTTGGACGGGAAAACATCGGAAGTAAAAAATAAAACTCCCCTTCCCGACAAGTATGTGGGCGGGGGTATAATCATTGCCGACCTTGAAGGAACGGGATATGCACAGAATATTATAATAAAAAACAAGTTCAGCCGCCTTTGGGCATATGATATTAATCTGAACATAATATGGAGTTTTCAGGGGAATATCGGCTGCTGTCCCGTTGTGTATGACCTGAACGGCGACGGCAAAGAGGAAATCATCGCAGGTTATAACGTGCTCAGCAGCGAAGGCGAGCTGATATGGAAAGCTGATATGCCGTCGCACGCAAAATCCGTGTGCGTCGATTGCCTTTATAACGATGCCGAACCGATTGTGTTAATTTCGGGCGATACGCTCCGCGCATATACGGCGGACGGCGATATGCTGTGGGAGCTTAACGAATCGTCGGAAAATATTGCAGTCGGCGTATTCCGTGATAATATAGGCACAAAGGATATCCTTCTGCTTGACAGTATGTCCTTATTTGATAACCGCGGGAAATTTTTGTACCAAAAAAATGAAACGATATATCTGGCAACGCCGGTATGTAATTTTGATTCAAGCGGCAAGCTGTATATTGCCGGACACAAAAAAGAAGACGTCAACACAACATTGTATGACGGTTATATGCGTGCGTGCTACACTTTTCCGATATTCGGCAGTATTGCATGCGGTGATTTGTCCGGCAGCGGAAATGCGCAGATTATAATATTCAATGATGAGACGGCGGAGATATATTCCGCACAGGAAACCGACCTTTCCGTCGCGGAGCACCCGTATGCACGGCAGCAGCAGCGGCAGTATTACAACGTATCGGTACATAACACACTCCCGCAGTCGCGGCTGACAACAGGCTATCTTGCCGACGATTTTGCCGCGCAGAACATTTTAAAATGGGCGGACACATATGCAAATATCAATATGCATAACAGCTACACCAAGGTTACGCGTTCGGAATTTGTAACGCTGCTTGCGGTACTTCTGCATCTTAAAGAGGACGTAACGGAAAATTTTGCCGATGTTTTTCAAGGCAGCAGTTATTACGACGCGGTAGGCGCATTCAAAAAACTGGGCATTGTTGAAATTGAGGACAATATGTTCCTCCCCGACGCGCCGATAACCGTTTCCTTTGCAAACGGAATTCTCGAGAATCTAAATATCCCGTTAAAATTTAATTTTGACGAAAATTATGAGCTTTCCAAACAGGACATGGCACGGCTTGTGCTGTCACTGACGGAACAAAATCAATAAAAGAGCCTATTTCCAAATCATCGGATTTGGAGATAGGCTTAAAATTTACCGTTTCTTTTTGTGTACGAAATAAACTGCGGTAGGAACTTCCTTCCAGGCGAGCCTAAATCGGATTATTGTTATTGTCTTAACCGCAAAACTGCGGATATTTCTGCAAAATTTCATAAGCACACCCTATTTTTCGGTAATTATATAATCATTAAGACCGTTTTTCAATTTATGCCAATCCCCGTTATCATCGGAAGAATAAAGTTTTCTGCACACGACCGTATCATTTTTCACGTCTCCCTTAAATTTCAAGGTAAACGTAGTTTCACGCTCGGCATTATACTCATCATAGAGTTTCTTATATTTTTCGGTGTTCCCGGAATTTTTCGCCTCTATAATATACGGTACAGTGTCCGGGTCCCTGTAATAATTTTTGTACGCCGCTTTCATTACAAACCGTGCCGTTACGGCATTTGTCTTTTCGTTAAACTGTTCCTTATAATCCGCCAGTTCCTTAACATAGGTCATGTCATAATACGGCGAAAACGCCGCCGTATATTCCGATTGCATGTATGCCTTAATCAAGTCCATATGAACAGGTTCGCTGTCGTATGCCGGTTCGCCGTTTTCCACGCTTGTTACGGAAAATCCGACAGCGCCGGCTATAATGATAACCAGCATAATCAGTACGGTAATGCGTCTTTTAAATTCCGGATTTAATGAAATTTTCTTCATTTCTGTTTCTCCTTGTCATATGCAAATTCAGGCAAAACATACCCTATAATTATATCTTACAGCCTATGGCAAATTTTGTCAAGCTTTTTTCGGCACAAAAATAACGGGATTGCCGCGTATAACGTGTGCAATCCCGCTAAGGGGGTATGAAAAAAACTGTCGTAATCTATTGCTCATATGCTTGCGCCGCAAGCCATGCCGCGAAAAATTCGCGTTATTTACCCAAATAGGTAAAGTGCATATAATCGCGGTATGTTGTCCATGCGTTGCCGCCCCATTTCCAGCCGTATTTTGCAAAAATGCGTACCACGCTGCCGTTTTCGGGGATTGAATACGGATTTTCAAACGGTTTCCAGAAACTTCCGGTAATAGCCTGACCGTTTGACGCATAGCAGTAATAATTCTCATTATAGTTAATATCAATGCATGTGCCGTAGCTGTGCTGCGACAAACTCCCCGTTCCCGCCGCCGTAGCACGCCAGTTGTAGCCGCCGGCGTCCTTAATCGGGAACTGTTCCGGATCATTATAAATCTCGGTAAAAATCTTCACAACTTCATCAGCAAGATTTCTGTTGACCGTCAGCGACGCGGTCGAAGAATATTTACTTCCGTCCGCCGCCAGCCGCCATACGGGAACGGTTACCGCCGCCATATTGTATGCCGCGTCCTCCTCATTTTCAAATGGTATTCCGTTCGGGAAAACTCTGTTGTACTTGGCGTCAAGCGACGCATTTACATCAAAAATCCCCTGTTCGGTTCCGTAATACACCTCAATCGGTTCGGAATAAACTGTCATGCCGTCGGGCATATGTGCCGCCAAAATCACGGTGTATGTTTCGTTATACGTAAGTCCCAAAACGCTGATATTTGCGCTGTTCTTTTTGGTCGGAACGGTACGCACGGTGTTATAACCGCCGTCCTTCAAAATCACGGAATATGATACTGCGCCGCCGTCATTATTCCAGCTGACGCTGAAATCTTCCGAAACGGACATTCCGTTGTAAATCCCGTCAATCTCCGGTTGCTGATAATACACGGCTCCTCTCGAAAAAGCGTCCATACTGCGGCTTATAATCGTAACCGCCTGCTCTCTTGTTGCGTATCCCTTAGGCGCAATCTGCGTTGCGGAAACTCCGTTCAAAATCTCATATTTAATGGATTTTGCAACATCGGCCGCCGCCCAATCGTCCGCCTCGCCGAAATCCTCAAACGAACATATCCGCTCCAAATCCTCCGCCGTAACATGCGTTTCATTGTCTGCCGCGTTAATCGCGCGCATAAGTATTTTGGCAATTTCCTGCCGAGTAATTAAGTCTTGCGGATAAAATTCCGTCTCGGTCTTTCCGTCAATTATTCCGAGCGCATATGCCTTTTTTACCGCCTCATTATCGGTATCGGTAAAAGGAAAATCACCGATATCAACATCTGCACCCTTCATGCTTTTGTACATATTCATGACAATCTCACAAAATTCTTCTCTTGTGATATTGTCGGTCATCTTGTTTGTTACTATGCTTATCGGAACAAGTCCCGCACTGTTCGCCGCTGTGTAACCCGGTTTTGCCCAATCGGACAACTCCGCGGCATACGCCGTATGCGACAGCAGCAGCGCCGCTCCGAGAATAAGCGCTGTAAACTTTTTCACATTAAACTCCATTCCGCCGCACATCTGCGGCACAATCTCACCGTATACTGCGATATAACGCACGCATTTATGCGGCAGATTGCTGTTCTTTTATTTTACTGTTCCAGT
Source organism: uncultured Clostridia bacterium (assembly GCA_934487205.1). GTDB lineage: Bacteria > Bacillota > Clostridia > UBA1381 > UBA1381 > UBA1738. The sequence goes on from CAKSRS010000035.1 coordinate 19,608, forward strand.
ATAACATACAACTATTACGGTACAATGCACATTTTGTTAAGAAATTGTTAACTTTGTATTTAATCATCATAAGTCGGCGTAACAAATGTATCTTGTCCCGGGGCTTGGGTAAATGCAGGGAACGCATATGTTTTCTTATGCGCCGCCGTCCATGTGCCGCTCTCCGCCTCACCGTTCCAGCCCAAAAGACCGCCCTCCTCAAGCGGCTTGCAATAGAAGTGAAAATCTTTAAGCATCAGCAATGACCGCAATTTTCCGTTGTTTGTACTTTCGGTGACTTTGAGCGAATTAATCTTGATTTTATCACAGGCATAGTTGTCGCTGATCTCGGTTTGCTCGGCAGCCGCCGTAATCGCCCCCGCGCGCGCACCGCCAATCCGCGTGCACAGCGAAACATTCTGCATAACAAAACCGTTTTCCGCATATCCGCAAATTCCGCCCGCGTATGAGTTTGCACCCACCGCGCCTATTTTTGCGCAAGAATATGTATTTTGCACATTTGCGCCTGATATATATCCGCATATCCCGCCGACATATGCCTTTTCTGCTGAACCTTCAGCAGCGCCCGCGGAAAAACAGTTATATACCGCGCTGTTTTCCGCCATGCCGCATATTCCGCCGACATACGCATACCCGCCGTATGATGATATTGTCCCGTTAAAGCTGCATTTGTAAAACTGTGTTGCGGAAGAAATGCCGCATATTCCGCCGATGTATGCGTCGGTCTTTTCTGCGCGGATATCCGTTCCGGCAAAACTTTCTATAATATATCCGCCTGCGTCATATCCACAAATTCCGCCTATTACCGAATTTTTCCCGCCGACGGTAATTTTGCCGGTAAATTTACAGCCCGTTATAATACCGCTGTTGTCGCTGCATATTCCGCCCGTAACAGTGTTGTCGCCGCTTTGCATAATATCGCAATCGGCGGTACAGCCAATAATCTGTCCGTTATTCTGTCCAGCAATAACACCTGCCGAACCTGCCCTCTTCGCAGTAAGCTGTCCGCTTACTGTGCAATTTTCGATAAATCCGTAGTTGCACGCGGCAATAATTCCCCCGCTTTCGCCGAGATTTGCCTTAACTGCACGAAAATCCAAATTTCGGACAATTCCGCCCGATATATTGGACAAAAATCCGCTCTCGCCCCTGATGTCGAGGTTGTATATTGCATGACCGCCGCCGTCCAGCGAGCCCGAAAATCCCACAAGTCCGCATATTGTTTTCCACGGCAGTTTCAGGTAAATGTCCTTGTCCAAAATGTAGTGTCCGCCGCTGTTTCTTCCTATTTCATAGAGTCCGTCCGCATTTTCGATAATCTTGGGAAAATACATACTCTCGCCGGCGGCAAGTTCCGGCTGTCGGCATTTTTTAGGATAAACCAAGCGAAAACCGTTGTCCGCCGCCGCCCATGTATTTGTTTTCCAGCCGATTTTTCTGTAAAAGCTTATATCGGTAAAGCTCTCCCACGGCGTATCAATGCCGTTCTGCGAAAATCGCGTTTCAATTTCCGCCGCCGCATTGGTGTCGGTGCGGTCGTATGCATAATTGTCGCGCGTAATTCCTTCTTCGCGGTTTAACGTAATTCTGCCGCCGTTCTTCGTCATGGAATTGTACACCGTCATGTTAACGGCAACGCATTTTTCCACAATTCCGCCGTTATTTGTGCCGGAAATTCCGCCCGCATACATATCCGAGGTTACCGTCTCGCACGCGGAAAGACAATTTTCAATCGCGGCGTAATTCTGCCCGGAAATTCCGCCCGCATATGCTCCCGCAGTCACGCTTTTAACGGCAGAAAGACAATTGGCGATTGTTCCGCGGTTTATGCCGCATATTCCGCCGCCGTTGCCCGTTTTCGCATTAATTTTTCCTGTAGAGACGCAATTTTCTATCACACCGCCGTCATTTACACCGGCAATTACACCGACATTTTTCTTAGCGGCGATATCGGCGTCAATCGTCAGGTTTTTTACCGTACCGCCCAACAGCATTCCAAACAGTCCGACATTTTCCTCATTGGAATTTACGGTAAGTCCGCTGATTTTGTATCCGTTACCGTCCAAAACGCCCGAAAATTCATCTATGGTTTTCCAATCGCCCGAAAGCACAATGTCCATGCCCAAAACAAAGCATTTGTCGGGATATTCCGCTGCCTGCTCCAGCTGATGTCTGCTGTATATCACATACGGATTTTCCCCTGTACCGTTTCCGGACGAAAAAGCAAACGGACTAACCGATTTTATCACAGCGGTTCTGCCTACGGCACCTGCCGAAACCGCCCTTAAATAAATGTCATACCTCTCATTCAAATTCGCCGTTATGCTCGCCGTAACAGCCGCTCCGCCCGACGGTACGGCGCATAAAATCTTATCCGTATCGGCGGAAGGCTGTCCCGCTACGGCAAGTCCGTAATAAACGGTGCAAGGCATATTGGTCTGAATTTCAATTGTAATGCAATTAAACGCCTTCTTTTCCGACAATTTCGGCATACCTTCGGTAAATCCGATACGCCGCAAATCCTGCTCTTTGTAATTGTACAAAAGTTCAAGAATTTCACCCTTTGTTATGTTGTGCTGCGGGTTATTAAAGCTCCAGCTTGTAAATATCGAATTTTTAAGCGCATAAGCGTAATATTTCCGTGCATAGCCGGAAACATTACGGGGGCCGCCGTCCGACGCCGCCTCATAATATCTGCCGATAATGGTAACGGCGTCCTCACATTTTATCGGCGCATACGGGCGAACGCGCCCGTCCTCATAACCAAAAAGCATACCGTTTGCCGCCGCTGCGGAAATACTCTCCGCAAACCAATCGCTGTCCGAAACATCGGTAAATACGTTAACTCCGCCCGAAAGTCCGAGAAAACGCACCGCGATTGCGGCAAATTCCGCACGTGTCGCTGCGGCATTACCGTCAAAATTGCCGTTTTCGTCACCGACAATTATTCCTTCTGCCGCCGCACGCGAAATATAATCCGCATTTTCGGCAAGCATCGGTTGCGCGAACATGAGAAATATTGCAAGCATTATTAAAATTTTTTTCATATCCGCGCCTCCTTTTTTACATAATTGGTGAAAACAATCTGAAAAATCCCTCTTTTATCATTTTAATGATACCGCGGTTTTTGTATTCCTCCATCGTAAGTTCATGGCAAACCATCATATCATTTTTGAAAATCCTGTTACATTCAATTGCTTTTTCAGCACTGTAAATAAATGCGTTCACCTCAAAAAGCAGCTGAAAACTCCGTATATCTATATTTGCCGAGCCGATTGTTGTTATTTTATCATCTACCGTCACCGTTTTGGAATGGATAAATCCGGGGTACCGATAAACCTTTACGCCCGCGTCCAAAAGCTCGCCTATATATGACATGGTTGTGTGATACACATATTTTTTGTCCGGCACACCGGGAATCATTATCCGAACGTCCACATCAGACTGTGCTGCCGTTTGCAGCGCTGTCAAAAATGCCTGATCCGGCACAAAATACGGCGTCTGAATATAAATATATTTTTTTGCACTGTAAATCATTTTAAGCATGCCGCATTTGATTTCCTCATCATTGGAGTCCGGTCCCGACGCCACGATTTGCATAGGCGTCTGCGCGCAGTCAACAGGCACGCGGCTGCGCCTAACGGGGATTTCGCGTCCGGTTGAAAATTCCCAATCCATAGCGAAACACCGCGCCACATATTCCACCGCCTCGCCCTCAATTCTTATATGCGTATCGCGCCAGTTCAGCTTGCGTTTTTTTGCATTGTTCATGTATTCATCGCCGATATTCATACCGCCCAAATATGCCGACTTGTCATCAATAACGACTATTTTCCGATGATTTCGGTGATTTATTTTAGACAGCGAAAATATCTGTACAGGGAAAAACTCCGCAACCTCGCTGCCCTCAACATCACGCAGGCGGTTAAATAAGCGCCGCGGCGTAAGAATTGAACCGAATCCGTCATACATCAGACGCACCTTTACGCCCTGACGCGCTTTTTCACATAACAGGTCGATAAGCTCATTGCCTATCTTGTCGTTTCTTATTATAAAGTACAAAATATCGATACTTTCCTCCGCCCCGCGAATATCGTCAAAAAGTTTTTTGTATTTGTCGCGTGCGTTTGTAAAAATTTCAACATTGTTGTACTCGGTGTAGACAAAATTGTTGTTTAAAAAATAGTTTATCAACGCCGAATACGGCTGTTTGGCAATGTCCGGCTGTTTAATGAGCTGTTTTTGGCGTTCCAGCAGGTATTTTTCGTTCATTTCAAGTTTAAGCCGATATCGCCGCCTGGTGTACGCCCTCACGCCTACGCCGAAAACAAGAAAAATCACCCCGCCCACAACAGGCAAAAGCATAAGACACATTATCCACGCCATTGATGCAATGGGGTTGCGCTTTTGAAAGCATACCATAGTTATGATTATTATAAAATTCAGCAAGTATACAAGCCATATAAAGTCTGCCGCACCCATAAAATCTACCTCCTTTTGAATTTATAAGAAATCCCCATGATAACGGTTCCGATAACAGTGCCGCCGAAGTCGATAAAAACATCTTGCAAAAGGCTCCCGCGCCCCGGCGTAAAATATTGAATATATTCATCACAGCAAGCGGTTAAAAGACCGAAAAATAATATGTAAATTATGCGCCGCCGATACGGCATACCAAAACATGCCGCAATAAGTATGCCTTGCAGAGTAAATTCTGCAACATGTGCGATTTTGCGCACAATCACCTCTAAAATATCTTTATTTGATGCAAGTCCGAATTTTGACATTATCATTGACAGTACGCTGACAAGCCTTCCGCTTGATACCGATGAAAGATCGGCAGTCTGCATGGAATTGCTGAAAATCCAAAAAGTCGCCAAAAGCGCGGCAATTATAAACGGTAATCTTTTCTTCACAATTTTTCTCCCATCTGTGCTTTTAGAGCACACATATATGTAAATTAATAATATTATACCACCTTTTTTATTAAGGTTCAACAGCAAATTATTACAATTTTAAAAAAAGATGATAATTTTTGCCGAACAAGAATCCGGTACAGCTTATTCATATTTTATGTATAACAGCACATTATTGATTAATTCACATATTCTATTAACAGGGGTAACCCATAATTCATGAAAGGAAGTTATATATATGAGCGAAAAGTGCTGCACACCGGAAAACGGCGGCTTTAAAGAAGCTGTATGCATACATACAGATAAAATTTATGACAGTTGCAGAGAATGAGACTATGCAAGATAGATAAATTATATTATTTCTTCGTTCTCTCTCCGATAACGAGTGCGCGCATGAGCGTTTCCGGAAGGTTTAAATCGTCCGGGGCGGCGCCCGTGTACGTGCCGCTGTCCAAAAGTTTCTGCATCGTCGGTCTCGCCCAGTCCGGCAGCTCGTTTGTATAATGATACACCCGATTTTGTGCCGTGAGTTCGTCCACCCTCGCCGTCAGTTTTTCCACCTGTTCAACAAGTGCATTAAATTTTCCTCTTTCTTCCGCTGTCATAGTATCCTCCTTCGGCTCTGTCCATGTTTCCGATATTTCAAAATGCGGCATGTCCGGCGTTTTCCAGCTGCCGCCCCACGTAATGTCAAGTTCCTTCGCGACATTTCCGCACGCTTTGAAAAAGGCTGCGTCGGAATAATCGGCTTTTCCGCCCGTCAACTTACATATATCCCACGCCCGACGGCTTTTATGACGTGAATTTTTCGTCCACGTCACAACCTTTCCCGGCTTTGTTCTGCCTTGCGCGTAAAGCTCATCCTGCCGCTCTTGCGGTCTGTATGTTTCGGTTATATAAACCGACAATCCCATTTCTTTACACCTCTGCAAAAACAGTCCGCACGCCTTCTGTGCCGTCGGTGTCAGTTCCGCTATATCCCGTATCGTTTTCATTCTCTTTCCTCCACACTGTTTTTAAGCTTATCAAGCAAATTTTTGAGCATGGGAGGTGGATTGTTTCCGCTTATTTTTGCCACATTTTCCAATATAGATATCAGCTCGTTTATAATCAGCCACACCGTTACTATCATGCCGAAAAAGTAGGACAGGTTATATTCCAAGCCAATCTCACCCAGCGCCACATACACAAGATAATCGGCGCCCATCGCAACGCATATCGTTACGAGATAGCACACCTTTTTCATTATCCCGACGACGCCCACGCGGCTGTTAAGCTGCCTATGTATCCAAGCATTTGCAATCCCCGTGATGTAGTCCGTCACCATGAAGAACACCAACACCATTATCGGTACTGCAAGTTTTGTAAGGTATGACATAAGTCCCGCTACCGCAAGCGTTATTATGCCTTTGAATATGTCAATTTTCATCTTCTGTCACCTCCGTTCCTTCCGTTATTTCATCGGGTATCCCATCGGGAGTTCCTTCTGTCACTTCAACGGGCGGCGTGTTCTTTTCATCAATCAATGTCTGAATTTCCGCCAAATCCTCTGTCGTGAGTACGTTCTTTTCATAGTACCCCGTCGCGTTCATGATTACCTGATAGTCAGCCATTTTGCCGACCGCGTCACGAAATCCCTTCATTAAAAATTCCCTTAAATTAAACATTATGTGTTACCTCCTTGTGCTAAAATAGCATTTTTAATTTCTGTTATTACTTTGTTGATGTCCTGATAATATTCGACCTCAACTTTTTCGGGTGCAACAGTCGTGCCGCATATGATATTGTTCACATCGCTATCAACCGTTTTCAGTTCACCCGCGACCGTGATGTCGGTTTCGGTACTGCCGTTTACGCGCTTTTTGCGGATTAAATCGATATATTCGCCCGGTGTAAGCGGTGTGTTCAAAACTGCATTCGAACTGATGTTTGTATACGGTTCATATTCCGTTGCTGTTGTCCCTTTTTCTATTTGCAGTTGAAATTGAAAATTATTATATGTGACTGCCGTATTAGACTGTATAACTACATATTTTCCGCTGTTCTGCAAAGTCCTTGTCCCCGCTGATTTTGCAGTATCAATCCCATTTTCGGTAAGTTGTATCCTTACATCACCGGGCAATACATAAGCAGTACTTGAAAGTCCGAAATAATATCCGTTGCCTGAAACACTGCCCCCGATTACTTTAGCGGAAATTACTGCATCGCCCGAAATTGCATGATTTAATACAAATTGATTGGTTGATACTGAAGATGTGGAAGTACCGTTCAACGTTATAATTTGCGTATCCTTATCATACGAAATTTTAACCCCGCTGCTGATTGTGGCTGAATAAAGTCCTTTGCTGTTAATTCCCGCAATATCAAGCACGTTTTTCCCACATACCGTTATCGGCACAATATATTTGCCATACAGGGAATCAAAATCACCAACTGTTTTGTATGGTTCGTACGTGGTTGCAGTGCTGCCAATTTCAAGTTGCAATGTATTTACTTCTACTTGCCACTTACTACCACCTAATCTAAATGAAACCTGCCAATCATTCTGTTCTGCGGTAGTTGTAAAAGTATATGTATACTTTACTCGTGTATTTATTTCAGGATTAGAATAAATAGCATTTGAATACTTGGAATAATTTGACTTCGGCCCAAAAAAAATCTGATATTTATTATCACCTTTATATCCCGTTTTAGAATTTAATTCTAATAACGTTGCATAAAATGATAATGTAACTTTTGTATTATTCGGTATTCTTTGAGAACCCTTGATATTTAGCTGTCCATTTGTATAATCTGCTTGAGCGCATGTAGTTGGATCTTTTGTATTATTTCCCTTTGCAGTAAATATTCCTTCCGAATATGCGCCTTCAGAGGTATTCCTTTTTTCACATATTGCGGTACTCCAATCAATTAAATTTTTCCCGCACCCGCCCCATAGCTTGCAGCCTGTCAAACTTTCGTCTGCAAGACTGTCTGTAATTGACAGCGGATATCCCGATACATTTGTATGCGGAATTGATACAGATTTTAAGGCTTGCAATGCAGTTTCAGCAGCCGCACCGATAACATCCCGTGCGTTGGATTGTTCGGTGTCTGTCATATCGGAAATACGGTTCTCATCTGATAAGGCAGACTTTACTGCAAAGTTAAGATATGTTGGTGTAATAGGTTTGGTAGGCGGCACTCGGTGTGAAATCTCAACGTTATCCGCCCATACAATACTTAATTCTCCATCTGCATTTACAGTAGCGCCAGACGAGGAAGTTGTTTTAATAATACCAGCCTTTGATGCAGTAGCATAATCCGTATTCTTTACATATTCCGTTAGGTCTGCTTTGTTGGCTTTATCGGCAATCTTGCTGTCCAAATCAGCCGTTATTGCCGCCACGTCTTCATCATTCCAGTAATCCGCACCGCGGACAGGCTTATCGCCCTTGTCACCCTTTGCCCCGGTATCGCCTTTTTCGCCTTGTATGCCCTGCTCACCTTGCGGTCCGCGTTCGCCCTGTATTCCTTGAATACCCTGTATGCCTTGCTCGCCTTTTTCGCCTTGTATGCCCTGTTCGCCGACATCACCCTTGTCGCCCTTCACGCCTTGAATACCTTGTATGCCCTGTATTCCGCGGCTGGGCTTGCCGCTGTCGACGTATTTTTCATCAGCAGTATCATACAAAAACCAATTGCCATTATCACCTATAATCGGCACAGTTTTCGACACCAACGTTTCCCATACATCTGCCGCCGGTACTTCCGGTGCTGTCGCATCACAATACGCGCCTTCATCTATGTACAGATTTACCCAGTTGGTTGAGATACGTTTTGTGCCTTCCTTATCCGTCGCATAACAGCCTATTTGCACGGCACCGAAATTTTGCAGCACTTCATACGGCACAATACATTCACCGCCCAAAAGTTTCTGCAGATAGGTATCGTTTTCGTTACGAAAGACGCAAAACCAAATGAGCGAATCACCTTCACCGATTATTTCGAAATAACAGGTATACACATTTTTGCTGCCGCTGTTTCCGGCTCTTTGCTCGGCGGTTTTCAGCCTGTCATTGTCAATCATAAATTCAAAAATCATGTTTCCTACCTCACTTCAAAAGTCAAGTCAATCCTGTCGCTCCATGTGAGCGTGAGCTGACTTCCGTTCTTCGTTGCCGTTGCACCTTGCGCGGTATTTTGGTTATTGCCCCACGGTATCACGTGACTTTTTCCGTCCGTCAAATCTACTGCAAAATATTGAGCGTCTGTATCGCTTGCGTTACCCGACACAACGTAT
>CAKSRS010000036.1 GCA_934487205.1 uncultured Clostridia bacterium
ACCTCCAAAATGATATTTTTATTATATATCATCTTGGAGGTTTCGTAAAGACTTTACACAAAATTCGGGGTTGACTCCAAGACTTATTTGTCATGCACTTTTTTGTTTCTTAAAAAGCTTTGAAAAACTTTTCAAAAAACTCTTGACTTTTAATAGTTAGTCTTTTTCAAAATAAAAAGAGCATTACATTTTGTAATACTCATCACAATTGATAAACGATCGCTTAAATTAATTTTTCTCAAATGCCCAAAACGCAAGGTTTTAAACCATTTTTGCCACCACTTACAATATCCGCGCTCCTATACATATGAGCGCGAAATCCCAAGAATTTTTGAAATATCTCTTTGCGTTTTTTTTCGTTCATTGTTTAAGCCGTATCGCCAGCATAAAATATTTTTTTCATCGGGGGTCAACACCTCATTCATGGCGGCATACAGTTTTTTTATATTGATTTTCAGCGCAACGGCATCGGAAATATCATCCACGTCTGCCGGAAGAATATCGGAAAAAGTCATGTTATTTCCCTCTTTATCCGTGCCGATACATTCCTCAAGAGAAACATCGTTTGCCGTCTTCTTGGATAAACGCAAAAGCATCAGAACTTCATTTTCGATACATCTGGCGATGTAAGTAGTGAGCTTGGAAGTTTTCGTCGCGTCAAATGTATTTATGCCCTTGATAAGACCGATAGTCCCCACGGAAATCAAATCGTCCATACTTTCCTTATCATTTGCGTATTTTTTTGCAATATGCGCAACAAGCCGCAGATTATGTTCAATAAGAATGTTTTTCGCAGACTCATCTCCCTCCGCCATAAGCGCCACATACTTTTGCTCTTCCGCGGCAGACAGCGGTTTCGGAAAAGCATTTCCCCCGCCGACAAACCCCAAAAGCAGCATTATGTTACTAAGCAAATTTATAATTATTTCCGACATAATAAATCACCTCGGAAAATTTATATGCGAAAAAAAAACCGTTCTGCACGTCCGTCTGTCCCGAATATGCAAAACGGTGTAATTACCGTAAATTCCGCTTAAAATATTCCGAAGGCGATACACCCGTTTCCCTTTTAAAATACCGCGAAAAATAATATATATCACCGAAACCGCACATCACGGCGATCTCTGAAAGGGTGTACTTTTGCGACTCAATACATGATATTGCATTAGACAGCCGCACATGCAGCAAGTATTTATGCAGTGCCATTCCTGTAGAATTTTTTATCATATCGCTCACATAATGCGAATTAAATCCAAAGATGTCCCCCACCGATTTATTGGTAATCTTTTTATCGAAATTCTCATGAATATAATTCACGATTTCCTCCGCCGCACGTCTGCTGCACGATTTTCGCTGCAGATTATTCCTGCGCGCAAGCAGTATCAGCACATGCAAAAACATCGCCCCGGAAACCGTTTCAAAATACTCCATATGCCGCGAAAATTCGTAATTTATATTAATCAATATTCCCTCCGCCTCGCGCATTTTATCGGCATAAATCGTATTCCGAAAAACCTCCGGTACGCCGTCAAAATCGTCGGGAACAAGCATATCGCGCGAATAGGATTTCGGTTCCGCCGGCGGCACGGGTGTTACACTCGCCCGGCTTTTCTGCGAAAAATCAAAATTCACGATGTAATCATCGGCTGCTTATATGACGACGAAAAAGCCGACGGCGAAATTGCAAAATGGTGCAGCATAGCAAAAGTTCTGCATGGCTTAAAAGGTGCGCGGATAGGACTTATGGGACACACCATGGAGGCGATGTACGACATGCACGCCGACCCGACTATGGTTTCCGCCGCTTTCGGAATTCACGTACCTCTTTTGGAAGTCGACATCATGGTAGAGGAATACGAAGCGGTTACCGATTCGGAAATCGAAAACAAAGTAAAGGTTATCGATGCGGAATTTGATATGCCCGACCCAATTTCCGACCCCATAACTTCCAAGCTTACCGACCAAGACAAGCTAAAAGCCGCAAGAGGAAACGCGGCTCTCGACAGATTTGTGGAGAAATATCATCTCATCGGACTTGCATATTATTATGAAGGAGCCGAAAACAGTCCTCAGCGCAACGTAATTTCCTCATTAATCGTCGGCAACTCAATTTTGAATGCGCAGGGAATACCCATGTGCGGCGAATACGATGTGAAAACATGCATAGCGATGCTGATAATGGACAGACTCGGCATAGACGGAAGTTTTGCGGAGTTTCACCCGTTCGACTTTGACGCAAACTGCATACTCATAGGTCATGACGGGCCGCACCATATGGCAATTGCCGAAGGAAAACCCGTACTGCGCAGTCTGAAAAAATTCCACGGCAAACAAGGCAGTGGCGCGTCGGTTGAATTTAAACTCAAAGAAGGACCGATTACCATGCTCGGCATCACACAGACATACGACGGCAAATTCAAATTTGTCATAGGTGAAGGATTTTCGCAAAAAGGCGAAATTCCGCCGACAGGCAACACCAACACGCGAAGCGTTTTCGGCGACAATACCCCGGATTTTGTAAAGCGTTGGGTTATGGAGGCGCCGACGCATCACTATGCTCTGGGCATAGGGCATCATGCTGATGAAATTAAGAAAATTGCCGATATTCTCGGCATCGAAAACGTAATCATAAAATAGGGGGGTCCATTATGTTCCACGAAATAACACTCGAAATATCTCTTAAACCTTTTAAAAAACCGACGACGATTTTATACGCAAAACCGCCCCGTAATAAATATCATGCTGTGGGCGTCGGACGGAAGCAAAATTCTCGATTACGCAGGCGACCCCGATGGCACATTTGATTGGTGCCGTTATCTCGGCTGGGCAAACAAACCCCTCGCGGACGACAGCGACCCACTCGGCATGAATTTATTCCAAAAAACGCGCCTGTACATGAAAAATCCGCCGATTATGAGTTACAAAATTCTAAAAACGATTATCGACACATTAAAAACCGAAGGAAAAAAGCATTTTCCCGCGGCAGAAATACGTGTCGGTGAAACATTCGACATAGGACCGGAATTTGCGTCGTCGGATTTCAAATACAATCGGCACACCGAAATTATCGCCGGAAACAATGAACGTGTAGAGGACAGTTTTGTCGACTCCACCGCGCTTTTAAACGCCGACAGCCGACGTTACGCCGCATATCCCGACGGAATCCCCGACAAAACTCCCTTCGGGCTTTTTCTCGGCAAACAAACTAAATGTTTCTGTGAGGATATGGGGTTTGATTTCCTATGGCTTTCAAACGGTGTTGGTTTCAGCGCCAACCCGTGGGATATGAGCGGAAAAATTTATGACGGCATAAATTTTCATGCAGACAAACTTGATAATGCGAAAAAGTCGGTCTTTAAATTTTGGAAAAATTTCCGCAAGGGCTGCCCCGACCTGCCTGTCATGACGCGCGGCACAAACAATACCGTCGGCATAGATTATGCAACCGACGGTGTTCCCGTATATGAAATTTACAAAGGTGGATTTAACATTGTTCCTCCGCCTAATTCGCCGTGGGCGGCTATAAATGACGACTTCGGTCTCGAAATCATGGGGCAGCTTACGCGTATTTGCGAGCTCCCCGCCGACAAATACACGTTCCGCTATTACGTTCATGACCCGTGGTGGGTTAATTCGCCGTGGTATGACCGATATGACCGCAATCCGCATGATATTTATCTGCCTATGGCGATTTCGCGGATTGACGAAAACGGGCATCAGCGTTCAGCAGATTATTTTAACATTTTATCAATAGATAACTCCTTCGGCGAAATGCCGGATTTCTGCGTTCGCGAAACAATACCGCATATACTTCGTTCGGAGGAATATGCCCCCGACACCGTTTGTGCTGGTTTATCCCATGCGCGAATACAGCACCGCTGCAGATGAGGACGCTTTGCGCCGAATGTATTTCGGCGATTTATACATGTGAGCCGCCATAAACGACGGTTTTCCGCTCAACTGCGTTGTTTCAACAGATATATTCCGCGGACACACGCTTTCGCTGTACAAAAACAGCGTACTGATATCACCCGTACCCGAAACTGCGGAAATAAAACAAAGGCTGTTTGATTTCGCGGCGGACGGCGGGCGCGTAATCATCTACGGCGACAAAAAATATTCAGCTGAGTTTACCGGTAAAAAAAATATTGCCTTTGCGGACATTGATAATTCATCTATGCGCGAAATAATAAAAACCTTCGGCTATACGATAGAATTTGAAAACACCGTTAAGAACCGGAAAAATGTTACATTTACCGTCCACCGCCATGACAATGCGTTTATGTTTTCGCTTTATAACGGCAACACAACGGCGAGATGTACTCTTAATACTCCCCTGGGTGCGCCCATTCTCCTTACTGGCGAATGTGAAGTGAGCGAAAGCGGCGCAAAGTATCACTTTGCACGCAGCGAACAGCGTGAATGCCGTGTATTTATCAGACAAAAAAGCGGCGTAATCAGCGCAAAGGAAGTCCGTCCGGCAATGCGATGATGAAACGCATATTTGTAGTCGACGGGCTTGACGATGCGGAAATATACTACTTCCCCGAAAACAGCGGTTCAAGCCGCGCATTGGTCGGCGCATATGTTACGCACGCCCAAACGCCGGCGTACTTTGACAATTGCGAGCGCATCGACGGCGGTGAATTCGGCGTTTATTACCGTCTCCGTCACGTAAGCGGCAAGGTATCTTTTTATACCGAACAGCAGCAAGATTGACAAAACAACTTATTTAATATATAATTTTCGGGGTGATAAAACATGCAATATGATTTATTCGTTTTTGCCGGGCAATCAAACACAATGGGCGCGTGCGTTTTTCCGCCCAAGCATAAACCCGACATAAAGTATTCCTTCGAATATAAGTATAAACCCGTTTACCTCGGCGGCGATACGGGGAAATTTGTCCCCGTCGGATATGACTGCGGCGAATTTCTGTACAAGGACATCTCCGCCGCATACAAAAGCACCGACGAAAGCGGGCAAAGCCGCCTTAACGATTATTTCGGCAATGCATATTTTGCACCGTCGCTGTCCAACCTCAAAAATGCGGAAGATAAGTCGGTTTATCCGTTTTCGCACTATTCCGAAAGCGACAGAAACACCGCATGCTGTATCGTTCCGTACTTTTGCGAAGAATGGGAAAAACTCGGCGGCAGGGCTCTGACTGCACACATTGCGCAGGGCGGCGTATCCGCAGTCCATTTTTTCTCAAAAGATATGGCAGACGAATATAACCGTTTTGCAAAATTGCACGGGTATAATCCGATTATCGGCGACGGTGCGGCGGAGGCGGTTTACTGCGGAAAATGCAAAGCTTTTTTCCACGACGCCGAAAAATTATACGGCGGTGACAACATCGGCGAAAAGGTTCTTGTATGGAATCAGGGCGAGAGCGATCCCGCCGATTCATGTGAGGAATACGCACAAAAACTCCGCATTTTATGGAACAAGGCAAGGGGACTCGGATTTTGTAAGCTTTTTATTATCCGCACAGGCTACTGGTTTACGCACGATACGTGCCGCGTTATGCATGCACAGGAAAAATTCTGCGCGGAAAACAGTGATGCGTACATAATTACGCGCGATATTTCCTTCATGCCCGACCTGCATTTTATGGAAAATATTGAGAATTTTTACACCGTTCCTCCCGCTCCGGAATATCTGTTCTGCCGCGATTCGTACTACGGATATGAGAACTCGCACATAAACGAAAAAGGCTTTATGATTGCGGCAAGAAGCGCGTCAAAAAATGCATACAGAGTTTCAAAGGAGCACAAGGAACCCGACTTAAAACATGATATTATAAAATACTGACACATAAACAAGCATACCGCTCAAATTAGCGATATGCTTGTTTTCTCTTATTTTTAATGCGTCCCGAACCGCAACATGTGCAAAACCGTCCGATACCGCTGTGCTGCATGGGTTAATTAAGAAATATATCATGATATTCCACTTTAAAACAGCCGGACATCTCGCTCAGATTTATCGGTATTTCCACAAATCCCCGCTCGTAATATGACAGCTCATACGGCGGATAATAAAGAACCAGATTTTCGCCGTCAATGTAATAGCACTGATTTTGCGAAAGTTTCGGTTTTTGCCATAAATCTGCATATTTTTCCGGGTGCGCAGTAACTTCGTTTTCGATTTGCGAATTAAGCATGTCAATATACCCGTCACCGTCAAACAATTCCGACAGCTGCACCTCGCAGCATTTTGATGTATCGATATTTTTTGTTATGCGGCAGCTGTTTTTGTGCGTTTTCCGTGCAAAATAATCTATTTGCGTCACCACGGATAAAAAACCGTTTTTGTTGTAATGTTCGGCTGTCTGCATATTAAATTCCGATACCTCGGAAGTCTCTTTTGCCGATTTTGAAAATCGGTTTAAAAGGTCTGTTGAAGTCGTTAATATCTCTTTATTTACACTGTCTTGAAAATCGCTGTCCGAAAGTCCGGAAATCTGCGGAATACGGGCGTTTACTTTTACGGAATCGGTAGCATACGATTTATCAAGCGTATCCACCGTGATGCTGCCTGCGCACGAACAAAGCATCATGCATGCGGCAGCTGCGGCAACACATTTTATAAAATTATGCAAATCAAACCTCCGCTGCCCTCGTTTATTATGCGCTCGAGGGTTGTCGCCAGTTTTTGGCGCGCTTCGTCGGGCATCTTGGCAAGCTTGTTATTAACGCCCTCATTCACAAGCTCATACAAAGATTTTCCGAATATGTTTGATTGCCATATCCTTGTGGGGTCATTCTGGAACTCGTCAAGCAGATAATGCACAAGTTCCTCCGATTGCTTTTCCGTCCCCACAATCGGACTCACCTCCGCCTGAATATTCGCCCGTATCATATGTATTGTTTGCAGCAAACTGAGGTGTTTAACTGAATTTTATTATATTATCTGTATTTTACCGCGGTTTTTGTAATTTGTCGAGAGTTTTTTTGATATATAAATAATCTTTTTATCGTCATTTACATATACTATAAATAGGTAATATATTTATTTGTGAATTTATCAGTAAATATATTGACAAATTAAGCTCTGTGTGGTATACTGTTTATGCGGAGGTGAGAATGATGGCAAATATCACAAGCGCTATTCGAGATACAATTTCTATTTCATTATTTAACAGAGGACTTGCCGGAAAGATTTTTGAAGAGGTAAAGCAAAGCGGCGCAAAGGTTGTTATGAAAAATAACAGTGCGGAGTGCGTTCTTCTTTCTCCCGAAGAATATGTTAAGTTAATGGACGAAGTTAATGATGCAAGACTTTTGAACACAGCAAATGAACGAATGCAGAATTTTGATCCGGCAAACTTAATTTCGGGTGAGGAGCTTTATAAAGACCTTGGTATCACAAAAGCGGATTTAAATGCAATCGGCGAGGTGGAATTTGAATGAATTGGAAATTGGTTTATCTCCCCGAAGCAGAAAAAGATTTTAGGCGTTTATCCGGCAACGAACGTATAGTTGTAGCGAAAGCGCTGGAAAAGGTACTCAAAAATCCGCTTTCCGTAAACGAGGGCGGATATGGCAAACCATTAGGAAATAAACAGGGAAACAATTTATCAGGTTTTCTGAAAATAAAACTTAAAAATCTCGGCATTCGTGTTGTGTATAAACTCATAAAAATTGACGGTCAAATGCTTGTCGTTGTAATTGGTGCAAGAGCAGATGACGAGGTTTATGATGTTGCTCTGCGGCGTGCTGAAAAACACGATATTAAAAAATAACGGTACAGAGAAAAATTCTCCGTACCGTTATTTTCATTCCAGACAATAGCACAAATCATACCGGAAAGTCAAATCATATGCTTTCAATGACCTTGAGTTTCCTCCTCGGGTTTGAATGAGTTGCCCGTTGGCAAATGTGAGTGTGTGGGAGTTTTCGGTGAAATTCTGAATATCACCGGGCAGAAGTTTCAAGAAAATTTTTAGGTTAATCTCATTTTCGTTATCGCCTTTGAAAACTACAATTTTATCAATAAAACTATCAACAACATTTTTGCTGATATTGTCGGTGAAATCAAGTTCGTTGCTGATTGCGCCCCTCAAACTCTCGATACTTTCCTTTAAGTCAAGACTTTTTTGCTCCTCCTCACTGAGCTCTGAAAGTCTTGTCTTCAGTTCATCAATCTGCTCATTAAAAGCATTATTTCTTTGTTCAAACTCTTCATTTGAAATTCTGTCGTCCATAACCAAGTCAAGAAGTTTGTCCTTTTTTGCAAGAATAACATTGATGTCGGACTCGGTTTTTATTTTTTGTTTTACGATTGCCTTTGTACTTCCGCTTTCCTTATAAAGTTCTATAAGGTCGTTTATAATGGAAGTTTTCTCGCATATAATCTGAGAATATACCTCTTTCATTACTGCGTCGATTTCGCTCGTATAGACAAGCGGATTTCGGCATTTGTTGCCGTTTCCGTACTCCTTGCAGGTCCATAACTCCTTATTCCCGGATTTATAGCGGTAAACAGTATGGTGATAACAAGTATTATGCTCACCGCATACAATTTTACCCGAATACAGATATTTGTTCTGATAGCTTGTCTTATCGCCGTTTGACATTTTTTCGCTGCGTTCTTTGAGTTTTCGGTTTGCCTTGTCCCAAAGTTCCGCCGACACAATGGGCGGTACTTTTTCGTGGTCTTTGTACATAACCCATTCGCCCTGCGGGACATACGCAATCTCATTACTCAAAAAATTGACTTTGTGTGTCTTGTTTCCGCAGTAGAACCCCTTGTATTTGGGATTAACCAATATTCCCTTAATTGTTGAAAACGAAAACGGATTGCCAGCGCTGTTTCGAAGTCCGTCATCGGATAAGATTTTTGCGATTTTCCTCACGCCGAAATCTTCATTTGCGTACAAATCGAATATTCGCCGTACCATATCCGCTTCCTCCGGCACGATAACCAATTTTCCTTTTTCCTTGCGATAACCCCAAATGCTGTCGTTTCCGAGTACAGTGCCCTTTTTAATAGATTCACGAAAACCGAATTTAAGTCTTTCGGAGGTTTTGCGTGATTCCTCCTGTGCAAGACTTGCCATAGTGGTAAGTCTGAAATCACAGTCCTCGTCAATGGTGTTCAGATTGTCGTTCTCAAAATATACGGCAACGCCGTAGGTTAAGAGTTCTCTTGTGCAGCTGAGACTGTCAAGCGTGTTTCTTGCAAATCTTGAAACCTCCTTGGTGCAGATCAGGTCAAATTTACCTCGCTTTGCATCGCGCATCATCTCTATAAAACTGTCTCTTTTGTCAATCTTTGTTCCGGTCAGTCCCTCATCAACATAACCCCGTACAAATGTCCAGTTCGGATTTCTTTCCAAAAGATTTTCAAAATAGTTTTTTTGGGCATCGAGAGAATGTAATTGGTCGTATTTGTCCGTTGAAACTCTTGCATAGTATACAACACGCAAGGGATAGTCGGATACTCGCGTATGGCGCATTCGCATATCCTGTCGCATTTCGTAAATATTCATTTTGCTTTCCTCCTGTCTTATGTTGTTAAAAAGGAAGTGTGCCGCAGTTTTGCACACTTCCTTCGGTATTAATCAGCCTGCTTTTTTTAGTAAAAGCTCTTTTGCCGTAAAATACATATCTTCTGAAATTATGTGCTTGTCAAATAATTTCTGATTTATGAACATTTTAAGTTCCTGCTCAAATTGCTCACGGTTATTCTTTAATCTGTCGTTTGCTTGTACAGTTTTTGTCATATAGAATTCCACCTTTCGATAAGTTATTTTTGTAATTATGTATTTGTACATAAGTATGAAATTACCTTGTGATTTATGCTTTATATTAATTCACATTCTTGAATAAAATTACAGCAATCACTGACCTCAACATTGTAATCGAGATTGATTTTGTCAATACTTCTGTCGTACAGACCTTTTTTATCAGCCTGCAAGTTCATAAGAGTTGCTAAAAGCAAAGCACTTCCTTGCGATAAAGGAACCTTTTGAAATTCGATTGGTGTGCCTTGTCCTTCTTCAAGATATAAATACCCTTGTATATAATCATCAGTACTGATAAAGATCTTTATAAATCCCAAACTTGTGCTTTTATAGAACAACATAAACTCACAAAGTCTATTATTCACAGCAAAATCAAAAGGTGTCTCATCGTTGCCGTTCATATAGAATATATTTTCATCACTATCTTCTGTGCAAAGCATATCATCTGTTATTTCGGGATATTCCTTTCTCATAAATTCAATATATAACCGTAGTATACTTATAATATTTGTTGTTTTCATTTTTTTCACCTCATAATTTAAATTTGGACGGTTTTTGAATAGATACCGCCAAACTATTTTTGTAAAAATCAGTAAACAGACACCCATTTGCCGATAGGTGTTGCCATATTCCAAAGTTGTTCAGTAGTGTATTTCCAGTGGTCTTTATACCATTTTTCATATTCTTCCTTCGGGATGTCTTGTGAAAGCATCTTTGTCCATATAGTATAGAGATTTGTTTTGGTTTCATAATCAAATCCCAATATTCTTAGGGCTTTGATAATTTTAGTAGTACCTTCTAAAACAACCACTTTAAATATATTTGAATCATTATGCATATAATTCAAAACTGCTTTCTTGCATAAATTAGGATTAAAATTAAACTCTTGAACAAGATTGTTGAATTTACAAAGAATAATGCTGTATAGTTTGTGTTTTCCTGTACCACATAAAACTCTGAATTCAATAGGGCGATCATGCTCAAATTGTTTTAATTCAACTGCTTTAATATTACTCATACTTAAAACAAAAGTGGGATCGGGCAACATATCCATTAAGGTAAAATCAACGGGAAGTTTGCCTAAATTGTATGGGAGTTCTTTTCCGACAGAGAAGACATAGAATGTCGACTTATCATTAGGTTGTATTGGCAAAGATGTTTCATTGTGTGCATCATTTTTTGCCAACATATTCCTTATATTTTCCGCTTCCATTTTTAATTGTATTTGATTATTTTTGTATGCAATTTTGTCCTTGTATGACTGGGCTGTTGAATATCCGCCACACTTGAATGGGTTGTTTCTGTTTCTTCTCTTATTATTTTTTTTACTCATTTTTTAGTCCTCCTGTTTATCATTTAATATATAATCTACTGCTTTTTGTGCTTTACTGCTTGCACTGACAATCAGATGCCTGTTGCCGTTTAAGGCGTTAATCCAATTCTGTATATATGCCGCAGAATTTTCAAATGCCTCAGGCGTTTCAACACCGCATAAATTACAGAGTGATGCTGAACCGATTTCGGCAATAAGTTCTTCTTTTGCGTATTTGTTTCGGTCTCTTAAAAAAGCACCGTCAACCAATCTGTCAAGCCTGTCCTTATGTCCTGTTGAATGGGTTATCTCGTGAAATGCCGTACTGTAATAGTCCGATACCGAGGAATACTGCTCCATACAGGGAATTGTTATGCTGTCCTGCTTTGGGTCATAAAATGCTTCGTCGGAAACTTTCACATTAAATGCTACGCCTGTTTTTGCTATGTAATTTTGGATAACCGTTTCGGCATCCCGATTAGGTTCAAGAATAACATTTATTTCTTCAAGGTCAAGCGGTTTTATGCCTGTGGTCTGGTCTATATGAAAAACCTTGTAATACCGCAGAATCGGTATGCTTTTTGTTCTGTCCGCATTCTCTTCGTCCGGAACAGTAAGCATATTCCAATAAACAACCATGCTTGACCTCTCACCCTCATTAACAAAACCGCCGAGCTGGGTAATTTGCCTGTATGTCAACCATTCGCCCGATTTGCCGAGCAGCATTTGATTAAGCAAGCTGTAAGGTCTTTTTGAATATCTGCTGTATGCGCCGTTCCGTGTGCCTGTCCAGGGTTTTCTCCACGGAATAACACCGTTTTCCAACTGTTCTATGAATCTTTGGGTTATAAATTCATATATGTTAAATTTACTCATTTTTAGTTCCTCCGTAATTTTCATAGTGCTTTATGACGGTTTTGAATAGATACCGCCAAATATGCTAAGTTAATTTGAATTTCCTGTATCAGATATAACATCTTTATACATACGACTCGGAACATAGTGTTTCCCGGAGTTGTTATGAGCAAGATGACAGTACATATTGTCCATAGGCAAGAAATTACAGCAATAATACGCTGTATTAAAACTGGATGTCTTGCCGTTGAAACTAACTTTTTTATCAGGTGTTAGTTTTTGGATTCGGATGCCCTTTTCACCAAGTTCATAAAAGTAGTTTCCTATCACCTGATACTGTTCACAAGTGCTGTTCATCAATATAGCAAAGGGTTTTTGCAGACTTATCAGTCTTTTAAAAATATCAAGTTTTATAGAAAACGGTGGGTTTGTGATTATGCAATCATAGTGTTCGTCCGGTTCATAAGTAAGAAAGTCTTTTCCTTCCCAAATATGAGAATGAATTACCTTTATGTTATGCTCTTTCAACGTGAGAACAAATTCGCTTGATTTGGTATCGCAAGGACACCATACCGTACTTTCTTTTGGAATATATTTAATAATCGGTTCTACCAGAATTTTTGGAGTGTATAACTCATCGTTTGACGAGTTATACATCCCTTTGAGATTGTTATTCAAGCAAATCACCGCCTTTTGAATCGGCAGAATTTGCTTCATCAATCACTCTGTAAAATACTTTTTCAAATGCCCCTATCCCTGAAAACAAATGCAGAAACTGTATATTTTCAAATAAGTAGGGCATAACATTAAACAATTCTTTAAGGACCCAATACACAACATCAACAACAATACTGTTGCCTGCCTGATGGTATATCGCAGTTTTAGGGCAAACCGCCGATGCTTTTTCATAATCTGCATCGTCAAACCCCATAAAGCGATATGCTTCACAAGGCGATAACCGTTTTATGTAATACTTTTTCCCGTCAGCGGTGTTAATGGTCTGCATAACAATGGTGTTTGGGTTGGACGCTCTCAATGTCGGGGAATATTTAATACCTATCTGATTATCATTCCAACCGGATGTACAATTCGGTCGGTAAATGCCTTTTTCAGAATGTATAACGGAGTCAAGTTCTCTTTCGATATTCCTTCTTACATAGGGTGAAATAGCGGTATCAACAATAACCGTTTTATCAGTGCCCTCAAACAAATCCGAACAATCATCAAGCATATCATTGATTGTTTTTACATGTTTCAAAGGTTTTGGGAAACTGAATTTTCTGTTATCCAATTCTTTTTTGACGGCAATCAGAATTATCCTTTCCCGATTTTGCGGAATCCCGTAATCTTTGGCATTTAACACCTTGAAATATACGTTATAACCGTATTCCTCAATCTCTGCCACAAACATATCAAACAGAGGTTTGAAGCGTTTGGAAAGCAGATTTTTAACATTTTCATATACTGCAAAGTTCGGCATCGTATGGTGCAAAACTTCAAGGTAATGCACAAGTAATGAAGAGCGGGTCTTTTCAATATGATCCGAATGGCAATGCGGACAGAACTTACGCTGTGTGTAGTGTACTGTCAATGGGTTATATGTTTCGCCACATTCGATACAGCGCCATAAGGCTCCGTTTCTCTGACCGGCGTTTGAAAAATCTTGGCAGGGCGAGCCGCCTGAGAGTACATTTATGTAGGGCAATTCCTCCGCTTTAATTTTTGTAATGTCGCGGAAATTTTTATCCGGTGAAACATTATGTATTAATGAATACGCCTTAGCAGCGTTCTTATCTATTTCGCAGAAACCTGCAATGTTAAAATTATATGAGTTTTTCATTTCTTTTTACCTCCTAAAATTTTTAGAAGGTAAAGCGCTTTACCGTGTACAAGGGGTGATCAAGTCCCTTGCTTCTGTTTTTTATATATATCAAACCAATATTTGAGGCAGCTAATCTCAAATATGGCAGTTGCGGGGTTAATACCTGCCGCTGCGAGGTTATCCCCAAAACTTCAACGGCGGTTCATCATGAATATATTTCCTGACCGGTATAACGGTCCGGAAGATTAAGTTTTGATTGCTTTATAGCATCTACACAATGCATAAGTATGGCATTTGACTCTTCATAAGCAATATAACGCCTGTCCATATTGATACAGCATTTAATGCTTGTTCCATATCCACCGGAACAGAATACTATTTCACCGGGCAAGGAAGAATTAGTGATAATTCGCTCCATCAACTCCTGTGGGATGTTATCCTGATACGGCAGCGACATATCTCTGTTGTCCTCAAAGAATTTACGCTTTGTGTGATATGTACCGTACAGTTTTACACCGCCTTTTCTGAAAAACAACAGATATTTAGTACCCTCTCTCTGATGGTTGGTTATGATATCAAACTTATAATTCTGCTTTACAAAGTACATCAGCACATCAGGAAATTGAGCAACATCCGTCATAATGTAAAGGTTGGGCTTTTCCTGTTTTGCGATAATCTTTTCAAAGAAATCATAAGGAATATCATTACCCTTGCCGCAAATATCAAGAATTGCAAGGTCAATGCTGGCATCGTCAATGGCATCGAACATAGATGTTGCATTGCCCGATACAAGGTCTGCTTTTGAAACCAAAGGTGTCGACTTCAATTTGTATTCAGGATGTTCTTCAAGAGCGATTGCAATTCTTTTATTGCCAACCTTATAGTATTTTTCCATCAATTCAAAACCGATGAATTTTCGTCCCGTTTCTATGCACGCTACCGCAGTAGATGCAGAACCGGAGAACATATCAAGAACAATATCATTTTCTTTTGATGCAGACTGTATCAGTGATGATAATATGTCTATCGGTTTCTTTGTGGGATGATATAAAGGATCGTTCTTACTACTGCGCACCTTTTTTGTTATAAAGTGGTCTGTGATAAGTGTATATCGTTCGTCTGTATTGCTTTCATATGCGTAAATGATATATTCCGTATCACTGAGATATTTACCGTTGCAAAGCGGCGGCACATCTGTTTTAGACCATGTTAAAAGTTGTATGTTTGCACCAAGTGCAGAAAAATATTCAATATACATTGGTATTTGTTCACGGGAGCAGAAGAAAAAAGCATTGATTTTTTTCATTACTCGGACGCACTCGTCAAGTATTCTTAAATCAAAACCGTTGGTCATGTACTCGATTTCTTTAAGATACTTGGAATCTTTAACAATGTCGGTACCCTTGCCTTTCTTTGTATCAAAAAAGTACGGTGGGTCTGTAAGAATCAAATCAACTGAATTATCAGGCATCCTGCGAAGCCCTTCAAGACAGTCCATATTGTAAATCCTGTTCGTCATAATGACTTCATTCACCAACCGATATTCGTCCATAATATTTAATTTTTTCATATATATCAGTCCTTTCGTAGTAATTTTTGAGGTTTCACAAAACAAAGACTGCGGTTTTACCGTACCGCACATAGGAATAAAACCTCTCCGTGGTTCTCACCGAGCTGCCCCCATTATGTGAGTTGTGGCTGGACAGAAGTATCATTATGTTCCGCATAGTGTCATCGCTTGCAGATTGGCACCTGTTTGACCGTCAAATATTTATCGCTCCGCTGCCGGAAGTATCCGACAGCATCATGGCGTATTTGCGGTTCTGCTCGCTATGCGGTTAAAGTGTCTTTGCTTTTTTATTCGGTTTTCAAAGAACAATCGATGAATCCCAATATAAATTACTGTTTCATCGGTGTAAGTTATTTGCCTTACACTTATATACCGAACACTAATCAGCGTTTTGCCGAAACTTTTTTATTTTTTTTGCGTTTAAATTTGACATTGAATTCCTTTTCGATGATTCCCTGAACTTTCGCTATACGAGATTCTAATGTAGATCTTTTCACTCCGAGCATCTCTGCTATTTGAGCGTGGGTATAACCGGCTAATATGTATTCGCCTACTTTAACGATTTCAGGCATCAGCTCGCATGCACGCTTAAAGATCGCTTTGTCTTCTTCTCTTTCAGCAAAGTCCTCATCAAAGGCTCCGTATCTTTGTTTTGTCTGCTGATACAGAAATTCTTCTCCGTATGACTCGTCTTCGTCTGAACCTTTGCTATCCAATGATACATTTGTGTTGATTCTGAACGGACAGGTAAGACAGTCCGTTGTGCAGGCGTACCACTTTGACCTCGGGCAGCAGCATTCTCCGTGTCTGCGTTGTTTAATGCGCATATTATCCTGCATATTTTGGTATGCCTTCTTAACCTCAATGCTGACCTCAACTCTTTCACCGCCGATAACCAAATAATTTTTTTCATTTAATGTGTTCATAATGTTTCCTTTCCGGCGTACCACCTTGGGGAAACAAAAAGTCGGTGCATCTGATGACGCACCGACCGACTTAAACGCTAAAAGAGCACGACAAGTAAAGCGGTAGCCATCAGATTTCAATAAATACGTATCTGAAATACATATCTTACCGAAACCTTTTGAAACCCCACCTATGTCTTATCGCGAATTGACAAAAGTACGATTTTTTTATAGATTTAACAAGGAGCTTGTCCTTTGTTATAATATCATTATAGCATATAATCTTCTCAAAGATAATTATTTAGGCTTTTATAAGTTGTTTTAATAGCCATTCTTCACATAATATTGTGAAGATGTATCTATTTTGTGAAGATTTTATTGACACGAGATAATATATATGGTATAATAAATAAAAAATGTGACAAGGAATGATGATTATGTATGGGAGATATAAATTCACAGAATTTACAGCACAATTTATAGATTATATAAGAACTGCTGTATTGGGATATTCGCATGAAAAATTCGGAGAAGAAATTTTATTAAACTCCCAATCAACGAGTTTTTATCTATGCACAACAAAAAGACGGAACCATATTTACATTGACACATTACGAAAAATATTTTTAGTTGAATATAATGCATATTTATTTGGGAAAAAGCAAGAAAAAATGGCTGAGCTGCTTGATGCGGCAATAAATCAAGGTATTGTTTCCGGGAAAATATATCCCACACGAAAGAATGGCTGTGCGAATAATAAAACAAAACCACAAAAAACAACCTTGAAGCGCATCTTCAAAACAAACAATAAATTAAATTCATCAATTAATCAGCAACAGCTATGCATCCCGATTACCATATACACAATCAAAAAATGCGTGATTGACGCATCTCTCGTCAATAAAGAAGGTACTACGGAAAACGAGAGAAACAAAATAGCAGATACTATTTTTGATGAAGAAAATTTTCCTGCTGACCTTCGGTATGTTTCTATTGAATATGAATCACTATCATATGCCGAAAAAAAACGGGTTGATAAATATATTTCCGATAGAATAGATCAGATATTTGCCAGGATAATTGACAAAGAGCACGCAGAATATCCGGAGGAGTTATTATATAGCGAATATTGGCTATATGGAATGTATTTAATGCATCGCACGGTAGAAATTCCGATAGATTTGCAGCGTTATATAAACAGACTTTATTGGAATGACGAAAACAAAACCGATTGGGACGGCATTTTTTATAAATTAAGAGCGAATGAAATAATAAAGAAATTATATAAATACGAAAGTGAGGACTTCGTATATTTTAAGGATGAAGAAAGCCCTATTTCAAAAAACAATTTTCCTATATTTGTGTATAAATATGCGTCTATTCACTTTGAAAAAAAAGAAGCAGATACATCATATTGCAAAGAGAGTTTA
Source organism: uncultured Clostridia bacterium (assembly GCA_934487205.1). Taxonomy (GTDB): domain Bacteria; phylum Bacillota; class Clostridia; order UBA1381; family UBA1381; genus UBA1738. The sequence goes on from CAKSRS010000036.1 coordinate 17,649, forward strand.
ATGGCAAGCACTCCAAACCGGTATAACGGAATGGGTAAAATCACTCTTATACATCTTTATATGTCGCTCTATGCGTATTTTGTACAAAACGGTGAAAATGAGCAATCTGCATTTGAGCATACCGGGCAAAAACTTGCCGCATACGGAGTGGATTGTCTGCCGTTTAATAACCCAATGCTTGGATTATACTCTTTGCCGCAAAACCCGGATATTGATTTGACCTCAGAGGCAACAAGAGAATTTCATAGTGCAATAATCAGGTATTTCCAAAATACTGAATTGGATGAGAAAAAAGATGCTGATATTATTCAGTTTTCAAAGAACCACATTCAAAGTCCATATGTATTTATGAAAGCAATCTCATTTGACTTTGAAATCATTAAAGAACTTAATAATGCTCTTGCAGTAGAATTACGGGATGAGCTTCAATCGACAGTAAAAAAGTTTAAAATTAAGAACAAACTCTAAATAAAGGGCTTTCAGCCTCCCTGTATAAGATGAAATTATCATTTTATGAAGGGAGGTTTTTTACTTGAAGACAGAAATTCAGTTTTCTATCATCTACCCGTCGCACACGGAAAATGACATCAACCAATTTGAGTTTTTTATCCGTATGGCACCGGCAGACGGTAAAAACATTATTTCAGTTGTTTCTGTGCCTAAATTTTCTGTTGACGGCAGAGTGGTTAAGCATCTTCATTTTTGCGTGAATTCCGAGCAATCGCTGGAATCGCAAAATATTCTGATGATTATATCCCAGCTTGTACAATTAGAGGAAATCGTTAAAGATATCAATCTTTCAACAAAAGACGCAGAAAAGATGCTGAAAAAACTAATGGTCGATATAATTGACCGATACGGGAAAGAATAACACTCCTTTCCAACCGAGGCAGGCATAGCGCTTGCCTCTTTTTCATACCAAGTTCATCATGCTATTTTAATAGAAAGATCTAAAAGCTGTTTTATTCGTTAAAATAGTGTTTCGATGAAGTATGAAGTTGACATATTTCTCGATAGAGTGTTTTTTACTCTTTTGACGCATTTCGATAGTGTGTTTTTCTTTATTATGCAATATTTCAAAATCAAGGACATCCTATTGAAACAAAGAAAACCATAAATGTAAATTTATAATGAAAGGAATGATTTTCTAATGACAAACAAGCAATTCTTCTATGGTAGAGTGAGCACAAAAGAACAAAACGCTGACAGGCAAATTAAAGCGGCAAAAGATTTCGGTATCGATGACAGAGATATTTACATCGATAAGAAATCAGGGAAAGATTTTGACCGTGAGCAGTATCAGATTTTAAAAGGGCAGCTTCGTGAGGGCGATTTACTGGTTATTCTTTCGATTGACAGATTGGGTAGAAATTATGACCAGATTATCGCCGAATGGCGAGATATTATCTCCTTGGGTTGTGATATTGTTGTTTTGGACATGCCTATTCTGGATACCCGTAATACAGACGGTGGGCTAACCAAAAGATTTATATCCGATTTGTTTTTGCAAATTCTTTCTTATGTGAGTGAGCAGGAAAGAGAAAATATTCGCAGTCGGCAAAGACAAGGCATTGAAATAGCAAGAAGTCTTGGTAAGTACAAAGGTCGCAAACCTATTGATGTTCCGAATTTCCAAGAAGTTTATACCGAATGGAGAAGGGGCTCAATTACAGCAAGAAAGGCGATGGAATTATTAGGAGGCATCAAGCCTAACACATTTTACAGGCGAGTAAAGGAGTATGAGGGGACTTTATGAGTTCTCTCATATCCTCTTTTATACAAGATCGTTCTATTTACGAATGTTCTTTGAAAATTATATTTTTATATGTTATTTTCATTGATTTATCCAGCAAAATGATTTTAAGACATTTTTATTCTTTTTATTTCATTTTTTATTGGAATATTATTTTTATTCTTACTATTTATATTATATTTAAGAGCATTTTTCACACCTGAAAGTTCCCCATATTATAAGGTTTGAAATTATAAACCTATAATTAGGGGAACTTTTTATGATTTGACGAAATAAATGTAATGCGATAAAGTAAATAATGAAAGGGGGACTGATAGAAACCTATCAAAAAACAATATGACTTATCAAGAGTTTTTTAAACTATTGGGTAATCCCGATCCGATATGTTTGATTGACAATAAAATTAAAATAAGCGTGAATGAAATTAATAAATACAATAAGAAAAATGATATATATTTTATTCCCAATATCGGCGGCACAAAGTCAAAGGACATTACATATTTTAAAGCATTTTTTGTTGATCTGGACTGTGGACGGGATGAAAACAACAATTATTACAGTCTAAATAAAGTCAGACGATTTAAGGAATCCTGTCTTGCAAAAATTGATAATTTTGAAATTAAACCCAATGTTGTGGTAGAAACACGGAACGGACTTCACGCATACTGGTTTATTTATGATAAAATTGATTATGGACTATGGACAAAAATTGAAAATGCCTTTGTTGAACATTTTAATTCCGATAAAAAGGTTAAATCTCCGGCAAACCAAATGCGTGTACCCAATACCTTTTGGATGAAAGACAAAGACAATCCGTTTTTCTGCAAAATCGTCCGCATAAATGATGTTAAAAATTATATCGCATCATACTGCACGATGTTAAAAAATGAAAAAATTGAAATTCCGGCATCTAAACCTAAAATAAGCATGACACCAAAGTATAAATCTCAATATAAAAGAAAGATTTTTAAATCCTACAAAGAGGTTTTTGACTTTATAACCAAAAGCGTCAGTATGTTTGATTATCTGAAAAAATACTATAACCTTGATGCGGTATCGAAAAAGAGTTTTTGCTGTATATTTCATAATGACAAAAAAGCAAGCGCCGATATTTTTAAAACGGATTCGGGAATTGAATTGTACTATTGCCATTCCGCAAACTGCGGTTTTACAGGGAATTTGATACAGGTTGTTGCAAAACTTGAAGATTGTTCACGCAGCAAAGCAATCAATAAAATCTGTGAAAATCTTAATGTAAAATATGAAGAAAACATAGAAACAATGAAATTTTTGCTTGATAACATCAAAACCATTGATGACGATATTCAGTATTCACACAAAGACTTGTACGGTGTAATTTACAGATATTTGCCAACACTCCGTGCCTTGCATTTTATCGCATTAAAAAATATTATTTATGCAGATAATGAAAAAGATTTAATTTTTTCTGCGTCTACCAATTATGTTGCCAAAGCACTGGGGAAAAATGATAAAAAGAATACCGGGGCGGATATTTCGCTGTTTTGCCTGTTGAAACTGATTGACAAAATAGACTTGGATGATGATACCGTCTCGGAGTGCTATAAGCAATATATTAAGCGGTTTCAGGGCGATCGGGATAAGTATGTCAATGTCTATTCCATTCCGCAGTACAGTTATGACAAGCTCTCGGAGTGCAATGAAATGGCAAAACAAGTTAAAGAGAAAAATCTAAGAAAAAAGCATTTCACATATGAATCTGTTGCCAATGCTTTCGGCACAGATACGGCGGACAGGGTATTTCCGCAAGTCAAAGGCAAAAGGGTAAGAGACATTGATGAATATTTGTTATATGCCATTGAAACTTTGCTTGAAAAATACAGATATTTTACCGAAAACAGTGTGAGAGAATTTTATCGTGTGAATGATAACTATTTCAAGGAAAATACCTTCATAAAGCAAATCCCGGCAATAATGCAGGATTTGGAATTGAAAAAGGTAAAAGCATCAAAACTACTCAAAGAAAAATATAATATTTTGTCTTCGGGTTATCCTTATCTGTACATAAAAAGGTAATTTAAGATCTTTCTATAAATGATGATTCAATATTAAATTGTCTAATCACAGAAAGGGGTTATATGTATGACAGGCAAGACTACATACATCAGAAAGGGAAGTATTTTTTATGTTGAACTGGGGTCAGAGCGGAACGGTCATATTCAGAACGGCGGTTCTACCGGTTTCAGACCTTGCATCGTTGTAAGCAACCGAGTCGCTTGCAAGGTAAGTCCGGTGCTTTTGGTTGTTCCGATTACCTCAAGTGCCAATAAAACCGCTAAAAATATGCCAACGCATATGGAGCTGAAAGGTGTTCTTGAAAAAGATTCTGTTGCATTGTTTGAACAGGTTTTAACGGTTAATCGGTATCAGCTGCATAATAAAATTGCAAATCTGCCGGAAAAATTGATGGTTCAGGCGGATGAAAAATTAAAAATAGCATTTGGTCTTGTTCCTCAGTTCGCATAACACACAACAGGCGCATCATCCGTAAAAAGATGATACGCCTGTTTTTTTGATTGAGGTAGGATAAAAGAAGTATACCCATCATACCATACATTTATTTTTTGTGCAAATTAAAAGAGCGCTCAGATTATGAACGCTCAGTTTGTTGCGAGTTTTTTATTATGCTTCGCAAAAGACATATTACAAAGAAAGAGTGTTTTGTTAGATATTTTTCAGCTGATTTTGATAACCACTTCCTTTCACAAAAAAATATCTATGATAAACTGCGAAAGCAGAGAATTTTCTGTCGTGAGCAAATAAACATTATGATAATTTATATTTACGCAGAAAAATCAAATACCCTTTTTTCGCATCAAAAAAACTGCCCAAATTTTTTTTGAGCAGTTTTGAGTGTAAATTATTATTTTGTAATATTTACGGTTTGAGTTGCATCGTCCCATTTGACATCTGCGCCGAGCTTTTCCGATACAAAGCGTATCGGCAGATATGTGCGGTCATTTTCTATAAATGACGGGGAATCAAGGTCGATTTTCTCGCCGTTTACGGTTGCAAAATCTTCGCCGATTACAAGTGAAATATCAATGTTTTCGGCAGTGATTTTAACCGTCTGACTTTCTTCGATCCAATCAACCTTTGCACCGAGAGCCTCTGCTATAAAGCGTATCGGGAGCATTGTTCTGTCATTTACAATCTTCGGTGCAACATCGTTTGAAACGGTCTTTCCGTCAATGGTTGCATCCTTTTGACCGATAGTAAGAATTATGCTTGTTTTTGCCTTTTCAACCCACTTTGCATAAAGCGTAATTGACTTTGTGATTTTGGTGTTAAAGTCAAATTTGGTTGCAAAATTCTTGTCTGTGTACCAACCGTCAAATACAAATCCGTCCTTTACGGGCGCTGTCGGTGCGGTAATAACATTATTTCTGCTTACGCTTACCGATTTGATTGCCGGAGCGCCGTTTGTTTCAAACTTAACCGTAAGGCTAGATGAGCCGCCTCCGCCACCGCCTCTGCGTGAAGGCGTCGGGTCTGCATCCTTTGCTATAAGCTGATATGCGGAGAATTTCTTTGCGTGAATAATAATCGTGTTATCCTTAACTTCAATATATTCACCGTCAGCATTTTTGCTTGTTGTAAGGGCGTCTACCGTGCCGTTATGCTCACGCAGGACAATGTATTCAGCCTTGCCTTGAATTTCCGACGGAATATCAACAACAAAGGTCAGCAAGTTTTCGGTTTCGGTTATCGGAGTGAAGTTTTCGTTCTTGCCCTTTGAAATGTCGATATTTATTATAAGCGATGCCGTGTATTTTGAATACTTATTTATAAGTTCTGTCTGAATATTTGCATTTTCCTCCGCAGCGGAAATGTCGGCTTTTGCACTTATGCCGTCTGCCTTTTCCTCATCCGAAAGAATGGCATCAAGTTGTTCACTGTCTGCATTTTTTGCAAATATCGCGTTTGCCGCAACATCGCTATCCGGCATAATCTCAGGTATATCCCATCCAAGAAAGGTATAACCCTCTTTTGATGCAATTTTGTCCGTTGCAGTGATTTTTGCACCGCAGCCAACTGTCGCCTCATCTATTATTGTATCGCCCAAAACATAGGTTATTTTGTGCTTGTTGTTAAATATGATTTTATGAGTTTTTTCTATCTCATAACTGTCATTTTTAAATGTAATGCTGATTGTTTTTTCGCCGTCTGCACTGTCCAGAACAAAATCAATGTCGTTGCCGTCAATGTTCTTGTATTCGACGTCGTTTATCTTATACTGCTTAAAATCTTTCTTTGCATAATCGTTAAGGCTGATTTTTACGTTTTTGTCGGTGGTTTCAGCAGCACCGTTGTTTATTGCAAAATCAGGGTCGATTGATATAAATGTGCAGCTGTGAGCATCGGCATACGCCTTAACGCTTGAATCTGAATATCCGTACAAGTTTATTCCTCTTTGATAACTTGAAGATTCGTCCGGTATATTCAGTGCAATATCTTTGTTTAAGAAATACACACTTTCAAGATTTTCGCATTTTATAAATGTCCAATCCATATTTACCGATGCAACATTTGCCGGAATTACAACATTTTTTACGCTGCTGCCCTTCATAAATGCCTTGCCGATCGTTTTGAGTGTTGACGGAAGTGTAATTTCTTCGGCATTGTAGAGTTCATACAGAACATAGTCGCCTATATCGGTAATGCCCTCGCCGACAACAACCTTTTTAATTGTTTCAGCTTTCGCTCTGTCAGTCATATATTCAAGAACATGATCCGCCTGTTCATTACCGCTTCCGCCTGTTACACTTGCGCTGCCCGTACCGCTGATGTAAAGAGTTCCGTCCTTTGTAAGCGACCATTTTGCTTTGTCGTTCGCACTGAATGTACCTGTTGCAACAGGCGGTTCAACGACAAATTTTGCATTTACGGTTATATCATTGTCAGGCATTATTTCGGGGAAGTTTTCCCAGCCGTCAAATGCATAACCCTCTTTTACGGGCAGATTTTTGAGTTCCGGTATTGCATCGCCGCAGCCGACAAGAATGTTATAAAATTCTTTGCCGTCTGCCATATAGATAACCTTGTGAAGATTGTTAAGTTTAATTGTTTTTACAACAGTTTTTGTCTTTGAAATGTCATCGTTTGCAAAGGTTATGGAAACACTCTGCTCGCCGTGCTTGCTGTCCAAAGTATACGAAATCGGTGAAGGTGTGATTGTTTTATAAGAGCCTCCGCCGATGCTGTACTTTGTGTAGCCCTCTGCATTTAATTTAAGCGACACGGTTTTGCTGTTTGTTTCAGCCGCGCCGTCATTGATTGTAAAGTCAGCCCTATATACCTTGCCGTCCTTTACGATATTGTATGTGGTGTAAATGCCTGAAACTATGCCCTTATATCCGTCCATGCAAAGTTTTATATTGTCGTCTTCAATGCCGAAAAGTTCTGTATCGTAAATTTTACATTTTTCATCGGTTATTGTTTCGCTGCCAAGACTTCTGACGTGCTTTTTAACCGTACCGTTTAGTGTTGCAATCCATTCACCGTTTTCAAAGTCGGTTGAAATTGAGCCTTCAAAAAGACTTCCCATAGGACCGATTTCAAAAGTATAGCCGCCGTCTTCGGTGTTGTCTCTCAGTGTGCCCGCCTTATATAAAAGCGCTGCAAATTCCTCGTATGTGATTTTGTCATCGCTTTCAAGCCCGTTTACGGTGATATTCAATTTTAAGTGTTTTTCATCCTGACATATACACTCTTTTATGATTGCGCTTTGTATTTCGCCATAGGTCAGTGTGTCGTTTGCACCGAATTCCGTCTCGCTTTTAGGCGTAATCCAACCGCAATCAACCGCATAATTTGCACAGCCGTTTTCATATGTACCGACTGTTAAATCGCTGTATCGTGCTTCGTCTTTTTTTATATAAAGACCTACTTCTCTGCTTGCCACCATCGCTTTTGCAAAGTCTATTTTGGTTATATATTCGTCTAATTTTGAATATATCTGCGGAATAATATTGCAGTCGCTCATTATTTTAACTTCGTCTACATATGACGGAGCGGTGCGGTAGTTCTCACTTCCGGTTCTGATGTCCATAAACTTAAAATTACTGTCATAAATACCCTCAATCGCATTATGAACGGTTGAATTCTTCGGAGCAAAGACCACTATATAATGACTTGAATCGCGAAAAATATTGTCTTCCGTATTAAAATTATCATTGTTGATATATATGTATTTAAGAGACGGGAAATCATAGAATCCCATAGACTCATCAAATGCCGTAATACCGCTTTCAAAAATAATTGTTTCAACATCATCTGTATTTACATCGTAAGGTTTATCGGCAGCGCCGTTTCCGAAAAATGTGAGAGTACCGTTTGAGAAAGCCCAGTAAGCGCCGCCGTCGCACTTTCCGCCGAAACCGGCATTTACATTCTTTATATTAGCCTTTGCGTCCACAATGGTTATATTGCTGTCGGCATAGGCTTCTTCGTCCTTAGATACTACCAAGAAACCTATAAGCATTTCGCAGTCCGAAACACCCATATCCTCTTTCCAGTCGGCAAATGTATCTTCAATATCTCCCTTTAAAAACTCGGGTTTAAAGGAAAAAAAGTTTGGGATTGAAAGAAGAATTTTTCCGTTAACATTTCCTCCGACGCATACTGTGTATTCGTATGCGTTTGTGTCGGATGGAACTTTTGCGTCAAACGTATACACATAGTCCTCATAACCCTCATCATACGCAATTTTAACATTTGCCGGAGCATTAAGTTTTGTTTTGCCCGAGGCAAAAACCACCCCTGTCATCATTTGCATAAGCATAAGTACCGACAGTATTATGCTTATGACTTTGCTTGTTCTTTTCATAAAAACATCCTTTCATAATGTATTATTTTATATTAACCGCCACAGCGGAAAATATTACTTTTTGGTAATTGTTATAGTTTGAGTTGCATTGTCCCACTTGACATCTGCACCGAGCTTTTCTGCCACAAATCTAAGCGGAAGATAAGTTCTGTCGTTTTCTACAAATGCAGGAGAGTCAAGTTCAACCTCTTTGATCGGCTGATTATAAAGAGCTATCTTCTCTGTTACGCTTGCATATTTTTCGCCGATTTTTATTGAAATATCTGTTTTGCGTGATTTAACCGTTACTGTTTGCAGAGGTTCGTACCAATCGACCGCCGCTCCGAGAGCTTCCGCAACAAAACGTATAGGCAGCATTGTTCTATCATTTACAACCATCGGTGCAACGTCATTTGTAACCGTTTCGCCGTTTACAATTGCATTTACATCACCTATTGTAAGAATTATAACCGTAGGCGGCGTTATATCTTTACTTACCGCCTCTGTCTTTGCACCATTTGCCGAAACTGCGGAAACAATCGTATCATCCTTTACGAACAGCAAATAATCGTCCCCGCTCTCTAAATTTTCATCCGAAATGCTGAGTTTAACGTTTTCAACACTTTTTCCGAATTGGCTTTCTTGGCTATAAAATTTTCCGCTGACGGTCGCTTCATTGCCCGAAACGCTTACGCTTCCTTCGTATTTTACATATCCTTTTACATAGAGCAAGCCGCCCTCCACATCGTCTTGTCCCTCTCTGAACATTTGTCCATTCTCATCTATGAGAAATTTTCCGCTATATATTCTGAAATAGCTGTTCAGAGCATTATAAACAATCTTTGCAAGCTGTGCATACGAAACATACGAGTCAAGACCTAATTCTACGTCGCTGCGCAATTGGACCTCCATAGTCGGCAAAGACGCTCCGCTCGGCATCATAGAATTAGCAAGTTTATCACATATTTGCTCTAAACTCACATTTGTATCATCACCGCCGCTGAATTTGCTTTCAAATAAGTTCGTACACACTCTGTCAAGATCGTTCCTTGAAACAATCTTATTTGCGTTCTCGTACACATCAGGCATAATCCCTAAGTCATAACATATCTTGACGGCATTCGGACATTCAATCTCGGCATCCGATACATAAGTCGGATTATAGCTTTCGGTTTTATGTGCATCATCTTTGATTACTTCTTCACTCTTTTGAGTACTTTCCTCCGTTGTATCGGCATGTGTTTTTACCTCGCCTGTATAATTAAATGGTGTTGACATTTCGGATGTTCCCAAAATAGGTATATCTTCATCTGCAACATATGAGTCATAATCTTCCCATGTGCCTCCGTAGGTAGCAACCTTAACGGTATAACTACCCGTACCGCCGTTTATCATATCTCCTAATATGCTCTCATAACCAAAGTCGTATTCTTCATCACGTTCGACAAGAATTGAACCAATCTCAATATTATCTTTATATACGTAAACGATATATAAGTCATATCCGTCCACTAAATCCCAAACAATATTGTCGGAAACATCAATGTTCCAGTCCAGGTCTTTTTCCGTTGCCCAATGTAAATTTTGAGGTGCCAAATTTTCAGCCAGCACCACACCTGTCATCATTTGCATAAGCATAAGTACCGACAGTATTATGCTTATGGCTTTTCTTGTTCTTTTCATATAAAAACTTCCTTCCGATTTAATATTATTTTATATTAACCGCCGCAGCGGAAAATATCACAGTTTGCAGTTGTCGATAATCTGTGCGTCCTGATAGTGCATCGTAAGTCCCTGCAACATTAAAAATTGTTTCAACTGTTTTTTCTTTTCTGTTGAAACATTTGGACTTTCGTTGAATGCAATCCATATACTGCGCAACTTGTTCCATGCATTGGGGTTATTTTCGCAACCGTATTGCTGAATATACGCAATCAGTTCGTCCGCAGCCTGATCGGACGGCGATACGGCAATTCTCGCAAAAAGTTGGTCCCTTTCCTTCCTTAGTTGCGTCAATGCTCCGGCAAGAGCAAAAAATCCAAGAAAATATATAAACCCTGTCAGGAAAAACACAGCAAATACTCCTACAAGATTGCGTTTCCTCAGCAAACGCATATATAATTTTTTCAGCGGCTTGTAAAGAAATATAAAGCATACAACACCGGCAATAAGCGGTGCAAATGCCATAAATGATACAATACCTGATGCATTTTGTTCCATAATAATTAATCTTCCTTTCCTTAAAACATACCCATATTATTCGTCTGCTTCCCTATATATTAC
>CAKSRS010000037.1 GCA_934487205.1 uncultured Clostridia bacterium
CTTTTAAATTTATTTTTTATGAGGTGACAGCATGCAAAATTTACAATGGTACCCCGGGCATATGGCAAAAACACGGCGTATGATTGAAGAAAATCTGCGGAATATCGATGTTGTTGTGGAAATTTTGGACGCACGCATTCCCTTCTCCGGGCGCAATCCCAATTTTGATGATATTCTCCGCGGCAAGCCGAGACTTGTTGTTATGAATAAATATGACCTCGCCGACGCCGCAATAACGGACAAATGGACGGCATGGTACAACAAAAACGGAATTAAAGTTATTCCAATAAGCTGTAAAGATGGCATGGGAATAAATAAGCTTGCCCCCGCCGCAAAAGAATTGATTTCCGATAAAATTCAGGCAGCACGTGAAAGGGGCATGAACCGCGGTGTTAAAATAATGATGGTCGGCATACCAAATGTAGGCAAATCAACTTTGATAAACCGCCTTTCGGGAAAAGCAAGCGCAAAAACAGGCGACCGCCCCGGCGTGACACGCACAAAACAATGGATTCGCCTTAAAGACGGTCTGGAACTCCTTGATACACCGGGTATTCTCCCGCCGAAATTTGATAATCAGCGCACGGCGGTAAATCTTGCTTATACGGGCGCAATCCGCGACGAAATTATGGAGGTTGAGCTTTTGGCATACTCCCTTCTCGAATATCTCCGTGATAATTACGCCGAAAAACTTTGCGAAAGATACAAGCTTGACGATATTTCCGATATGCCGGGATACGAAATTCTCGAATTAATCGGCAGAAAACGCGGCTGCGTAGTATCCGGCGGCGAAATTGACACCGAGCGCGCCGCAAATATTCTCCTTGACGAACTTCGCGGCTGCAAAATCGGCAGAATTACTCTTGAAAAACCGGAGGACGAAACATGAAAAAACGGATTATATTTTATGCACTTCTCATTTTTGCCGTTTTGCTTGTTTTTGCGTCACAGCGCATGAGTCCGCGTCTTAAAACGGCAACGTTTACCGATTATTTTGATACCGTTACCGAAATAACGGTATACTCCCGTACCGATAAGCCTTTACGCGACTGCAAAAATTACTTGCGCAAGGCGGAAAAAATGTTTTCCGCAACAGATGAGAATTCCGAAATATATCGTCTTAATCACAACGAAAACGTACCTCTTTCAGATGATACGAAAAAAATTCTTGAATACGGCAAAAAATTCACTGATGAAAACTCTGATTTTTTCTCGATTTATCTTAACCCGCTCGTTGAGGCATGGGATATAAAAAACAACTCCGGAGTAATTCCCGATGTAAAAACAGCGCTGGAAAAATCAAATGAACAAAAATCGGTGAATCTCGGTGCTGTCGCAAAGGGTTACGCAACCGACAGGTTATGTGAAATTTTGAAAGCTGACGGCGTTACCTCCGCAATGCTTTCACTCGGCGGCAATGCGTATGCCGTCGGCAAAAAACCTACGGGCGAATATTGGAAGGTCGGTATTCAAAATCCTAAAGCCGAAAACTCGGTTATCGGCATAATATCTGCCGAAAATCTTGCCGTTATAACCTCGGGCGACTATCAGCGGTATTTCGAGCTTGACGGCATCAGATACCACCATATTTTTGACCCCAAAACGGGATATCCGGCAAATAACGGACTTCACTCGGTAACGATTATCGGGGAAAATGCGGCTCTGTGCGACTCGCTTGCTACCGCCGCTTTTGTCGCGGGACTTGATGAAGGAATTGCTCTTTTAAACAAATACGGTGTCCGCGGAATTTTTATAACAGATGACACCGTTTATTTTTCAAAATCTCTGGAAGATATTTTTAAGCAAACCGATTTTTCATACAAATACGAATTTATATATTAATACAGGGCGCACCGCAATACATCGGTGCGCCCTCTGCTATATATTTGACAAGCGAATGTTTATCTGTCCTTATAAAAAGCCGCATAAGCTTTGTACGCCATATAAATATCGCCCTTCGCCGTCACCTCAAACGGTGAATGCATCGACAAAACCGGTACGCCGCAGTCTATAACATCCATGTTCAAATTCGCAACATACATTGCAATGGTTCCTCCGCCGCCCTTGTCAACTTTGCCAAGCTCGCACGTCTGCCAAACGACATTGTTATTGTTCATTATAGTCATTATTTCGTGCACAAATTCGCTTGACGCGTCCGACGCACCCGACTTCCCGCGTGAACCGGTGTATTTCATCAGCGCCATTCCGCGTCCGGCATATGAGGAATTTTGGCGTTCAAAGGCATTTTCGTAATTCGGGTCTACCGCCGCGCTGACATCGCTTGACATACATGCCGAATTGCGGATAACCTTATTGAATGTGACCATATCGCATCTGCCTTTTATTTTTTCAATCAGTTCCGCAACAGCCATATCAAAAAATCTTGACAACATTCCCGTATTTCCTACGGAGCCTATTTCTTCTTTGTCGACAAGCAGGCAAACTGCTGTTTTTTTCGGGGTTGTAACTTCCAGAATACTCTTCAGTGCAGTAAATGCGCAAACTCTGTCATCTTGCCCGTACGCGCCGACAAAGCTGCTGTCCAGTCCTACATTTTTCGCTTTAAATGCAGGTACAATTTCAAGTTCGGCACTTAAGAACGCTTCTTCGGTTATCCCGTAAGTTATGTTCAGAATATTCAGGATGTTAAACTTCACGCTGTCATCAATTTCGCTGTCATTTACGCCCATGCCGCCGATAAGAATATTCAGCGATTCGCCCTCAATGGCGTCTGCGAGCTTTTTGGACATCTGTTCCTGCGACAGATGCGGCAGCAAATCGGTTATGCAGAATACAGGGTCGTCGTCCTTTTCACCTATACAGATTTCCACCTGTTCCCCGTCCTTTGTATAGCATACACCATGAATTGCAAGCGGCAAAGCTGTCCATTGATATTTTTTAATTCCCCCGTAGTAATGGGTTTTTAAAAGCGCCATCTCCTTTGACTGATACAGCGGATTTTGCTTTAAATCCAGTCTCGGCGAGTCAATATGCGCACCGACTATGTTGATTCCGTTATCAATATCCTCTGTTCCTATTACAGCGAGGAGAATATTCTTTTTTCTGTTTATCATATACACCCTGTCGCCCGGTTTTAATTCATTTTTGGTATTAAACGGCACAAAACCGTTTGATTCCGCCATAGCTACCGCACTACGCACACATTCGCGCTCCGTTTTTCCGTTATCCAAAAAATTACGGTATTCATCGCACATATCAAGCATTGTGCGCTTTTCTTCCGGCGTAAGCGTCTGATACACGTTTCGGGTTTTATACGCCAGCTTTTTATAAAGCTCTTTATCTGTCATTTAAATCATTCCTTTCCTGAAAGGGCTATATCGTTTGATAAATAGCTCTTTTCCCTAATATTATACCACAAATTTACTATTTGTCTATTATTTTGCACAATTTTTTATAAAAATATTGATAAAATTACAAATTTATGCTATACTATCATTGTTATGAAAATTTATGAAAAAGATACCGATTTGATATTGGAAAATACAAAGGATTTCAATTTAACACAGACATTCGACTGCGGACAGTGTTTTCGTTGGGACAAGCACGGTGACGGCTATTTGGGCATAGCCTGCGGTCAGCCGCTTTACATAACCGCGCAAGGCGACAATATTATACTGTATGACACTTCCGCGAAAGATTGGGAAAATACCTGGAAACATTACTTTGATGCAGACCGAGATTACAGTAAAATTAAACAAACATTATCTGCCGATTCTGTAATGAAAAATGCAATTTCCTTTGGCAGCGGCATACGGATTTTAAATCAGGAGCCGTTTGAATGTCTGATTTCCTTTATTATTTCGGCAAGTAACAATATCCCAAGAATAAAGAAAATAATTAATTCGCTGTGCCGGACTTTTGGTGACAAGACGGAATATATGGGTGAAACATTTTACACCTTCCCCGGCCCCGAACGCATCGCATCGCTTTCTCTTTCCGATTTATCGGTAATCAAGGCGGGATTTCGTGATAAATACATACTTTCCGCCGCAAAATGCGTATCGGGAGGCATGATTGATTTGGAATGTCTTAAAAAAGCATCGGCAGAATATGCAAAAAACGAACTTTTAAAATTATCCGGCGTCGGTAATAAGGTTGCGGATTGCGTACTTCTTTTCAGCCTCGAAAAATATGACAGTTTCCCGGTTGATGTGTGGATAAAACGCATTATGGAATACTGTTATACAGACGGTGAACAGACGAAGGACGCCATATCCGCGCTTGCAAAGCAGAAATTCGGCGACCTCGGCGGATTTGCACAGCAATACCTTTTCTACTGGGCACGGGAAAATAAGATTGGAATTTGATATGATTAAGGAATTTAAAAAGGCTCTCGGCTACATATGCCCATATTGTTCATCAATTGCGGTAAAAGAATATAATTTATTTGATTTTTCCGGCAAGGACGGTACAAAGCTTGCATGTCCGAGCGGTGCATGCGGCGAACACTGCGTCACCGTAACACCGAAAAAAGACAAATATAACATAGTGATAGCTTGCCCCCTGTGTGATGAGTCGCACACTTTTAATATACAGAAAATAACATTTTGGCAAAGCAAGTTTTTCGTATTCCGATGTCCTGAGACCGGTTTTGGAATACTATTCATAGGCGATAAGGACGAAGTTCGCGACGAAATTGAACGCCAGGAAAAGATGCTTATTGAAATGAATGACGAGTATTCCGTAAGCGATGAATTAAGCATTATTTTTGACGAAGTTGAGCGCATAAACGAAATTGCTAAAGACGGCAATGTATCGTGCAGCTGCGGTAGTCATGCAATTGCGATAGAAATTGATAATTCAAATATCACTTTATGCTGCCGCGAGTGCGGAAATTCAAAAGAAATTCCAGCAAACCGTGCAGCCCTTGATGAGTTATTAAATACAAGTGCCATTGTACTTGATTGATAAATATATTTTAAAGGAGGAAACTTAAATGTTAGTTTCAGCAACAGATATGTTAAACAAGGCCGTTGCCGGCAAGTATGCCGTAGGTCAGTTCAACATCAACAATTTGGAATGGACAAAAGCCATTCTGCAAACTGCCGAGGAGAATAAATCACCGGTAATTCTCGGTGTATCCGAAGGCGCAGGAAAGTATATGACAGGATTTAAGACCGTAACAGCTATGGTTAAAGCTATGGTCGAAGAAATGGGAATTACAGTTCCCGTGGCGCTTCACCTTGACCACGGCACATACGAAGGTGCATATAAATGCATTGAGGCGGGATTTTCATCAATAATGTTCGACGGTTCACACTACCCTATCGAAGAAAATATTGCAAAAACAAAAGAATTGGTTGAAGTATGCCATTCCAAAGGCATTTCAATCGAGGCTGAAGTCGGTTCAATCGGTGGCGAAGAAGACGGCGTAATCGGTGCCGGCGAAGTTGCCGACCCAAATGAATGTAAAATGATTGCTGACCTCGGCGTTGATTTCCTTGCAGCAGGTATCGGCAATATCCACGGAAAATATCCGGCAAACTGGAAAGGTCTTGACTTTGACGCTCTTGCGGCAACAAAGGAAAAAGTCGGCGACTTACCCCTTGTACTTCACGGCGGTACGGGAATCCCGGCTGATATGATTAAAAAGGCTATTTCTCTCGGCGTTGCAAAAATCAATGTTAATACCGAATGTCAGCTTTACTTCCAGGAAGCAACAAGAAAGTATATTGAAGAAGGCAAAGACCTTGTCGGCAAGGGATTTGACCCGAGAAAGCTTCTTGCCCCCGGCTGCGAAGCAATCAAAACGATTGTTAAAGAAAAAATGGAGCTGTTCGGCTCGGTTAACAAAGCGTAAATTAAAAATCGTACGTGCTGTTCCGGAAATTTTCGGAATAGCACGTTTTTATTTTCCATATCATTATATTGGGTGATATAATGAGTTTTAAAAAATTAATATTATTCATTCTCGCTGCCGCGGCTTTCTTTACGGCAGTTTTTGCGCAATCTGAAAATGTATCTGTTTTTAAAGATACCGACAGCTCGATAAATCTTCCCGTATTAATGTATCACAGCGTTGTAAACGACCCGGCAAAAGTCGGAAAATACGTTATTACGCCGCAAAAATTTGAGGAGGATTTACTTTATCTTGAACAAAAGGGGTATACGTCCGTATCCGCAAAACAGCTTATCCGCTACGTATATACCGACGAGCCTTTGCCCGAAAAGCCTGTGGTTATTACATTTGATGACGGCATGTACAATAATCTCGAATATGTTGTTCCCCTTCTTGAAAAGCATAACGCAAATGCAATTTTTTCCGTTGTTGGCAGTTACACCGATGAATACACCGAGAGCAATATTGTAAATCCTTTGTACAGCTATCTGCGCTGGAGCGACATAAACACGCTTGCCGATAACGAGCATGTTGAATTCGGGAACCATTCATATGCGTTTCATTCCATTTCTTCAAAACGTTACGGCACACAAAAGAACAAGTCGGAAAATTCATTGGATTATATTAACGTATTTTTTCAGGATACGCAAAAAATGCAATCGGAATTTTTTGCACACTGCAATTACCGCCCTGTTATATACACTTACCCTTTCGGTAGCTACAGCAAGGAAAGCAGCCGCGTGCTGAAAAAAATGGATTTCATGGTCAGCTTTTCGTGCATCGAGGGCATAAATAAAATTTCTCATGACGAGGACTGCTTGTACATGCTCAAAAGATATAACCGTGACGGCACTTTATCAACATGGCAGTTTTTTTCAAAGCTTAAAATATAAAAGAGCCGCAGCTTAAAATGATTTCATTTGGCTGCAGCTCCCTTTTGTTACAATAAGCGCAAAATTCTATTTACCCATGCATCCGTCGCCGCCCATAAGGGCCGTCATTTCTTCTATTCGTTCAAGCGGGAACGGCGGCTCGCAAAGCGGTTTCATGGCAATACTCATGAGCTTCATCGGGTTATCATCGGCGGCAACACGATTCGATGATAATGCGCCGCAGCGGCGGCAGCGATGTATTATTGCCCATTCGCCGTTTTTTCTTACCCACACGGCAACGGGCTCCATAATACCTCCGCAATCGGATTCTCTGTCCCCCGGCTCAATATCAACATGCAAGCTTGAAAGGCAGTTGGGACAATGGTTTCTATGCTCACTGCCCGCGCCGTACGGCGTTACCAGTCTGCCGCATACTTTGCATGTAAAACTATCATTGCATGCATGCGTTTTATAATAACCTTTTTTATATTGTCTGCGTTTATTTTCACGATTCATTTTAAATTTCCTCCTAAAGATTTTTTTATAAATCATATGGGAGGAACGGTCTTGTTTACATTCCTCCCGGTCAGCAAACAATATCCGATAACAAATTTTTATTCTTCAAACAAATTTCTCCTATTTTATAATATTTTAATTAAATGATTTTGGATTTTCCGCCCATTCGGCGGCATGTTCAACCCATTTTGCAATACATTTATCCACCCAGTCACTGCAGCCGCACTCCGTTATTTCATTACCGAGAGCAACCCCATGCGGTGCGTCCGGATAAATATGCATTTCAAATCTTTTACCCGCACATGCGTATGCCTCGCCCAAAACAAGCGAATTACGAACATTAACGCAGTCGTCTGTTACCGTATGAACGATAAATGCCGGCGCAGAATCACTGTCCACATGCTTTTCAAGGCTCATGGAATCAAACTGTTCTTTCGATGGATTTTCACAGCCGGCAAGATTTTGAAATGAACCCATGTGCCCGAAACTCTCGCCCGATACCACGGGGTAAATCAGCATAACACCCTTCGGCTTATTATATCCGTAAGGCATGTCAATGCTTTTTTGAACTTCGTCAATCTTCCACATAATCCCAAGACTTCCCGCAAGATGTCCGCCCGCCGAAAACCCGACAGCAAACACTTCGTCCGGGTTAATATGATATTTTTCCGCATTGTCTTTTATATGTTTGATTGCAAGCGATGCCTCAATAAGCTGTTTTGGGAAATTATTTTCCCTTCCGACAGAATAATGCAAAACAAATGCGCTGTAACCGTATTTCAAAAACGCAAGCGCAATCGGTTCGCCTTCACGCTCGGAACATACACCGCCGTAACCGCCGCCGGGAATAACAAGAATTGCCTTCCCCGTATAATCACCGACTTTATCCGGCACATATGTATCAAGATACACATCTTCATCATTTGTAAGTTTTATTTTTTCACAAAGCATAAATTTTACCTCCTTTTATGCAGTTTCACGAAAGCCGCGGCCGCAAACATCACTCGTATTGCTGATAATCATAAATGCACGGCTGTCAAGATTTTTTATATATCTTTTCAGCATAACTGCCTGTTTGCGCTTAAGCGCAACAAGAAATACTGTTTTTTTGTCATTTTTATATGCGCCTTCGTACGCTTCGCTGACCGTTGCCGATTTATGCAATGTTTCAGTAATAAATCTGCGTACGTCCTCCTCATGTTCGGGCGGCACAATCACGGTACAGTATTTGGATAAATTTATGCTTTCCAGCAAATTATTAACCAAAAATACCTTTGACAAAAATCCCAAAATTGAAAACAGCCATGTTTCAACGCCGAATACAAAAGCCGTTGACATCACAATGACAATATCCGATATAAAAAGCGCTTTTGAGATATTAATTTTGGCGTATTTTTTTATTACCATTGCCACAATATCGGTACCGCCCGTTGACGCGTCCTCATTGAACAAGAGCGCACTTCCTCCCGCCGGCATCAAAATTGCAAATACAAGTTCCAAAACCGGCTGCGTCGTGAGTGGTCTTGACATCGGACATACCCGTTCCAAAAGATAAATCAGCAAGGACATAAGCATGCTGCAGTAAACTGTTTTTATTCCGAAACTTTTTCCTATAATTATAAATCCGATAATCAATAATGATACGTTTATAATCATTACAAATGTACCGGGTGAAAGTCCGGGGATAAGCGCGCCCAAAACAACAGATATTCCGCTTACGCCGCCGGTAGAAAAATTATTCGGGAATTTAAAGAAGTATATCCCCACCGACATCATCACGGCGCCTAAAGTTAAAATCATGAATTCTCTAATTTTTTCTTTCATGACTGCTCTCCTTCATTTTCTATATATCCTGTCAGTTTTTCCACCGTGCGCAGCGGCGCATCTTTTGCATTTCCCCACTCCATATCCTTATTGCGATAATCAAATTTCAGGGTGAAACGATGAATATCCTCTTTTAACTTTTCAAGGGCTTTTGCCTCAACTTGACCAAGAGCCGTCAGGAACTTCAAATCATCGGTCTTTTGATACAGCCTATCAAAATGCGGCAGGCAAAATCCTTTTGACTTCGCCATTTTTTCTCTGAACTCTCCGTCCTCTTTCCACATTTCGATAAGAACTCGGCAATATCTGTCCATTGTGTTGTTTACTTTATCGCACACCATGCAAGATGAAACAAGCTGCGTGCATGACGGTTTCGATTTTTTGAACAGTCCGTGTGCTTTTTCCGGGTTTTGCATTTGAGATATTTTTTGGCGCACAGTATCAAGATGTGTGTCCAAAACAAGCGCAAGCGGCAATTTATTTTGCGCCGCAAACAGTTGGTTGAAATGTTTATTGCAAAATCCTTTTTCATTAGACAGTTCTCTATGGTCAGGCTCCATCATTGCCGCGCCGAGTTCATACTCAACAGCGTCGCTTTCGAGCTTTTTTTCAATAAAACACAGCGGACATTCACAATCCGATTCATATGCTTCATTTATCGGTATAGTATAAATTTTCTCTTTCATCATTCATTATCCAACTTTGCGTAAACCGTCTTTGAAGTCACTCCCGGCAGCATGCCGATTTTCCCCGACAGTGTGCTTATCGTGTCGCTCGGTGCGTCGATGGCGATACTGATAACCGACACGCCGCGTTTTTTATACGGCACACCCATTCTGCCTATAATAAAATCAGCATACCCGTGCAGCAGAGCATTGAGTTCTGCCACCGAGTCTGAATTTTCTACAACAATCCCTATAAGTGCTACTCTGTTTTCCATAATTATCCTCCCATGCTACATAGTCTCAACAGTTTCGATACCCAAAAGTCCGAGTGCGGATTTAATAACCTCGCAGCTTGCTTTAACAAGCGCAAGACGTGCATTGCGAACTTCCGGCGCGACGTCCTCCTTCAAAATCGGACAATTGTTATAAAACTTATTAAACAGCCGGGAAAGATTTGTTACATATCTGTTTACGTAAAACGGTTCATTTTTGTCCGCTGCGTCAATTACTGCATCGCGATATGCGTTAAGCTGTGTTACGAGCGCGTATTCTTCGTCCGATGTTACCTGTGAGAAGTCTGCTTTTCCCGTCATCTCACCGCTGCGGCGCAGAATACTTCTGCCGCGCGCGTAACTGTACTGAACATACGGAGCGGATTCACCCTCAAAATCAAGCATACTGTCCCAGCTGAAGATTATATCCTTTTCACGCGAATTTTTTAAAAACGAATACAAAATCGCGCCGATTCCAATTTTCTTTGCAACTTCTTCTTTGTTTTCCATTTCCGGACTGTTTTGGGTGATGATTTCAAGTGTCTTTTGGATTGATTCGTTCAAAACGTCTTCCAAAAATACAACGTCACCGTGCCGCGTCGACAGTTTTTTGTCCGGGAATTTTACCAATCCGAATCCGACATGTTCGCACCCGTCTGCCCAATCCCAGCCGGCTTTTTTCATTACGGCAAAAATTTGCTTAAAGTGGAGCGCCTGCGGAATACCGACAACATAAATATTTTTATAAAAATCATATGTGCGCTTACGATATAGCGCCGCCGCAATATCGCGCGTCGCATAAATTGTTGCGCCGTCCGATTTCAGTATAATGCACGGCGGAATGTTGAGCTCCGACAAATCTACAACCTGAGCGCCGTTACTTTCGACCAAAAGTCCCTTTTCTTTAAGAATATCAACGACTTCGGGCATTTTATCCGAATAAAAACTTTCGCCCGCATATGAATCAAAGTTTACGCCCAGCATGTCATACACGCGTTTAAATTCAACAAGACTCAAATCGCGGAAATGCTGCCAAAGCGCCGTTGTTTCCGGTTCGCCTTCTTCAAGCTTTTTAAAATATTCCCTCGCCTCGTCCTCAAGTTCCGGGTGTCTTTCCGCTTCTTCATGAAATTTCACGTAAATCTTTAAAAGTTCATTAATCGGATCCTTTTCGATTACATCTTTATCGCCCCAGCGCTTGTATGCACAAATCAGCTTGCCGAATTGCGTTCCCCAATCGCCGAGATGGTTAAGCTTTACCGTTTTATAACCAAGCTGACGGTATATGCGCTCGAGTGAATTACCCAAAGCGGTGGAAAACAAATGTCCGATATGAAACGGTTTTGCAATATTCGGTGATGAATATTCAACAAGTACCGTTTTTCCTGCGCCCATATCGGATTTACCGTAATCGGCGCCTTCTTTTTCTATTTCGCCGATAACCGATTCGGTAAAACCCGCACGATTGTAGAAAAAATTCAAATATCCGCCGACTGCCTCTACTTTTGCCAAATGTTCATCGCAAGACAGATTTTCCGCAAGATTTTTTGCAATAATCGGCGGTGCCATTCTCATGGTTTTCGCCAGAACGAAACACGGAAATGCCAAATCACCCAATTTCTGTTCCGGCGGAATTTCAACCGCATTCGCAATCTGGCTTCTGTCCAGCTGCGTTATTTCTGCTATTTTGTCAATTGTATATTCTTTGTAATTCATAATATCTCCCTTCATTCGTTATTCCGGTTTATTAAGTACATTATCAATAGCGCTCTTGAGTTTATCGTAATCGTTCGTTTTAAACATAAAACTGTCGATATCACCGTTTTCATCGAGCATAATCAATGCCGGCGTATTATCCTTTACAGGGAAATCCGACAAAAGTTTCTCGTCCTTATCCACATTGCGCACTTCAAACTCAACCTTACCGATATATTCTTTTTCCAGACATTCCAGCGTTTGCGACGTGGTTTTGTCCGTTTCGTCGTTATCGGTAACAAAGTACATGAATACCGGCATGCCGACGGCGTCAACGCCCTTCGGAGCAGTTTTGCTGACATTTGGCGCAATAATTACGGCAATGATTAATACCGACGCCGCAATTGCCGTCAACAGTGAAATTACAGCTTTTTTGTTAGTCATTATATATCACCTGTCCTTTCACGATTTCCAGCGCACGATTTGCTATTGCACCGTATCGTTCCTGTTTATTTTTTATCCGTCTGTCGAGTGACTCTATTATCCCGAAATTCGCGTTCATAGGCTGCAGTTTCTCTATGCCTTCGTTGGAGATATACAGTGGCAGCGCACCTATCGAGGTTTTTGGACTCGGCTCAAACATAGGCTCGCCTTTCAGCAATTTCGCCATATTGTATCCCGCCAAAATGCCCGATGATGCCGACTCCACATATCCCTCAACGCCGGTTATCTGCCCCGCAAAAAAGATTTTGGGGAATTTTTTCATTTGATAATACCTATTAAGTACACGCGGTGCGTCAATATATGTGTTGCGATGCATAACACCGTAACGCACAAATTCGGCATTTTCAAGTCCCGGAATCATGGAAAACACGCGTTTCTGCTCGCCCCATTTTAAATTGGTCTGAAATCCGACAAGATTATAAATCGTTGCCGCCCGATTATCCTGGCGCAGCTGCACAACCGCATATGCATCATCCTTGCCGGTTTTGGGATTTTTAAGTCCAACCGGCTTCAGCGGCCCGAACAGAAGTGTCTGCTCCCCGCGTTTTGCCATTACTTCTACCGGCATACAGCCTTCAAAAACACTGCTGTTTTCAAAATCCTTCAAATCCGCCGTCTCCGCATTTATAAGCGCCGTATAAAACCTTTCATATTGCTCTTTTGTCATAGGACAATTGATGTAATCCGCTGTTCCGCGGTCGTAACGCGCACCGTAGAATACCTTGTCCATATCTATGCTGTCCTTTTCCACAACCGGCGCTGCGGCATCGAAAAAGTACAGCCCCTCGCTGCCTGTAAGTTCGGCAACGGCTGATGACAGTCCGTCCGATGTCAGCGGCCCTGTTGCAACAATTGTGTACTCGTCGGGATTTATTGCGGTTATTTCCTCATTATTTACCGTAATCAGCGGATTTTCTCGTATCAGCTTGGTCACGTAATCGGAAAAAATGTCTCTGTCAACAGCAAGCGCTCCGCCTGCCGGAACACGCGATACATCAGCTGCGCGCATTATGACCGAATCAAACAGGCGCATTTCCTCTTTTAAAAGTCCGCACGCGTTTTCTATCCTGTCCGCTTTAAGTGAATTTGAGCACACAAGCTCACAAAATTTTTCGCTGTGGTGCGCCGGCGAAAATTTTTTCGGTTTCATTTCGCAAAGTTCCGCATTAATTCCGTGTTTGGCAAGCTGATACGCCGCCTCACACCCGGCAAGCCCCGCACCGATTACCCGTACCGTCATTTACTCTTTTTCCTTTCCGGTTTTCTTTCATATTTGCAATTTTCATTTGAACAGTAAATCTTTGCATTTTTTCCTGTACGTTTAAATAATATACTGCCGCATTCCGGACACTTTTCCTTTTTTACCGGTTCGTCCCATGCCATAAAATCACATTTCGGGTTGTTTTCGCAGCCGTAATACGTTTTACCCTTTTTGGATTTTTTAACAAGAATTTCGCCGCCGCATTTCGGGCATTTTACGCCCGTTTCATGGCGGATTGCTTTTGTATTTTTACATTCCGGATATCCGGGACAGGCAAGGAATTTGCCGAATTTACTTATTTTGTATACCATTTTTCTGCCGCATTTTTCACATACAACGTCAGATTCTTCGTCCTTTATTTTTACCTTTTCAATGGCTTTCTGTGCCTTTTCAAGATTATCGGCAAACTCAGGATAGAAATCGTCTAAAACTTTTTTCCATTCCAACTTTCCGTCCTCAACGCCGTCAAGCTCCTGCTCCATTCCGGCTGTAAAGTCGATATCAACTATATCCTTAAAATGTTTTTTCATTATATCCGTTGTTATAATGCCGAGTTCGGTCGGAACGAGCTGTTTCTTTATTCTGCGTACATATCCGCGGGATATAATCGTCGTTATTGTCGGCGCATAGGTACTCGGTCTGCCTATTCCGTTTTCCTCAAGCGCATGTACAAGCGCCGCCTCCGAATATCGTGCGGGCGGTTTTGTAAAGTGCTGTGCCGAATCAATATCTTTTATTTCCAGAATTTCGCCTTCTTCAAGCGCCGGGAGAGCTTTATCCTTTTCCTTTGCAGCGTCACTGCCCTCAACATACACAACCATAAATCCTTTGAATTTTACCTGCGAACCGCTTGCACGGAATGTGTGCGTTCCCGACGTTAATGATGCAGTTTCACTATCATAAACGGCTGCCGACATCTGACATGCCGCAAATCGTTCCCAAATAAGTTTATACAGTTTATACTGGTCGTTTGTAAGTTTATCCTTTATATCGTCCGGCTTTATATTAATGCTCGTCGGGCGGATTGCCTCGTGCGCGTCCTGAGAATTTTTACCGGATTTATATTGGCGCGGACGAACATATTCCTTCCCGTATGTGCTTGTTAAAAATCCAATTGCCTCGCGCTGTGCTTCCGTTGATATTCTGAGCGAGTCGGTTCTCATGTAAGTTATCAGACCGACCGTGCCGAGTTTACCGCCTATATTAACGCCTTCATACAGTACCTGTGCCGTCTGCATGGTTTTCTGCGTAGAAAATCCGATTTTCCGCGATGCGTCCTGTTGAAGCGTACTTGTTGTAAACGGCGGCGGCGGATTTTTGGTAATGTCACCTTTTTTTATGTTTGTAACGGTAAGCTGTTTAACGTCCGATGCAATTTTATCCGCTTCTTCGCGGCAAGTAAGTTCGGTCTCTTTGCCGTTTTCGCCGAAATATTTTGCCGAAAACTCTTTTCTTCCCTTTTTATATACCGCGTCAACCGTCCAAAATTCCTTTGGAACAAAATTTTCAATTTCTTCCTCGCGGTCGCAAATCATTCTTGTTGCCACCGATTGTACGCGTCCCGCAGACAAGCCACGCTTTACTTTTTCCCACAGTATCGGACTGATTTTGTAGCCTACAACACGATCCAGTATACGGCGCGCCTGCTGCGCGTTTACCAGATTCATATTTATTGAACGCGGCTCCTTTATGGCAGCCTTGACGGCATTTTTGGTAATTTCATTAAATGTTACGCGGCAATCGGAATTTAAATCTATATTCAATGCGCGCGCAAGATGCCAGCTTATAGCTTCTCCCTCACGGTCAGGGTCGGTTGCGAGATACACAATATCTGCGCCCTTTGCTTGTTTTTTCAGTTTAGTCAGCAGTTCGCCCTTGCCGCGGATTGTGATATATTTCGGTTCAAAGTCATGTTCAACATCAACGCCGAGCTGACTTTTCGGTAAATCGATGATATGTCCCATCGACGCCGTGACTTCATAGTCTTTACCCAGGTACTTCTTTATTGTCCCCGCCTTTGCAGGTGACTCCACAATTAAAAGTTTCTTTGCCATATAGTCCTCCGTTTTATATGTTAATTTTATAGTTATTTCCCGGGATTTTCTGAATAAATCCGCTGAATTCGAGCATTGATAATATTGACATAAGCTCCGATACATCTATCCCACTTTCCCTTTTAATATCATCAATATGCATATTCCCTTCATTCAATAACATCATTATCTTCTTTTCGTCCTCGGAAAGAGCCGCATATTTTTTATCTGCAAGAGATATCTTAATTTCATTGTTTACCGGTTTTGGTTTATTATCTGCCGGTTTATTAAAAATTTTCTTTATAAGACTCTTTTCGGGTTTTTCTAGCTGCATGTGTTTTAACTCATATGAATATTCCGCAAGAATATCCCCCGCACATGTGGCGGGTTTTGCCATATTGCACAAAAGCGCATTTGTTCCGGCTGAATTAGCCTTGAAAATACTTCCGGGAACTGCGAATATATCCTTGCCTTGCTCCAAAGCACACTTTGCCGTAATCAGCGCGCCGCTGTTTGACGGGGCTTCAACAACGAGAACTCCCCGCGATATTCCGCTGATAATCCTGTTCCTGTACGGAAAATTAACTCCGCGCGGTTCCGTGCCCGGTGGGTATTCGGTTATCACGGCGCCGTGCTCTTTAATTCTTTCCATAACGTCGGCATTTTCCGGCGGATAAACAATATCAAGACCGCAGCCCAGTACCGCAATGGTTTTTGAACCGGCATTCATCGCAGATATAGCCGAAACCGTATCTATGCCGCGAGCCATTCCGCTGACGACCGTAACGCCGCTTTCCGCTAATCCCGGGCATATATGTTTCGCCGCGGCAATTCCGTAATCGGTACACTGTCTTGTTCCGACAACGGCGATTGTAAGGAGTCTGTCCCATTTCATTATCTCGCCGCCCACATACAAAACATATGGCGGGTTATCAATTTTTCTGAGCAAGTCCGGAAAGCGCGGGTCATCAAATGTCAAAATTTCACCGCCAATTGCCTGCATTCTGTTAAGAACATGTTCAACCGTTTTCAGACTTTTATTCTTCAGATTTGCTTTCAGCATCGGTTTAAGTCCCGGAACTCCCGAAAAATCTTTAGCTGCAAATATATCGTCTATGGTGTCAAAATGTTCTGTAAGCGCCGTTATATCTGTGCTTTTTATACCCGGAATATTTGTCAGCCACAGCCAATTAATCATGCTTTCCACTTTATCACCCCCGAAAAAAAAAATCCACAATTAATACATTACTACAAATTTGTCCGTTTGTCAAAGGTTTTTTTATTTTTTCTATATAATAAGTAGAAAAAAATCAATTATTACATTTTTTTCTTCTCAAATATGCCATGTTTTATGCATAATATAAAAAACTTTCCGTAAACGGATTTTTCTGCCGGTTACGGAAAGTTCAAAATTTTAAATTATTTATTTTTTTCCTCGTTCAGCTTTGCAAGGAGTTTTTCAATTCTCTGCGCCGGAACAAGAAGATTGCTGATTGTATCATCATGATTCAATGTATTTATGATAAGCGAAATATATTTCGACATATCAACTTCACAGTACCATTCTTTTTCAAACAATTCGGGAATACGATATACGAGATTGGTCGTGAATACCTTTGTAATCTCGCCCTTTTCATATGCTTCGTCAAACTTTTCGAGTCCGTTGCAGAAAAGTCCGAAAGCCGTAAAGATAAATATTCTTTTTGCGCCCTGCTCTTTAAGTTTTCTGCCGATTTCAAGCACAGATTCGCCGCTTGAAATCATATCGTCAATAATCATAACGTCTTTGCCCGCAACATCTCTGCCAAGGTAAACATGAGCCTCTATTGGGTTCTTTCCGTCAACAATTATTGAGTAATTTCTCCTCTTGTAGTACATGCCCAAATCAAGACCCAGCACCGATGAATAATACATAGCGCGTTTCATGCCGCCTTCATCTGGCGAAATAACGATTGTATCTTCTTTATCAAAGGAAATATCCGGAACCTGCCTTGACAGCGCCTTTATCATTTGATATGTCGTCTGTACATCATCAAAACCTGACAGCGGTATTGCATTTTGCACTCTTGCGTCATGCGCATCGAATGTAATAATATTCGAAACCCCCATTTGAACAAGCTCCTGCAGCGCCATTGCACAGTCGAGCGATTCTCTTGCCGTACGGCGGTGCTGTCTGCCTTCGTATAGCATCGGCATTACAACGGTAACGCGTCTTGCTTTTCCCGAAATTGCGGCAATAATTCTCTTTAAATCCTGATAATGGTCATCAGGACTCATACGGTTTTCAACGCCGTACATATTATATGTGATGCCGTGATTAAACATATCGCATATAATATAAACGTCATGCCCTCTGACCGTCTCATTAATAACGCACTTTGCCTCGCCCGAACCGAATCGCGGACATTTTATATGCGTTATATAGCTGTCCTCGTCCTCATAATCCTTGCGGAACTGACGCAGATACCAGTCAATCTTGTCCGTAATCTCCTCACAGCCGCGCATGCTGATGATGCTTAGTCTGCCGTAAATAGACTTATTTGTGTTTTCTTCCATGATATTCCTCCCGTATTCAAAAAAAATGCACTGTTTACATATATATTTATACCATATTTCGGCATTTTTTGCAAGGTGAAATATTAATATCGTCAAACCCTACAAAATTGTAGTGCTAATAATGGTTTATTTGTACATTTTTGTAACGCCGTGCGACGATAGAAATTTCATGATAAAATACAACACTATCACTTCAAAAACAAGCGTACTGATATTCTTGATAAAATGGCTTGAAAGATACACAAGATATCCCTTACCCGTTATCACAGAAAGCCAATATGCGTTTAATAATGTGTTCATGAGCATATTTACTAAAAATTTCGCCGCAGCTGCGCGCAAAAGCAGCCATTTTCCTTCCGTGCGATACAGGCACAGACCGTAAATAAGTCCCGATAACACCGCGGTAACCGTAAATCCCGGGAAGAAACTACCCGACGGAAACACCTGCGCGCCGATTACGTCGCCGCAAAGTCCGACAGCCATAGCCGGAACAGGCCCAAAAAGCCATCCGGTTAGAGCCATCGGAATGAATGTGAAAGTAATGCGCAGCTGCGGCGTAAGCTGCAGTTTCATTGCATACAGTGCCACATACATTGCCGTCATAATCGCCGATGCACACAAAATCTTTGTGCTTTTAAAGTTTTTTGCAGACTGAATAAAATTTTTAAACATAAAAATACACCTCCTGAAAATTTGCTGCTTAATAGAGGTGCAATAAAATATCTTATCAAAAATCCTCTGTACGGCAGCGGGATGCGGACGCCGAACCGCAAGCTGAAAGCCTTTCGTCCGCACGGCAACTCCCCGTCCGCCCGGCACTTTACGCTCGGTATCCTACTCTGCAAATTTATTCCATTATACATCATCTCCCACATAATTGCAAGACTTTTTTTAAAAAAATCCCCACCGCTTGACATAATCGTTAAAATATAATATAATATGTACATAAAATATGTGCCGAAACTTTACTTTTTCGGCGTCCGGCAGTAAAAATGCCGAGCTAACAGATGGGAGAATGATATGTTTTCAGAAGAACGCAAACCCGGTGCAAAGCAGTTCTTTTCAGGGCTTATGCTTATGCTATGCGCATACACCGCGGGGATTTTGCTTAAAGGGCTTTTCCCCAACCATGTTACCGCACATACGGTATTTACCATAATTATGTACTGCGCGGCCGTCTATGTGATTTACATACGCTATTCGGCTGTTTACACATACACGCTAAACAAAAAGTCAATCACGGCGCACGTCCGCGCCGGTCGGCGATGTGATGAAGTCAGCGTAAATTACAATAAGATTAAGCGTATAAAACGCGGCAGATTTTACTGTGTTCCTCTTTCGCACAAAACATTTACATCTTCCCTGTTTCCGGGCAGAAACTATTGCTGTATTTTGTACAATAACGAAAAAAGCGCACTTATTATCGAAGTGAGCGATGATTTTTACAATAAACTTAAGGAGCGTGTCAAATGACAAAAATAGTTGGCGTAAGATTTCAGCCGGTAGGTAAAATTTATTATTTCAGCCCCGCCGGACTTGATATAAAAGACAATGACAGCGTTATCGTTGAAACATCACGAGGGATTGAACTTGGCAAAGTTGCAATCGGCTTACATGAAATCAATAATAACGAACTGACAAAACCTTTGCGTGAAGTAATCCGCATTGCCACACCGGAAGATTTGCAGCATGTAAAGGATAATCACGAAAAAGAACGCGAGGCATTCAAAATCTGTACCGAGAAGATAAAAAAACATAATCTCGGCATGAAATTGATAGAAGTCGAATACACATTCGACGGCAGTAAAATCTTGTTTTATTTTTCCGCTGAAGGCAGAGTCGACTTCCGCGAACTTGTAAAGGACCTTGCAACCGTGTTCCACACAAGAATAGAACTGCGCCAAATCGGCATACGCGACGAATCGAAAATACTCGGAAGCATCGGTATATGCGGGCGCGAACTATGCTGTTCCAAATTTTTAAACGAATTTCAGCCTGTTTCAATAAAAATGGCAAAGGAACAAGGGTTATCATTAAATCCCACAAAAATTTCCGGCACATGTGGCAGACTTATGTGCTGTCTGAAATATGAACAGGACGCATATGAGGATCTATTGCGCACCACTCCCCGCCAGGGCGCTGCGGTTATGACGCCGCAAGGGCGCGGTACGGTTGAATATGTCAGCATTTTGAAGGGCATTGCCAAAGTACGCATCGAAAAAGAGAAGGAATCTACTGTCGCAGAATTTGACGTTAAGGACCTGAAAATCCTGAAAAAAGAAAAAAAAACCGATTTTATTGAAAAAAAAGATGAAGAAATTTTAAAATCACTTGAAGATTGATAAAAAGTGTGATATACTATTATAAACATAATCAAGGAGGTGTTTTAAATGGCTTATAAAATTTCTGACGATTGCATCAGCTGCGGCGCATGCGCTGCCGAATGTCCCGTAAGTGCTATTTCTGAGGGCGATTCAAAATATGTTATTGATGCTGATACATGTATCGAATGTGGTGCTTGTGCAGGTGTTTGTCCGGTTGGCGCTCCCGCTCAGGACTAATTTTTAAAAATCAGAAGAAGCTGCGGCAAAATGTAATTATCTTGCTGCAGTTCTTTTTTTTGTCCGAAAAAAACGTACGACATTTATCGTCATTATATATTTCTTTCGTTCCTATTTTTACATACTTCCCCAAAATTTCATGTCACATACGCCGCATTGTGCCGAATAACGTCATTTTCCGCGATGGATTTATCTGGATTTTCCCAATATAATGTACTATAATAAATATGTGTCGGTCACGGCACTTATTATCACTCAAGACATCATACGGCTCTGCCCGACAAGGAGGAATTATTTTGCAGAAAGAATTTTACGGTCAGTCATTTGTTGACATTACCGAGGAATCGCAATATACCATGAAACTTACATATTTTTTACTTATTGACAATGTTCGCGAAAAATACTGCGACTTAAAGGTATACGGCGCGGAAATTGACAGAGAAAACATCTACCCCAACGGAAAACGCCGGCGCGAATGTAAAATTATACGTGATTTATTTTTTAAACGCGCCGAGGCTGAAGATTTTGTTAAATGTTTATACAACAACCTTGTAACACCAATCGGATTTAAAAATGTTTTATCCGATTATATTGATGAAAAAATCAGTCTGCTTTCCTATGAATCGGGAACTTAATTTAAATCCTTTGTAAAAGATGACCATATCGTCATCTTTATTTATTGCCAATGTATGCATTGTGCATAAACTTTATCATTTTATCACTTTATCACTTTACAAAACTAAAGCGTTGTGCTATAATAGGCTCATAAGTTAAACATCAAACAAAAAGGAGAATGAAAAAAATGAAAAAGTTATTATCAGTTTTAATGGCAGGCGTTATGTGCATGAGCATGGCATCATGCGGCAAAAAAGCAAACACGGACGGTGAGACATCAGACCTCGCATACGTAAAGGACAAAGGCACAATGACAATCGGCATTACGCTTTTTGCACCGATGGATTACAAGGACGAAAACGGCGACCTTATCGGTTTTGACAAGGAACTCGGCGATGCGGTTTGCAAAAAGCTCGGTATCAAACCGGATTTTGTTGAAATCAACTGGGATTCAAAAGAAGTTGAACTTAATTCCAAAAACATTGACTGTATCTGGAACGGAATGTGCATAACAGAAGAAAGAAAGCAGAACATGAGCGTTTCCAACCCGTATCTTAAAAATACACAGGCTCTTGTTATGAAAAAGGACAAAGCGGCAGACATTCTTGCAAACATCGACGGAATTACACTTGTAGCAGAACAGGGTTCTACAGGCGAAGGCAAAATAACAGGCGAAATTCCCGATGATGATACGGTAGTTGTATCGGCAAAAGAATTTTTCAAAAACGCAAACTACACCGGTGTTGATTCAATGGCAAAGGCTCTTATGGAAGTTAAGTCCGGAACAGCAGACGCAGCGCTTGTTGACAGCGTATGCGCACTTGCAATGACAGGCGAAGGTACCGATTATTCCGACCTTGTATGCAACATGGACAACAACTTCGGCGACCAGGAGTACGGAATTGCATTCAGAAAGGGCAGCGACCTTGCAGACGCAGTAAGCAGCGCAATTTCAGAATTGTATGCAGACGGCACTGTTGATGAAATCGCAGCAAAGTACAAATTAACGGACGCTCTTATCAAAAAATAATTAAACAGCTGTTAAACGGAAAAAGCGTACATATGTGTATGCTTTTTCGTTGCATATCGGAGGTTAATCATGAAGGAAAACAATTTTTGCGGCTATACAATAGGCACCGACGCTTTTAACGAAATACCCAAAATCTGCTCCCCGCTCGGCAGGCGAGTCCTCATAATCGGCGGCGAAACGGCGCTTTCAAAATCAATTGATAAGCTCTCACGTACCATCGGCGGACAATTTGAAATTGCAGACACGGTAATCTACGGTAAGGAATGTTATTCCGCCCGCATGCATGAGCTTTGCGGCAAATACGCCGAAAGCGATATTGATTTCGTTATCGGTGTCGGCGGCGGAAAGGCTTTGGACACGGCAAAAGGCACGGCATTTCTGCTCGGTAGACCCGTTGTTACAATCCCGACAATTGCCTCCACATGTGCCGCATCGTCAGCCATGTCGGTGGTTTACACCGAAAATCATATTTTTGAAGGTTTTTGGCACTACGAAAAGCCGGCATATCACTGCTTTATAGACACAAGCATTATTGCCGCCGCGCCGATTAAATATCTTCGTGCCGGCATAGGCGATACATTGGCAAAATATTATGAGGTTGAATTTTCGGCGCGCGGTGCCAAAAAATCATTTTCGGACGAAATGGCGCTTTCCGTCAGCCGCATGTGTAATGCGCCCCTGTTCGCGGACGCGCGTGAGTCTCTTGATGATTGCCGCACCGGTAAAATAACCGACGCGCTCGAAAATGTAATACTTATCATTTTAATCAGCACGGGCATGGTGTCCATGATGATTAACGAAAAGTTCAACGGTGCAGCGGCGCACGCGCTGTTCTACGGCTTAACCAATCTTGACGGATTTGAGGAAAAATTCTTGCACGGCGATGTGGTCGGTTATGCGTCCATAGTTCAACTAATGCTGGACGGAAAAACCGATGAGGCAATAAAATTAAAAGGTTTCCTTAAGGATATCGGCATAGAAACGACGCTTGCAGAACGCGGAATTATTCCCGAAAGACACGCTTTCGATAAAGTTTTAAGCTCGGCAATTGCCGACCCGGACATGGAGGTTATTCCATACAAAATAACCGAGGATATGCTCTTTGACGCAATAATTAAGACAGAGAGTCTGTAATTTGGAGGACACATTTATGAATGAAATAACTAAATCACTGCTTTTAGGTTTCGGTCAGAACGGAATCATATTTGTAATGACGCTGCTTTTTGCAATCCCGCTGGGACTTGTTATTACTTTTGGCTCAATGTCAAAATTTGCTCCGCTGAAATGGCTCACAAAAACATTTGTATGGATTATACGCGGAACGCCGTTAATGCTGCAGATTATGGTAGTTTTGTACGCACCGGGACTGCTTTTCGACATACCGATGAAATCGCGTATGACAGCAGTTTTAATAGCATTTATTATAAACTATGCCGCATATTTTTCCGAAATTTACCGCGGCGGAATCGAAAGCATCCCAAGAGGTCAGTATGAGGCGGGACAGGTTCTCGGCATGACAAAGGTACAGGTATTTTTTAAGGTCGTTTTGTTCCAGGTTATCAAGCGCATAACGCCGCCGATGAGCAACGAAGTAATAACGCTTGTTAAGGATACCTCCCTCGCCCGTATCGTCGGTGTTGCGGAAATTCTTATGTGCGCCGAACGTTTTACAAAAAAAGGTTTAATATGGCCGCTGTTCTCAACGGCAATCTATTTCCTCGTTTTTAACGGATTGCTTACAATACTGTTCGGTTATATAGAAAAGAAAATGAATTATTACAAGGGTTAATGTGCATTGAAAGGAGCAAGCCAATTATGCCTATTTTGGAAATAAAAAATTTGATGAAAAATTTCGGCAAAACAAAAGTTTTAAAAGATGTGTCCTTTTCAATGGACAAAGGCGAAGTAATATCGGTTATCGGCTCATCGGGAAGCGGAAAAACAACACTTCTGCGATGCATCAATTTTCTTGAAAAAGCTGATAAAGGTCAAATCATTCTTGACGGCGAAACAATTTTTGACAGTAGCGACAAAGAAACCCTGTCTGCAAATATCCTGAGAAAAAACCAGCTCAAATTCGGATTCGTGTTCCAGTCATTCAATCTTTTTCCGCAATACACCGCACTTGAAAATGTAGTGCTTGCGCCAAAGCTTTTGGCAAAGGAACGCCCCGATTTTGCGGAAAATAAAAGTAAAATTTATGCAGAAATTGAGCAAAAGGCAAAAGACCTTATGAACAGTTCGGGACTTTCAGAAAAGTATAATAATTATCCGTGTGAGCTTTCGGGCGGTCAGCAGCAGCGCGTTGCAATATGCCGCGCATTGGCGCTCAGCCCCGAAATAATGCTGTTTGATGAGCCAACATCGGCTCTTGACCCTGAAATTACAAACGAAGTTTTAAAAGTTATAAAGTCTCTGGCCGACAAAAACATGACAATGATTATTGTAACGCACGAAATGGCATTCGCGCGAAATGTTTCGGACAGGGTAATCTTTATGGATAAAGGCGTTA
The DNA here is from genome assembly GCA_934487205.1 of uncultured Clostridia bacterium. Lineage (GTDB taxonomy): Bacteria > Bacillota > Clostridia > UBA1381 > UBA1381 > UBA1738. Next base: position 24,777 of record CAKSRS010000037.1, read on the forward strand.
TCGCAGAAGAAGGTTCGCCTTCCGAAATATTTGAAAATCCCAAAAGCCAACGTTTACGCGAATTTTTATCAAACGTCAGAATGTAAAAAAGCAGCCGCAATGATATACCCCCTGTCAAGTAGATAGATCAAATATCTAAAAATTTCTTTATTAACCTGCCGTGCAGATCATCTCTGCATGGCAGCTTTTTGTATAAAGAAAACCACGCGATAGTCGCTTGCTTTTTTGTGTGAAATTTCAAGAAATAAATTGTCTGATAACGCAAAAAATACCGCCCGCAGGCGGCATTTTTTATCTTTTTGAAAGTACATCTTTTTCGTACTGCTGAACACCTTTCAGCCAGTCCAGTCCGACACCTTTATTTGTCTTTTCGCAATAATAATCCCAAACCAGTGCAAACGGAGCAGCTTTAAATTCCTGGGTTACTGCAAGTCTTGCGGAAACATCTCCGTCCGACTCAAACTTTTTCATCATTTCAACCGGCTGCAACAAAGCGTAAAGCATAGCCTTACGTGTGTTTCTGAGTCCGATTACCCATGCGGCAATTCGATTTATCGACGCATCAAAGAAGTCGGTTGCGATATATGTATCCTGCAATTTGCCCAAACGCACAAGTTCTTCCATAATGGATTTTGTTTCATCATCGAATGCGACAACATGGTCGGAGTCCCATCTTACCGGTCTTGAAACATGCAGCAATACATTCTTTGAGAATGCAAATATTGACCCGAGTTTCGCGGATACAACTTCCGTCGGGTGATAATGACCTGTGTCAAGCGTCATTATGATGTGGTCTTTATTTGCTTTCATAACATAACCCATGCAAAATTCATGTGAACCTGCCGTATAGCTTTCAACACCTATGCCGAATACTTTTGACTCTATTCCGTCAATAACGCCTTCGACATTTTCCGTCGCCTTGAAAATTCTGTCATAGCTGTCTTTAAGACGAAGTCTCGGTGACAGCGTATCAACCGGGAATTCTTTGTCGCCGTCCGGCGTCCAGTGGTTGATAACGCAGGGTTTTCCTGTTGTTTTGTAGAAATATTCACCTATTTTGCGGCACGCTATTCCGTGCTCAATCCAAAATTCACGGATTTTTTCGTCAGCATTGGACAAAGTTCCGTTTTCACTCTTGGGGTGGGAAAAATATGTAGGATTGAAATCAAGCCCTATTCCCTTTTCCTTTGCCCAGTTTGCCCAGTTTTCGAAATGTTTCGGCTCAATTTCATTTCTATCAACAAAAGTATCAGCCTCCTGATAATTTGCGTGCAGATTAACCTTCAATTCACCCGGTATAAAGCTCATTGCCTTTTCAATATCGGCGCGGAGTTCGTCTGCGGCTCTTGCAGCGCCCGGATAGTTCCCCGTCGTTTGTATTCCGCCGGTCAGTCCGCCTTCTTTCTTTTCGAATCCTGCAACGTCATCGCCCTGCCAGCAATGCATGGAAATAGGCGTTTTATCGCATATTTCAAGCATTTTATCGACACCTATGCCGTATTGGGCATAAAATTCTTTTGCAATTTCATAACCTTTTTTTACATCGTACATGATAAATTCTCCTTTTCGGTAAAATAACTATATTAGATTATATCACAAAAAAATACAATTGTACATATATTTTTCCAAAAAAAAGTTTTTATTTTTTTTGTTTTATTTTGTCTTATTGATAATTTTATCCGCCTTTAAAACAGCAATGCAAGTTTTTGCGTCAAAAATTTCATTATTCATTACCATTTCTACCAGCGTATCCAAAGGGATTTTTTTTACTTCCACAAATTCGCCTTCATCGAGTTGCTGACCTTTCCATGATAAATTTTCCGCCAAATAAAGGTGAATTATTTCGCTGCAATATCCAGGAGTCGGATAGCTTTTTCCGATAAAAGTGCATTTTTCCGCCGCGTACCCCGTTTCTTCCCGAAGTTCGCGGAGCCCCGCCGCCTTCGGTTCTTCGCCGGGTTCAAGTTTTCCCGCCGGAATTTCCAGTACAAGTTCATCATACGGTTTGCGATACTGCGTAACCGTCAGAACATTCCCATCCCCGTCAATCGCAATAACGCCCACGCCGCCGCTGTGAACAACAAGCTCACGCCCCGCCGTTTTGCCGTCCGGCAAAAGAACCGTGTCCTCCTTCAAATGAACAATTCTTCCGTTATAGATTTCGCGGGTAGATATAGTTTTTTCAGTAAAATCCATGCTGACCTCTTTCATATTAATGATAAAAATTCTTTAATTACCTTCACCGAATTTTCCGCAGCCATTTTTGCAAATGTCGGAAAATCAATCGTTGCGCCGTCATTTGCGCCGTCGCTCATCGCGCGCAGCACCCCGAACGGGACGTTATTCACATAGCACACATGCCCTATCGATGCGCCTTCCATTTCGCACGCTTTTGCATTAAAGTTTTCGGTTATATATTTTTTCTTTCCGCTGTCCGCAACAAATTGATCTCCTGAGGCTATTATGCCGGTTTCACAGCGTATTCCGACATTTTTAACGCTTTTTTTCAATGCATCGCAGATACGCTTGTCGGTCGGGATTTCTACTATATTAATATCGGAAATCATTCCGACCGGGTCGCCGAGCGGCGATGTGTCCATATCATGTTGAACAACCGCTTCCGCAATCACGATGTCGCCGATTTTCAGCTTTTCGGAAAGACACCCCGCAACACCGACATTAATTATCATATCCGGCTTATATTCAAGAA
>CAKSRS010000038.1 GCA_934487205.1 uncultured Clostridia bacterium
GCATTGTTCCTTTTTTGATTGACATAAAAATTCCTCCTGTGATTTTGGATTTGTTTGTGTCCATTCCATTATATCACTCTTTTTCTGTCCATCAATTCTGGGAAGGTGGCAAGCAAGAAAGAAAGTACAAACCGCAACCGGTGTTAAGAGTAGAGATACCCAAGCCAAATGGCGGAGTACGAAAACTCGGTATTCCTACAGCAGTTGACAGAGAAGAAAGGAAACTCGGCTTAAAGGTAAATGCAACAAAAACAAAGATAACGCCGCCGAGTAAACTTAAATATCTTGGCTTTGGCTTTTGGAAAAATAAAGATGGATGGAAAGCAAGACCACATCAGGACTCTGTAATGAATTTTAAAAGGAAAATCAAGGCATTATGTAAAAGAAATTGGAGCATAGACCTCACTTACCGAATTAAGAAGATTAACGAGGTAACAAGAGGGTGGATAAATTATTTCCGCATAGGCTCAATGAAAAGCAAACTAAACAGCATTGATGAACATCTGAGAACGATGATAAGAGTGATAATTTGGAAACAGTGGAAAACTGCCAAGAAAAGAGAGTGGGGACTCTTAAAATTCGGAGTTGAAAAGTGGATAGCCCACAAAGTTGCAAACTGGGGAGACCACTATCAATTTGTAGCAACAAAATCAGTTGTCAAAAGAGCAATATCAAAAGAAATACTGACCAAGCGAGGCTTAATCAGTATTTCAGACTACTATCAAAAGGTAGCACATATTTAATTTTGAGTTGAACCGCCGTATGCCGAACGGCACGTACGGTGGTGTGAGAGGGCGATTAAATTCGCCCTACTTGATTGGGAAAAAATACAAGTTCCCAAAGAACTGCAAAAATTTATATAAATAATTGATTTTTCAATATATTGGGTGTATAATTACAAATAAACATGGAAAGCGCTCGTCCGGAATATGTAAGGGGGCAAAAAAATTGAGAATAAAAAAATCGTACAAATACAGCCTAACTGTGCAGACCATGGTAATCACCATTTTGGTAAGCATTGCAACTGTCGGCGCTGTAAGCGGAATTGCATACAAAAATCTGCGTAACAGAGCTATCTCAAACTCAATTAAGCAGTATGAACTGCTTATGGATCAGCTTATGGATCGCGAGGAGGATATGGTACTGGAAATATACGATATTTTCCGCGACATAGAAGTTGACAAGGAATTTAAAAGGATAGCCGGTGTTCAGGACGGCAAATACAATGTAAATGATGCTATTTCTGTTGCATCAATTTTCCGTAATATGCGTTCAATACATTCGAATGTTATCAATAGCATGATTTTTATTCGAGATGACGGTCAGATATTTTATGAAAAGCAGAATGTGCTGAACAGTGATATTGATTATCATGCATTGAACTGGTATAAAGCGGCGGAGGAAAATAACGGTTATGCGATATGGTATCCGCCTTATACAAATGAACTTTTCACAAACGATTCGCGGAAATCAATAGGCTTAATGAAATTTATTACCGACAACCGATATGAACGTGAAGGTTTATTGATTATGAATATAAACACCGCATATCTGTTGGACGAGGTTGATAAGCTGAATTTAAGCAGTCCGATTTTTATAACAAACAAAAACGGCGCAATTCTCGTTTCGAATACCGATTCCGAAACATGCTCAGAAACAGAAAAAGAGATGGCGGAAGTATCGCTTGACAATGGAATATATCGCGACAGAAATAATTGTATTATAACAAAAACGGCGCCAAAGATAAAATGGAGCGTTGTTGTCAATGTGGAAAATACTCTGCTTGCCGGCGATTTGGGAATTATGCAAAACGGTATATTAACAGCAATGATAACGGGCATTATTATTGCGTCGGTTATGATGCTGTTTGTACTTGAACATATCACTGTTCCGATTACAAGACTCAGCCGCAAAATGCGCATTTCGGAGGGGGAAACCCCCGTACCGTACGACGGCGCGGAAACGGAAAGAAAAGATGAAATAGGCGGTTTGGCAAAAAGCTATAATTTCATGGTTGAAAACATCATGGAACTGACGGAACAAATCCGAAAAAAGAGCGCGCAGGAATCGAAAGCGCGTTTGCGGACGCTGCAGCAACAGATAAATTCACATTTTTTATATAACACGCTGGATTCTATTTATTGGAAGGTGGCGATGGGCAATAAGGAGGAGAGTATGGATATGATTCACCGTCTTGCAACTTATTTCCGCCTTGCACTGAATAAGGGCGATGACATCACGACGGTGGAAAAAGAAATAATACATATTGAAAATTATGTAGAAATAGAAAAATACAGGTACAAAAACGGCTTGAAATGCAGTATAGATGTGGATAAAGCGGCATATAAATGCAAAATGCCGAAACTGCTTTTGCAGCCGTTAGTGGAAAATGCGATATTGCACGGATTGTTTTCAAAAAAAGAGGACGCCTTGGTAAAGGTGACGGGAAGAATATCGGGTGAACTTCTGATTTTTGATGTAGAGGATAATGGTGTCGGCATGAATATCAATGAGGTTACGGATTATATAAAAAACGGCGTGCGCGGCGAGAAAATGCAAAACAGTTTTGCGCTGAGGAACATATATACGCGGATAAAATTGTATTGCGGCACACATGGTGATATGAGTTTTTATAAAAGCAGCTGCGGCGGCGCCGGAATAAGGATTACTTTGCCTGTCGGCGGGGTTTCGGAATAAATGTCATGGGGAGAAACTGATATGAAAATGATTATTGTGGATGATGAAATCGGCGTTGCAAACGCAATAAAAAGGCTGTACGATTGGAGTCAGCTGGAAATAGATGAGGTTTTCGTATATGAATCGGCGCGTGATGCGCTGGAAAAGCTGAAGGAACGTGATTTGTACATACTTATGACCGATATAATGATGCCGGAAATAAACGGTTTGGAGTTGACGCGCCTTGCAGTAGAAATGAATCCGGATATACAGATTATTATCTTCAGCGGTTATGATGATTTTAAATATGCACAGGAGGCGATGCGTGCCGGTGCAAGGGAATATTTGTTAAAGCCGGTCAGCCTGGAGGAGGTAATTGCGGCGGTGCGGCGCGCGGCGGAAAATGCGGCGGCAGAAAACGAACTCAGCGAATATGACCGTAAAAATGAAAAGAACATGTTTGCAAATTTGCTGATTAATGAAAGCGTGCATTTATCCGAGACGAAATTCTGTGATTACATGGATTTGATTAAGTTTGACGGCAAGCCGCAATGGTGCTTGTGCTTTTGCGTAAAAATAACCGATTGCAAAAAGCGGAGTGACTGGAATACCGAAAATGATTTGCCGATTTTGTATGTTGCGGTTGATAACGTACTTAATGAAATTCTGGAGGGAAAAGGAAGTTCATTTAACAATAATACTAATTCGGTTACGGCATTTCTGTTCGGCACTCAGCAAGATGATTACGGGAAAATAATATCGGAGTGTAAATCGGTTTTGCAGCAAACACTCGATATATCGGCGGCGATAGGCGTGGGCACGGCAGAGGAATTTTCTGGGAATATGAGCAAAAGTTATAAGGAGGCATTAACGGCTTGCGAGCATTGCGCTCAATATTCAAAACCGGAAATTTTATGTTTTTCCGATTTGCATTTTCAATTCGGTTATCCGCAGGAAATTGAGACTGCATTGCTGTCCGAACTGGAAAAGGGCGAGAATGTTTCAAAACAACGGCTTAGCGAAATAATCAGCAGATATTTTGCGGACATTAAAATGAAAAGTAATATTCCGGCATATTATGCGGAAAATATCTGCGACAGAATGTTTTTTGCCTGTCTCAAAAAAGCGGAAAGTTTCGGTATAGATATTGGTGACGAAACAAGGCATGGAATAAAGAAAAACACGGATAATATTGACGGACTTGAGCGCAGATTTACGGAAGGGTTGGAAAAAATTGCGACGGCGATGCAGAGTAAATCAAACGATAAAAATAAAATGCTTACCGAGACGGTTAAGCAGTACATCGGCAAAAATCTTGACAAGGATTTGTCATTGGATACGGTATCCAAACAATTTCATTTCAGTTCCAGATATTTTGCGCATGTATTCAAACAATATACGGGCGGTAACTATACCGCATATGTAAACGGGGTGAGAATGGAAGAAGCAAAACGGCTGCTTAAAATGAGTGATTTGACTATCAACGAAATTGCCGGACGCGTCGGCTACGGCGATATGGGGCATTTTTCAAGAAATTTCAAAAGTGTCGTTGGAAAACGACCATCCGAATACAGGCGAGAAAGAACATAACCAGGGGATAACCCGCGGTTGTGTTTTTTTTATGATATGTTACAAATCTTCAATTTGAACATACTTTTATCCATATACAAAAAAATCGGGAAATTATATAATAAATATGGAATAAATGCAATAGAAGGTGACGAATTGATGAAGGAAGGACTTCGGAAAAAGAGTTTCGGCGAATGGTTCGAAAGCACCGGGAGTACATATGTGCTTATAGCGCCGAGCGTTATTTTATTTATTGTGCTGACGGTATATCCTCTTTTGTGGGTGCTGCGGTACATGTTCTATGATTATGACGGAATTACCAAAGCGGTATATGTGGGGCTTGACAATTTTACGCGTGTATTCACAAGAGACGCGCAGTGGTGGCAATCGGTGCTTATAACCTTTAAGGTGACGTTCATAAAACTTGCGGCGGAAATTCCGCTTGCGCTTTTGACAGCGGTTATGCTGAATGAGCCGTACATAAAGGGAAAGGGATTGTTTCGCGGAATATATTTTCTTCCCACTGTCACAAGTGCAGCTGTCATGAGTGTTGTTTTCACGTTTATTTTCTCGCCTTATAACGGAATTTTAAACAGTATGCTGTTAAAGCTCGGACTGATAAAGGAGAGTATTGACTTTTTGGGAAATGAAAAAACAGCTCTTGTAACCTGTGCCGTTGTAGCCGTATGGCAGGCGTTTGGACAGAACACGCTGCTTATCATGTCGGGACTGCAGGCTATTTCGGAGGATATTTATGAAAGCGCGCAGATTGACGGCGCCGGAAGGTTTGTATGTTTTTGGAAAATATCTCTTCCGCTTATAATGCCGACCTTCCGTATTATACTGATGCTTGCAATACTCGGCAGCTTGGGTATATTTGACAGCATACAGGTTCTTACCGGCGGAGGACCCAATGGTTCGACAATGGTTATGGCGGTAAGTATTTATAAAAAGCTTTTCGGAAATACTGTTCCCGAATATGGTTATACCGCATGCCTAAGTGCAATTTCGGCTGTTATTTCGGGAATTATTGCGCTTTTGTATTTGCGGATATCGAAAAAATCGGAAGAAATCTATTAATGGGAGGGCGTGTTGTTTATGCGGTCAAAAAACAATCTTTCGGCGGGAATAGTGTTAAGAATTGTGATTTATGCAATATTGCTGACAGTTGCGGCGGTAACTCTTTTCCCGGTTGTATACAGTATATTCGGAGCGTTTAAGGACACACAGGAACTTATGACATCGGGCAGATTGCTGCCGGAAAAATTCAGTGTGGAAAATTATGCTTATGTGTGGAGCAAGGTCAATTTTGCAAGATACACCATAAACAGCCTTATAGTAACAGTGGCGGTGGTTGCAGTACGTATATTTTTGGTTACCGTTACGGCATATGTATTTTCACGCCGAAAATTCAAAGGCGGAAAATTCATTCACGCGGTGTTTTTGGTGTCAATGTTTATCAGCGCCGGAGCGGCGGCTATGTATCCTATTTACAAGCTCATTGTAGATATGGGGATAAACAAAAATTATCTTGGACTCATATTTGTAAATTGCGGCGTACCGGTTTCGCTGATATTGCTCGGCGAGGGATATTTGAAGGGGATTTCCGTAACATTTGACGAGGCGGCAAAAATCGACGGCTGTTCCTTTATAAGAACGTTTGCGCAGATAATTTTTCCCATGATGATGCCGTTTATAGCTGTGGTAGCGCTGTTGACTTTCCGCGATGTGTGGAACTCATACCTGATGCCGATGATTATAACTTTCGGCCAGCCGAAACTGCAGCTGCTTTCGGTCGCGATTGTAGAACTGCGAGCGGGCGGGGGCGGAATGGCGACGATGTGGTCGCGTATCCTTGCGGCAGTAAATATTTCTATTGTGCCGGTTATAGCAGTGTATATTATCTGCAATAAGCAGTTTGTAAACGGACTTATTGCGGGAGGAATAAAAGAATAAAAAAGGAGAAGAAAACTATGAAACAATCAAACAAAGTCAAAAATGCCGTGTTGAAGGCGATATCGCTGGCGATTGCCGCGGTGACGGTATTAAGCTGTGTATCATGCGGCAAAAGTGAGCAAGCGTCGGGAAAACGCGTCGAAATTCGTGTTATGTCGGGTGACAGGGCACGAATGGACGAACTTCAGACGGCAACCGATGAATTTAACAAAACCAATGATAAGAATATTCATGTTACGCTGGATTTTTTGGGTGACAATGCGGGTGATGTTATAAAAGCCGGCTATACTTCGGAAAGTGCACCGGAAATCCACAGCGCTATGGGCGGTTCCCTTGATGATTTGGCAATAGAGAACGGTTGGTATCGAGAAATAGATGCGCAGACGATTGATGAATGGCGCGGTAAATACGGTGATATTTCAATTGCTAAAGCCGATAAAAAGACCGGTAAAACTTATGCGCTTTTGAGTCCGCCGAGCGATACCGATTGTTCGGGATATAAATTTTTGTGGAATAAGGAACTGTTCAGCCAGGCAGGACTTGACCCGGAAACACCGCCGAAAACATGGGCGGAAGTGCGCGAGTTTGCAAAGAAAATCACGGCTGTGGGCGGCGGTAAAAAATACGGCTATGTCATGCCGTTTAAGGACAGCATTTTCACAAGATACTATGTTATTTTGCCGAGCGCGACCTCGGGACTTTATAATGCGGACGGATTTGACCCGGTAAAGGGTGAATACGATTTCAGCGTATACGCGCAGCTTATTAAAGTTTACAGAGATATAATTGCGGACGGTTCGGTATTCCCGTCTCCCAACACGATTGATAACGATACGGCAAGAGCGCAGTTTGCGGAAGGCAATATAGGCATGATTTGCGCAGCCGGCTGGGACGTAGATGTGTTCAGCCAACAGTTCGTTCCGAAACAGGACTGGGGAATCGCGGAATATCCTGTTACCGACACTTTCAAAGGCGGATATCCGTACGCGGTAAATAACGGCATTGTGGACTATTATATGTCGGCAAATTCGGATTTCCCCGAAGAACAGATGTACGTGTATAAATGGCTTTTGAGTCTGAATAAATCCGATGACGAGAAAAAGCAGAGAAAGGGAAATGATGAGTTTTCACAGTATAAGTATCCGCTTGCGAAATCGGACGACGCCGAAACGCCGGAAACTGTTATAAAAATTGAAGGCGACAATAAATGGGACGGACTGAAAAATCTTATTCTTAATAACGAGGATATAGATGCCGGACTTAAAAAGATATCCGATACATATAACGCGGCTATGAAAAAGGCAGCGGAATCGGGTGAGGATATGGAACAGTACCACAATGACAATTACAATTTCTATGCAGAAAGCTATGAGGAACTCGGCACAAACTAACGGTATTTACTTTATGGAGGATTGCAATGCATAAAAAAAGAATAAAAGCAGCGGCGCTGTGTGCGGCTGCAGTAATGTTTACTCAGCAGACGGCTTTTTGCGCCGCTGTGCTGAAGTATGATTATGATAACGGCAGAATCATTGTGTCGGGACAGGAAACGGGCAAAAAAAGAGTAAGTGTACAGGTTGTTAACTCAAATGCCGATTTAACCGATGAAAATACAGGCGCATATGATGATTATTTTGCTTATGTCGGTTATGCCGATTGCGACGAAAACGGAAACTATGTAATAAACATCAAGCCGGGCGATACCGGTGCGGGTGAGACGGCATATAAGCTGAGGATAAACGGCAATGAATATGAAAAAGATTTTTCTTTTACCGACAGCGGCAAAGTAAATGAGATTTTAAACGCGGTCAACAGCGCGTCCGATGCGGCGGTGCTGGCGGAGAAATTAAAGGAATACAGCCGTCTTTTGGGACTTAATACATATGTTTTGTTTGATAACGTTACAGCCGCGGATAAGCTGCAGCTTGCGAAAAAGCTGATTGACGGCGCAGATGTGAATTGTACGCAGTTTGCCGATACCGTAAACGGCGTCATGCTGCCGGCAGCGCTGCGAAATGCGGCAAGTGAGAGCGATTTCGGCGCTATACTCAAAGATTATGCGGATTTACTTCCGATAGATTATGAAATTCCGTATTATAAATCACTCAGTAATACCTCAAAACAATGGGTTGTCGGCAGAATGTATGCCGAAAAGGGCAGAGCGGCAAGCCTTGATGATGTAAAACGGCTTTATGAAGAAGGCGTTGTTCTGGAGGCTGTCGGCAGCGTGGGGCAGAAATCACAGGTCGGCGAAATTATCGATTATTTCAATCACTTGTTTACAAAGTATAGTGCATATAATGCACTTGGCAGCGACAAAAAGACCGCGATATGGGAAAGCGCCATAGACGCGGATAAATCGACTTTTGCCGCATTTGAAAACCTGTTTAATCAATGGGTTGTAAGCGGCGTACCGACTCCCACACCCAATCCCGGCGGAAGCGGCGGCTCAGGCAGCGGCTCAGGCAGTGGTTCGGGTGGCGGCTCATGGAGCGGCGGCGGGACAAATTCCGGCGGAGTTTTCCCGGTGGCGGAGGTAAAACAGCCGTTTACCGATATTGCGTCTGCCGCATGGGCAAGCGACAGTATAGCGGCGCTGTATGAACGTAAAATTGTTTCAGGTACGGGCGAAGGTAAGTTTTCGCCGCAAAACAGCGTAAAAAGAGAGGAATTTGTGCGTATGATAAGTCTTGCGCTGAAACTTGATGAATCAGCCGCGGATAAAGGTTTTGCCGATGCGGAAAATGGTGCCTGGTACACACCGTGCATTAATGCCGCGGCGGATGCGGGTATTATCAGCGGAATAAGCGAGAACATGTTTGGCGTTGGAATGAATATTTCGCGCCAGGATATGGCTGTGATTGTGGCAAAGTGTCTTGAATATGCGCAATATTCGCTGCCGGACGGCAAATCAGCAGAATTTTCCGATGCAGAAGATATAAGCGATTACGCAAAAAACGCGGTTGCGCAGCTGACAGCTTTGGGGGTTCTGAGCGGTTTTGAAGACAGCACGTTCCGCCCGAAAGAGTATGTGTCGCGCGCACAGGCGGCGGTTGTTGTTTATAGATTAATACTGTTAACGGAAGGCAAGAGGTGGTAAATGAATATGCAAAAGAAACTAATGTCGGTGCTGCTGACGGCGCTTATGATTTTTTCACAGCTGACGGCATTTGCTGCCGAAGGTACGGCACAAGAGCCGGACTTAAATAAAATTGCTCTTATAGAGGCGCTCGGCATGATTGATGATTACGAATCCATGCCCAATGAGGTCGGTGCGGAAGAATTTAAAAAGGCATTTGCGCCGATTCTTGACGGTACCGATGAAAATACGTATAAAACAGCAACATATGAAAATGCATTGCGGCTTTTGGTAAATGCATGCGGCTACAAATTCATGGCGGAGGGCGGAAAAAGCTATCGTCAGATTGCTGCGGAAACAGGACTGTTAAAGGGAACAACGGCAGCCGCGGTACTTGATAAGCAGACATTTTGCCGCTTGCTGATTAACGCGCTTGATGTTCCGTACCCCGAAATGACGGTTACGGGCGGAAAAGTCGGGTATAAAGTGAATGAAAATGACACGCTGCTTTCGGTGCGGTTTGATACGTATGAGGCATCGGGACTTGTGACGGGGAACTGCATCACAAGGCTGGACAGTACGGCGGCGGTTCCTGTCGGGTATGTGGAAATCGGCGGCAGAAAATTGAAGGACGTAACAGGCTGCGGGCGGGATTTGCTCGGTCAAAGGGTTAAATTTTATTACCGCGAAACAGATGATGATACCGAACTTTTAACCGCGTATGCCGAACATAACTGCAGCGTTACGGCAATTAAGGCTAAGGATATTTTAGGGTATGAAAAAAACGCATACAGATATAAGGAAAACGGAAGAACGAAACGCTTTGATGTGTCGAATAAAGCAAGCATAATTTATAACGGTCAATCGGATAACGGATTGCCGTCCGATAAATTTATTCCGAAGATGGGCGAAGTAATTTTAATTGATAACGATGGTAACGGAACGGCAGATGTGCTGCTTGTTTATGAGTACACAGCATGGCTGGTGAGCGACATAAACGTTCCGTCAAGCCTGTTGATGTTAAAAAACACAAAGGACGAGCAGACGCGAAAGCTTAATCTTGCGGATTTGGAAAACGGCAGAGAATATGAACTGATTTATCACGGTGCAAATGCCGCGCTTGATACTTTGCGCAAGGACAGCGTGCTGACTGTTTATGAAAGCCGCACAAATTATATGCTGATTTATGTTTGTGATAAGTCCGTTTCGGGCGTATTGGAGAGAGTTGACGCGGACGAAATGACGGCAGTCATAGACGGAATGGAATATGATATTGCGGACGCGAGCAAATTTTCGGAACATATTTCCCAAGACGGCAAGTATTATCTTGATTCGGCAGGGATAATTGTGTGGGGGAATTTTTACGGACGCGATGAATACGGGTATCTCATAAATGCGTGGCAGTCGGAAGATTTGCCGGAAGGGTGCCCGGTGCTTAAACTGCTTTGTAGCGACGGCGAAATCCGCAAATACGATTGCAGGGAAAAGTTTTACTTAAACGATAATAAAGTTTATCCCGGCACGGATATTACCGAATTGTGGAATTACGCGGCATCACGTGATGCAAATGCAAAGCCTGTCATGTACCGATTGGGAAACGACGATAAAGTTACGCATATCTACACGGCAAAATCGGGCGGCGATGACAACACTTTCCGTATAAGCCATGAATATCAGACGCGCTGGTATAACGGCTCGCTGTGTGCATTTATGGACACGCGCGGAACGCTTGATTTTCCGCAGCCGATGAACGTGGATAAAGAAACGGTGATTTTCTATGTGCCGGACGATGTAACCGATGAGGATAATTACGGTGTCGGGAATATGTCCGAGCTTATATGGGATCAGCTTGCAAAATCCACGGGTTACCGTGCAACCAAAACGCACGCAACCGATTTAATTGTGATAAAAGGCAATGACTCCCGTTTTGAAAGTACTCTCTTGATAGAAAAAATCAGCAGAACAATAAATGATGATAATGAACCTGTCATGGCGATACGTGGACTTGTCAACGGATATGAAGTACAGACGCTTACGGCGGCACCCGAAAAAGATGTAAGAGGTTTGCGCAGCGGAGATTTTATATTATGGTATAAAAACCGATTGGGACAGCTGGCAGACTATAAAAAGTGCTTTGATGCCGCGGCGGACCGCGGATTAATCCCCACAAGCGGTGGGAATGAGGAGAGAACCGTTTACGGCGAAGTGACCGAGATGGAAAGCGGCATTGCGGTAATAAACGGTGATAACGGCGTTAAGTATGAGTACAATATTCAGGATTGCAGCGTGATATATGAGTTCTCGCGCTTTAATAAAAAAGCAACAAAAATGACGCTCGGCGATATTCATATAGGCGATAAAATTTATATGCGAATGAATCAAGAACGTATAAGGATGATTGTGATTTACAGAGACTAAAAAGTCTTTGGCAAAGAAAGGAAGGAGAATATTTATGTTAAAAACAAAACTATTTAAAACCCTCGGCTCGGTTATAACGGCGGCAGCTTTGCTTATTTCATCACAGGCTCTCGTATTTGCCGAAACGGAAAATGAGGATACGTTCGAGTATCCGTCCCTTGCGGCATCATGGGATTTTTCGACTAATACCAATAACGGATTTAGGACAGAGAATTCATACAGTCATACACCAAGCACACTTACCGTGGAGAATGGTGAGGGTAAAATGAATTGGTATGATGAAATATATACTGATAAAGACTATCAGGATTTTGTTCTGGAATTTGATTATAGAATTACCCCCAATAAACCCGAGACGGAGAGACGCCTTAATGTTCATTTTGGTGTGGCGGACGGTGCAAATTCAAATTATATGTATACTGATTTTACGACAGACGGCGACCGTACACACATCATTGTAGACGGCGCGGATTGGGGATATTTCAGGGATGTGGATTACAAATTTAAGGCAAATACGATGTATAGTTTTCGATATGCCGTTAAGAAAAACAGCGTGCGTGTGTGGGCAAAAGCGGCAGATGAAATAAAATACACCTACCTTGGTGAGGAAACAAGAGTAAACATAGGACGGGGAAAAATCAAATTAGACAGTAAAGACTGGGGATATATCAAAAATCTGAAAGTTTATGCAGATGCAGTTAAAGTTTCCGTGGCGGACGGTGAGACGGTTTCGTCTGAACTTGCAAACATTACCGTAACGCTGCCCCACGAAACAGCCGTAAACAATTCGCAGATTAAACTGACGCAAAACGGTAACAAAGTAGGCTACACTTTTGCACAAAGCGGAAAGACGCTGACAATTACACCGATTTTGAAACCCAACAAAACATATGTGCTGTGGCTGTCGGAAGATATTGCGGACGAAACAGGCGGCGTCAGCATCACATTTAACACCATGCCGGCAGTTTCGGCATCATGGGATTTCACGAATAATACAAATAACGGATTTAAAAATAAAAGCACATATAATAATAACGAATATCCTTTGACGGCAGTAAACGGTGAAGGAAAACTTAAATGGGACGATTTAGTATTTACCGAAAAGGATTATGATAAATCAATTATAGAGTTTGATTACAGAATTGAACCGGAAAAACCGGCGTCTGAAAGTTCGTTGTGGGTATATTTCGGCATGGCAGACGGTGCAAATGACTCCAAAAATCATATAAGAATTAATTTTTTGACAAACGAAAGAACAGACATTGACGGAATTGCCCGCATAATTGTAGATGGTGCCGATTGGGGTCACTTCAGTAGTGTTGATTATAAGTTTAAATCAAATACGTTATATAGTTTCAGATTCGAAGTAAGCGCTAACAGCGTAAAGATATGGGCAAAAGCGAATGATGAATCCGCATATACATATCTTGGGGAAGAAAAAAGGGTAAACATAGACAGCGGCAGGATTGGTATTCACAGCAATGAATACGGTTACATTAAAAATCTGAAAGTATATGGTTATGATTCTGAAAATTATGACTATGTAATCAAAAATGCGGCGTACGACCCGCAAAGCAAAAAGTTTACGGCGGATATAACGGCATTGTCTGATACGGCGCCGGATGCAAAGGCTACGGTTGCGTCATACTCGGAAAACGGATTAAAAGACGTGAAAATCGTAGATTTACCTGCAAATGAAAAGGTAGACCTGACACTTGATGAGGGCAGTGAATATAAGGTAATTGTGCTTAACAATTTCGGGGATTTGGAGCCTGTGGCAGAGTGCATAACGTTCAATTAATCACTTGAAAAATTTACACGCTTTTCCGGCGGCTTGCCGCCGGAAAGATTTGGCGAAGGAGTAAACATGAAAAACAAAATTTTAAGTATATTGCTGACGTTCATTATGATTATGCCCTCGGCAGTTTTTGCCGAGAGCAACGCCGATGATTGGGAACTTTCGGCGTCGTGGGATTTTGCGGAAAATATAAATAACGGGTTTACCGTCAACAGGATGGTAAGCACCGTCAACGGCGAAGGCGAGCTGCATTGGGATCACAACATAAGTACCGCAAAAAAGTATAAAAAAGCCAAACTGGAATTTGATTTCAGGATGCAGCCGTTTAAGACATCTGAAAGAAGGCTTATGGTGAATTTCGGCGAAGAATCTGCAATCGGCGGCGCAAATTTCAGCTATACGGATTTTACCTCGGAAGGTTCTGAAGCACATTTTGTGGGCGAAGGCAGCGGCGACGGCTTTTTTACCGGCGGAACGGCGTTCGTTTTTGCGGAAAATACCGACTACAGTATCCGTTACATAGTTTCGGAAAATGAAGTAGAGCTTTATGCCAAAACAGCAAATGAGGAGGATTACACATTTGTCGGGAAAAGAACCGGACTTAACATCGGCGAGGGAAAAATAAAAATCCACAGCCATGATTTCGGTTATATAAAAAATCTGAAAGTGTACGGCGTCCCGGAGCTTTCCGCGTGGCTGACATGCGGCGATAACGGTTATATTGATGCCGGCGGCAGTGTTGAGTTGGAGTTTTCCCGCGCTGTAGATGCATCTGATGTGCGGGAAAAAACAGAAGTAATACATGACGGTATAAAAATTCCGTTTTCTGTTACCGCCGACGGGAATATCTGCAAAATTGTGCCGAACGACGGATTTTTGCCGCAAAGGAAATACAATGTTATTGTAAAGGCGGGACTTGCATCGGGGGATATAACCCTTCCTCAGAATGCGGAGTTTACGGTCAATACAAAGCCGGCATTAACCATTGCCGAAGATTTTGGCGATAACGTCATGGAAGATTTCACCAAGGAATATGCGTCGGCAGAGGACGGCAGATTGAAAATAGATAACTGGGGCAATATCAAAACTGCCGCACCGCTTTCGGAATACATAACGGAATTTGATTATATTCAGGAAAATACCGACGGCAGCGGAAGAATAATGATTTATCCGCGTGCGGGCGTCAATAATTTTTCGTATATTGATATTAATGACACGGCGCTGGTGCATATTGTGGACGAAAACGGTGACGGCGCGTCAGATTCCGGAATGGTTTTCAGCGGCAAAACTTTATACAAATTCCGCATGATAGTCACTAAAACGCTTTACAAAATTTATGCCGCAAGGGACGGCGGGGAGTATGTTAAACTGGCGGAAAATTCTATAAACCCGGGCGAGGGCATAATGCAGATAACGAGCGGCGGCAGTGCATATCTTGACAATCTGCGGATTTATAGATATGATAACAGTGTGCAGACCGCGCCGAAGGAAATCCTTGCGCGCGCGGGCAGTAATTTTGACTTATGCTTTGCGTCGGATATGGACGCATCGACAGTGAATACAGAAAATATTAAGTTTTCGGACGGAACGAAGGAATTTGGAATTACGATAACAAAAAAATCGTCCGACACATTTACGGTAACACTTGATGAGTGGCTCTCGTACGGTGCGGAATACAAGCTGACCGTTTCGGAAGATGTAAAAAGCGTTTTCGGAACGTCGCCCGATGAGGGTTACGCGGTTACGGTTAAAACGGTGACAGCACCGAATGTTGTTTCTGTTGAAAATGTAAAATTTGACGGCGGAGATTTTTCGGGCAGCATTTCGGCGGGCATGCACAGCATAACACTTGATGCGGCGTATAATCTCACAGACGGAGACGTAAACGCCGTATGCGCATGCGTTGTTTATGACGAAGATGAAACCGGGTCGAAAAAAGTAATTTCAAAGTGGCGGAAAATTAATCTTTCGGCGCAGTCACCGCTGGAAAATCTGACGTTTGATTTAACGGTGCCGACGGTAAGCTCACCGAAAATAAGAATTTTTATATGGGACGATATAAAGTCTGCCGCATTTACGGCAGAACCGATAACTATGGGTGATTGAAATGAAGTTAAGGAAAACATTGGCAACAGCGCTGACGTTAATAATGGTATTCTGCGCACTTCCCGCATACTGCATGCAAAACGAAATTCTGCAATTTGAGGACGATTTTTCGGCAAGTGATAATGTGAGCTGGAAAATTCGCGGTAAATCAATGCGCATCGCGGACGAAATGCTGATTTCCGACACGGGAAAAATGAGTGCGGGGCAAAGCCGTGCCGCGATAAACGCAAAATCGGCACAGTGGCAAAACTTTCGCGCAGAGTTTGATTTTATGCCGACCGATTATCATGATGACAGTTTTTTCTGCTTGAACATAAGAGAATGTGACGAGGGTGCAATTATGCTGCTTTTTCGGCGCGGTGGGATAAATTATATTTATCCCGGTGAGCTTGAGGCGGGCGGATTTAAAGCAGATTTTTCCGAAAATGCAAAATATAAAATTACGGTTGAAACAATAGATGAAAAAATTAATATTTTGGTAAAGAAAAATTCCGAAACATTTTCCGGCAGTATTTCGGGTGCGCCGATAATGCGCGGCGGAATTTCCGTCGGTACATACGGACTTGCGGCGGGAGTTGATAATTTCAAGGTGTATAACACCGAGCCCCCGAAACTGCACTTTCCCAATGTAATTGAAAAACTGGAATGCGGAAATAGTAAAAAAATTACGGCAATATCGAACGGAGCGGAGACCGTGACATACAAATCAAGCGCGCCCGAAACGGTGTCGGTATCGGCGGACGGAACCGTCTCGGCAGCGGAAGATGCACGCGGAAGTGCCGTAATAACAGCATCGGCGGAATATCCCGACGGAACGGTGCGCACGGCAACGTGCGATGTGATCATTATGGTTCCCATGAAGGGTTCGGGATTTGATGTTAAAAATATTGAACTTTTTGTTGGCGAGAATGCAAATATCAGCGCGGCGGTTCGTCCGACCGACGCGAACATGACAAAGCTGATTTGGCGAAATGAAAATCCGGAGAGCATAGAACTTGCGGGGAATTACAACGACAGCCGCGGCATTATCGCAAAAAGCGCCGCCAATGACGCGGTGATTTCACTTCTTGACGGTGCGGGCAATGTTGTTGACAAATTTCATGTGAAGGTTACGGAACGTCCGACCGCCGCAAAAAATCTGCAATATTCATGGCAGCGCGGGCGTGAAATACCGTCGGATTTTTTCGGTATGAACAGCAGTGACTGGCTGTCTATGCTCGGACAGGCAAAAACAGAACAGGAATTTACGGAAAGAACAGGGGTGTTGCAGGAACTTATCGGGAATGTAAACGCCGGCTTTACACGTGCCATACTGGAAGGTTACGATTGGAAGACGGGCAGACGTGAAAATCAGCCGGACAACACACCGGGATACGGTATAGATAAAGTTGTCGGAATGACAGGCAGCATGAATATTCCTATGTGTCTGTCGGCGGATATGGGTGCGTCGGCAGAAGATGTGGCAGATATGGTGCGTGAGATTCGAAAGACCAATACGCAGCCGCTGTATCTGGAAGTTGGGAATGAGTGCTATGATATTCAGTATGCGAACAAAATTGAGACGGTAGAAAAATTTATAGAACGCACAGAGAAAATCTATACGGCGGTAAAGGCTGTTGATAGCAGCGTGAAAATTGCGGTGCCGATTTTGGATTATGAGCTGTCATATATGTTTTCAAAGGCGGACAGTACGTCATATGACCAGGGCATGCGCGGAAAAACGTGGAATTCGTACATAGCCGCGCACCCTGATTGCTACGATGCGGTTGTAATACACAGTTATTCAAGCACCGCGCTTTCCTACACCGGTGCGGACGATATTATGGATAATTTTTCGCGTGCGTGCGGGATGCTTAATTACGGAGTTACAAAACAGGCGGAAACACTTTTCCCGGGCAAGGAGTTTTGGATAACCGAGTTCGGCGATTTGCCGTCATATATTACCGACGGCAGCTGCGAGAGTGAAAAGTCACGTTTGCAGTACATGAAGTCGGTAGGTAATGCGGTGGGTTACATACAAAAGCTTTTAACCGCGGCGGAAAATCCATACATAGCGAATATTGCATACCATACGTTCAATGATACACAGGGATTCGGCTCGGTTCATATCTCGCCGGACGGAGTAACTCTATTGCCGTCATACTATGCATTTAAGGCGGTCGGCAAAATTTTGCGCGATTATAAATATATTTATAATTGTGATACGGTTTCGCAGGACGCAGATTTGTTTGATGAGAAACAGCTGTATCCGAATGTACCCGGTGTAACCGCAAAAACCGAGCGTGTAAAGGCTTGGGGATTCGGTAACGATGAAACACCACAAAAAATTGTTGCAGTCAATACTTCTGCATATCCCGTTAAACTTTCGCTTGACGGCTTGCAGCTGCGGCAGACTTTAGTCTACGGTTCGGATGAACCGCTGCCCGATTTTGCCGTAAGAACCGATACTTTCTGGACGGATTTGCCGTCGGTAATTCCGCAGCCGGCGGAATGTGAAGGCGAATTTGAAGGTAAAATTACAATTCCACCGTACAGCATGATGACGGCAGATGCAAAAAAATCCGATGAAAATGTTATATATGCGGTCGCAGCACTGTACGAAGGAAACACTTTGCGCGACGTGGTTATAAGAAAAGTTACCGGCAGCGAGTATCATTTTGAGGGGAATTTTAATGCAGACGGAGATGTTATAAAATTTTTTGTATTTGACGGACGCGGGTGCCCGCGCGCAGAAATGATTAAATATAAGGAGGATACGGAATGAGAAAAATAACGGCGTTTATGCTTGCGGCAGTTATGTTTTTAGGGACGGCTGCAAATGTCGGCGCATTTTATCCGCAGACACTGCAGAACGATTCTCAGGGTCAGGCAAAGCCGCAGTTTACTGATGATTTCAGTATTGATTTATCAAAATGGAAAGCAGACAATTTTGAAATTCGTGATGGTAAGGCGGCAAATAAAAATGATTGGGGAACGCTTTCCGCCGAGGATAACATATATTTTGCAGACGGAATCATAGATGTTGACTTTACAATTAAAAATCGGACGGGTGACGATGCATATGTATTCTTTAATTTTAAACCCGACACAGCGGGGAAAACAACGCTTTTTCTGCGCAAGGATAAGGTTTGTTATCTGAATCCGTATGAGTCGCATATAGCGGACTGTAACTTTGATTTGGATAAGGAATATTCCATGCGATTTGTTTTGCAGGACGGAACTGTTTCCGTGCAGCTGCAAGACGGCGGTAAATATACAAAACTTGCCGACGTTGTGGGCGCGGGCAAGGAGCGCGGCGGATTTAATATAAGTCTTTATAAAACGGCTATAGAAATATCCCGCGTGGAAGCGTATAACAATGACTCGCTGCCGGTAAAATTTACGGACAAAGCGCCCGTAATTGAGGCTGATGCGGGTGAAGTGCAATTGAAAGTTTCCAATGCAACGGGAAATCCATTGATATGGACATCTTCCGATGAAGAAGTGGCGGCGGTAGATGAAAATGGTGTTGTCACACCCAAAAAACCGGGTAAAACGATGGTTACGGCTCAAACTGCTGACGGGAAACAGGACACATGCAGCGTGATTGTTATTTCTCGGATTAAAGCAATGGCTTTTCACAAAGGTACGCTTGACATGTATGTCGGTGAAAATGAAGAACTTTTCATAAACTATGAACCATCAAGCGCAAATAACAAGGATTTTAAGTGGAGTCTTTTGTCTGCTGACGGCGTTGTGGAACTTTTCGGCGATACCATTCGCAGCAAGGCTGTTTGCGCAAAGAAACCGGGACAGGTAAAGGTAATTGCCGAGTCGGCGGATACGGGCGTTAAATGTGAGTGTCTTGTAACCGTTACCGAAAAGCCGCCCGTGGAAACACGCAGCGTTGAATTTGAACTGAACGGTGATTCGCATAAAATACCGGAACAAATTTTCGGCATGCATACGGGAAATTCAATGTACGCCGTTTCCGGGGGATATGCTGTCCCGCAGGAGAGTCTTGCTGAAAATGATAAAATAGAGATGGATATGCTGCCGGAAATAAAAACGCAGACAGTTCGCTCTATTATAAATTCATGGAGTCCGCTTACGGGAAAGAGTCTGTCGCCGGAATTTGCGGGTGAGGGCTCACTTACATATACCGTGGAGGACTATTACAAGGTGCCGAATGCGCTTAATATTCCGCAGATAGTATGTCTCAGCACACGCGTTAGTGTTGATGAAAATATTGAGACTGTAAAAGTGCTGAAAGCCGCCGCCCCCGACAAGCCGCTTTATGTGGAATTCGGAAATGAAACATATGCGATTGCCTTTGTTGATGATGTTCCGACGGTTGAGGACTATATTGAAAAACTGAAAGAATTTTCGACGCGTGCGAGGGAACTCATTCCGGATATAAAGATTGCCGTTCCGTCCCTCGGCTATGACATGACGGAGGCGATAAAGAACGACCCCAACAATTTCCCGACGAGTGAGCTTGACCTTGCATACACGCAGGGAACAAGAGCAATCACGTGGGACAGCACGCTTGCAGCGAACCGGGAATATTATGACGCAATAGTTGTGCATACTTATCCGGACACCTTAACGCTGAACTACCGTGAAAAGGATTTAATGCGATACATTTCGCAGATATGGTCGGGCGATTGCGGTATAAAACACACCGCGCGGTATTTTAACGACCCGGAAATCGAAATATGGGTAACGGAATACGGTATTTTGTCCGATTTTATGTGGGACGCAAACTTTACGGGCAACAGGGACAGATATCAGCATTTAAAATCTGTCGGTGCAGCGATAACATGCGCCGCGGAAGTTTTCCGCTTTGTTGACAGGGGCACAATAACCTTCAGCAATTATCACTGCTTTAATGATTCGCAAGGATTCGGCGTAGTGCAAAACGGTACGAAACTGCCGCAGTTTTATGCATTCGGTAAGGTGGGAGAACTGCTCGAAAACAACAATTGGTACTACGGTATGTATGCAAGCACAACTAATGCATATACACTGTCGAAAAAGAATTACAACGGTGAGACAAGAACATTTTATGCGCCGGACGTTGAAGGCTGGGCACTCGGAACCGCCGATGAGGTTAAGCAAATGGTATTTTTAAACTGCAGCGAACAACCGACGGAAGTAAAGGTAAAAAATGCATCTTTAAAACCAACATGGCGGTATTGGAGCGAACACCCGTTCCCGGATTATTTGGTAAACAAGACCGGCTGGACAGATTTGCCGGCGGAAATTCCGCTGCCGGAGGAACTCAATGAGGCAGAAAGCGACACTATAACGCTTAAGCCGTTCTCATTTACGGTTGTAGATGTCAAGATGACAAAAGGAGAGGAAATCACACCGGAACTCCGGGATAAAATGACGCGTTCGGTATTTATAAGCAAAACGGAAAGCCGTGCATACGGAAAGCATTTCAAAAAGACAAATCTGGACGTAAGCAATCACGACATAAGGCCTGTTGAGCGCGGCGGAAAACTGTACATACCTGTGAGATTTGCGGCGCAGGCGTTTGATGTCGATGAATATTATGACAGTGAAAAACAAGAGCTGAAACTCAGCATCGGACAGATAAAAAAATACATCAGAGAGGGAGACAGCAAATTCGACCTCGTTACCGACACAACCGTGCGTTATTATGAGCGTGAGCCTGTTGAAATGGCGGACGCACCGATAAGAATAAATGACAGGCTTTATCTGCCCGTAGAAACACTTGCGAAACTGCTTGATGTCAACGTGGTGTACAGTGATGAAAATTCCGTTATACTGAGTGAGGAAAATCCGACCTTTACGAAGGCTGAGGCGGACACAATGCTGCGCATGGTCAGACAGTAACGAAGGGACGATATGATGATAAAAATTGATGTTAATTCGGGAAAACGGGATCTTAACAGAGTATGGAGCATGGGGTTTAATACCTGCCATGCTCCGCTCCTTTTGCGCAGCGATATGCGTGCGCATTTAAAAATGGGCGCGGAGATCGGGTTTAAGTATGTCCGTTTTCATGATATATTCTGTGATGAAATCGGAATTTATAAAATTGATGAGCGAGGTATTCCGCGGTATAATTTCGAGAAGTTCGACGAAATATTTGATGAAATTTTAAGCAGCGGACTTTTGCCTTTTTTTGAATTGAGTTTTTGCCCGTCGGCACTTAAAAGTTCTGATTTAACCCTGTGCTTTTATAAGGCAAATACATCAATGCCGAATTCGCTTGCATTGTGGAAAGAGCTTATCCGTACCGTGACGGCACATTGCGTGGATAGGTATGGCGAAGAATGTGTAAAAGAGTGGTATTTTGAGGTATGGAATGAACCGGATTTGCCGTTTTTTGAACCTCGCAGCGCCGCAGAATACTTTAAATTGTACGATGCAGCCGCCGAAGGAATAAAATCGGTATCGGAGAAATTGCGCGTAGGCGGTCCCGCAACAAGTAAATGCGCATGGATTGATGAATTTATCGGACATATATGCGCAAAAGATAACCCGGAGAAATACTGCAACTTTATATCTGCGCATGCATATCCGAGCGATTTGCCTTTTTTGAATAGTGCGGAAGGTAATGTAAATCTTCAAAATTCGGGAATAATGAAAGCGCTGTTTTCCGATGTGCGGGAAAAAATGAATAATGCAGGGCTTGATAAAATACCATTGTTTATGGGTGAATGGAATTCCAGCGCCGGGCCGTATGCATTTAATCACGATGAAATGAATAACGGTGCATTTATCGTAAAAACACTTGCCGAACTTGAGCCGATAATTGACGGAATGTTATACTGGAATCTGACCGATATTTATGAAGAAGGCGGGTTTCATTATACGCCTTTTCACGGCGGGTATGGCATGATAAATGTAAATTCGGTTCCGAAAAGCAGTTACAATGCATTTCGGCTTTTAAATAAAATGTTAGGGAAAAAACTGAAATATAATGCAGCGGATATTCCGCAAGGCTGCGGACTTATAGCCTCTGCTGATGATAAAAAAATATATATTCTGTTATACAATTATGTTGAGCCGGGCACAAAGGGAAAACTGTGGAACTGCAAAATCAGTGCCGAAATTTCGTTTAAAGCCGTGCGGTATAAAAGTTATGGCATAAATTCGCAAACGGGGAGCGCGTATGAGTGGTGGAAACAAATGGGAGCGCCGGAGTTTATTACGCAGTCTGAATTATCACTTTTGCTGGATAAATCAAAGCTGCTGACGGAGCAAAAACTCATTATAAACAAAAACGGCGGTATTGTTTCAGATGAAAATGTCGAACCGGGTGCGGTTAAATTATTAGAACTGTCTGTATGCGAATAACTCCGCCGCTGTAACAAGAGAAACTGTAAAAGGGGTGACAAAAATATGTTTGAGGAAGCAAAGTGGATTATACATATCAAAGAACATGAATATCAGCAGCCCGCACCGCTGCTGCGAAAACGTTTTAATTTATCGGAGAAGGTAAAAAACGCGGTGCTGCATGTCTGCGGACTGGGTTTGGGCGTTTATTTTATAAACGGTATTGAAGTTACAGATGATGTTTTAACAACGCCAATTTCAAATTATGATATAAAAACATATTATAACAGCTATGATGTGACAAATTTGTTAAGGTGCGGTGAAAATGTTATCGGCGCGATGCTCGGCAACGGGTGGTATAATAATCCGTGCAAAACGTGGGCATTTGACAGCGCAACATGGCGCGATTATCCGAAACTTCTTGTTCAGCTTGATATTGAGTACGAAACAGGAAAAACCGCGCATATTGTTTCCGATTCCTCTTGGAAGGCGCATGAAGGACCGATTGTATACAATAACACAAGAATAGGTGAAACCTATGACGCACGCTGTGAAGTAAACGGCTGGAATACCCCCGGATTTAATGACGATGCATGGGTACAGGCAAAGGTATGGTTCGGCAGCGGGGGCGAGCTGTTGGAAAATGATACAGAGCCGGTAAGGCGGATAAGGACGATTATTCCGCAAAAAATTTCGGAAAGCACCTACTCTGTCGGGATTAACACCACAGGCTGGGTCAGGATTAAAGTCCGCGGCAGACGCGGTGCAAAAGTTACGATTAAATATGCCGAAAGAATTACCGCGGATAACAGGGCGGACAATGAGCCGGAGAAAATCTTTATCAGCGATGCGGACAGAATACCGGGCGACGAATATATTTTAAAGGGTGAAGGTTTGGAAGAATGGGAGCCGAGATTTGTATATCACGGATTTGCATATTTTGAGCTGTCGGGTGATTATGACGAGATTGAACTGGTTGCGGTGGTTGTGCATACCGAACTTGAAAAAGCGGGCGAATTTTCGTGCAGCGATGATATGCTTAACAAAATTCACAGCGCTTCGGTAAATTCCACCTGTTCCAATATTGTAAGTATTCCGACCGATTGCCCGCAAAGAGAACAAATGGGCTGGACAGGGGATGTGGCGGTATCAGTAGAGCAGACGCTCTGTAATTTTGCTGCGGAAAAAATTTATAAAAGATGGATAACAGACATGAAAGATGCACAGCGAAAGAATGGACAGTTTCCCGTAACGGTACCATTGACGCCGTGGCGGTGGCGGTGGTTCGGCGGCCCTACATGGGACGCGGCATTTTTTGTTGTTCCGTACCGGATTTACAAAATTTCGGGAGACAAAGAACTGATTGAGAAAAATTTTGATGCAATGACATGTTACCTGGATTTTTTGTATTCAATGAGTGAGGATTATATTATAGATTTTTTCTTCGGCGACCACTGTCCGCCAAAGGATTGCAAGCCGTGCGGTGTGGATTTGATTGCAACCGCGTACTACTATTCTATTGTAAAAATTGTATCGGAGTGTGCGGAAATTACCGGGCACGACGGTACTCCGTATATCGGTTTGGCGGAAAAAATACGTGCGTCATTTCGTGAACATTTTATAAGAGACGGTAAAATAAAATATGATTGCCAGACGGCATACGCATGTGCAATATATCACGGATTGTATGATGAGGAAGAAATTCCGAAGGCAGCCGCGCGGCTTGCCGATCTGATTGAAGAAAAGCAGTGCCATTTTGATACGGGGATTTTAGGCACAAAAGCAATGTTTTCGGTGTTGTCGGAAAACGGGTATGAGGAACTGCTGTATAAGATGGTTACCAATCCGTCGATGCCGAGCTACGCGTATTGGATTAACAACGGTATGACGTCGCTTTGTGAAATGTGGGATATGAGCGCGTCGCGCAATCATCACATGTTTTCCGAGGTGGATAACTGGTTTTATAAATATTTGGCGGGGATACGAATTAATGCAGGTGAAATAATTATAAAGCCGGTTTTTCTGAAAGAAATAAAATGGGTGCGGGCAAGCTGCAGAGGGATAACGGTTTCATGGAATAATCATGAAATAAGCGTTTGCGTTCCAAAAGCGGCAACGCTGATTTTGAACGGCAAAAAAATACCGCTGAAAAAAGGCGATAATACAATTTATTATGATGATTAAGCGGAATAAATGAGGAATGTAAGTATGCTTAAAGTAAGTTTTTTTGATGAGGGAGAAAAGTATGTATACGGTTTGGAAGATGTGAAATTCCGAACAATTGATGAAATAGAATTGTCGTGCGGGAAGAATGACCGGGCGGCGTTCGGGCTTTTGCTTGAGAACACAGATGATATGTTGATATGTGTTGATGGAAATAATGCATTTGCACCGATAGGACGGGCGCCGGTTTATCGAGTAGAATTTGTATTAAATAATATTCCGACAGAGGTTCGCCTTGTCGGAACGGTGACAGATGATGACGGTGCGGAAAAAGCAGATATTCTGCTGAATGATTCATATATTTTTGCCGAAAGAGGAAAGGGACAGCAAGTTTGGCTGGAGTGCAGGACGGATAGGAATACAGATGAAAAAGATGTTTTGGGCTGTGTCCGGATTTACAGTCATGAAATGTTTGAAAGTGAGCGCCTGTGTATTGAAAAGCAGGTAAAGCTGCACATATATAACTATGTAATGAAAGACCCTGTCGATTACCGTTTACATCTTGATTTATGGCAGCATAATTCAAATATTGCAAGAAAACATGAGGTAAAGCTTTGGAGCGGAGAACACTTTAAGATTATTGAAGAATACATAAAAACGCTTGCGGAACTGGGACAAAAATCTATTACCGCCATAGTCAGCGAAATTCCGTGGAGCGGTCAGAGGGCGTACAAGATACCGCTGTACAAATCCGACTTTTATGAATACAGCATGGTAAAGGTAAAGAAAGAAAAAGCGAAATATACCTATGACTTCAGTATACTGAAGAAATATATTGAACTGTGCTTTAAATATGGTATTGACAGAGAAATAGAGGTATTCGGACTAATCGGTATATGGACAGATTATGAAAACGGTTTCATGCTCGGCATTAAAGGATATCCCGATGATATAAGAATTAGGTATTATGATGCTGAGACGGGTGAATATTGTTACTTCACGGAAACGGGGCAGATTGAGGACTATATTCTGCATCTCAGAGCGTTTTTTAATGAAAACGGATATACGGATATTGTCCGGATAATTGCCGATGAGCCGGAGGATACGGAACGCTATGCAAAAACCATAGCAGAGCTGAAAAGACTTGCACCGGAGTTTAAACTTAAGGCGGCAATTAATCATTTCGAGTTTGCGGAAAAATTCGGCGATAGTATTACAGATATTGTGCCGGCGTTTTGTTATGCATGCGAAAAGCATAAAATGCTGACGGAATGGAAAAAACGCACAGGCGGGAAATTATTGTCATATGTCTGTTGTCAGCCTGAAATACCGAATACTTTTGTATCTTCTTCCGCAGCAGAATGCAGAATTATAGGCATTATGAGCCGATATCTTAACTTTGACGGCATTTTGAGATGGAGTTACACGGCATGGCCGCAAAAACCGCGGGAAAGATTATCATTTAAATATCCGCTGTGGAAAGCGGGAGACAGCAATTTTGTTTATCCGGGAAATAATGCAAAACCGCTGAAATCCCTTAGATGGAAATACTTGAAACGTGCGGTGGAGGATTATGAATTGCTCGAAGAATATTCAAAAAGGTTTGGTGAAAATAAGATGAAGGAGCTTTGTAAATGTGTAATAAAAACCGACAGTGCAGAAGACTTTAACATCTATTCATCAAAAAAAGGTGCAGCAGAACTATTTTCGACTGATTACAGCGATTATGTTAAGCTGAGAAATCATATATTGTCCGAGCTTGAAAAATAACGGATTAAGCAGACAAACATAAAGATAGTATTCTGAAATAAATGTTGCATGTGTCGGATGCGGAGAAGTGTTCGTATTCGGACACCCTGTGCCATCCCAGTAAAAATAGACACAAAAAAGCTCCAAAAAACGAAATGAATCGCAGTATTTCGTTAATTTACGCA
>CAKSRS010000039.1 GCA_934487205.1 uncultured Clostridia bacterium
CGCTATCCTGGATCAGTCCGCTGAGAAGATAGTTGAGATTGCAAAGAGAACAGGCGCGAAGGTTTCGGGACCTATTCCGCTTCCGACAGATAAGGAAGTTATCACAATCTTAAGAGCGGTTCATAAGTATAAGGATTCTCGTGAGCAGTTCGAAAGAAGAACTCACAAAAGATTGATTGACATAGTTGTTCCGGGTGCAAAAACCATGGAAGCACTATTCAAAATTGATTTACCGGCCGGCGTTGAATTTGACGTTATCCAAAAGTAAATCAAGACCTGAAAATGCAGTAGCTCAGGCTATGATGCAGGTCAAGTTCCCGTCTTGCTTTTTGCGGGAACCAATAACTGAAAGAAAGGATGAATTATATGAAAAAAGCAATTTTGGGCACAAAGCTGGGTATGACTCAGATTTTTGCTGAAGACGGAAAAGTAATCCCGGTTACCGTTATTAATGCCGGACCGTGTGTAGTTGTTCAGTCAAAAACGGTTGAAACTGACGGTTACAATTCTGTTGTTGTAGGTTTCGGCGACGTAAAAGAAAAATCGCTCAACAAACCGCAGAAGGGCATCTTTGCTAAGGCAAATGTTGCAGCTAAGAAGTATTTGAGGGAGTTCAGACTCGAGGACACATCAGCTCTTAACATCGGTGATGAAATTAAGGCTGAGACTTTTGAAGCCGGCGAAAAGATTGACGTTTCCGGTATTTCAAAGGGTAAAGGTTTTGCAGGCCCGATGAAGAGATGGGGACTGCACAGAGGTCCTATGGCCCACGGTTCGGGTTATCACAGAGGCTCAGGTTCAATGGGCGCATGTTCAAATCCCGGTCGTGTTATGAAGGGTAAGAAACTTCCGGGACATATGGGCGTTGTAAAAGTTACCGTTCAGAACCTTGAAATCGTTAAGGTTGATACAGAAAATAATCTTATTCTTGTTAAGGGAGCTATTCCCGGCAATAAGGGCGGTCTCGTTACAATAAGAAACAGCGTTAAAGCGTAAGAGGGATCGGAAAGGAGGAATAAAATATGGCAACAGTTGCTGTATATAACATGGAAGGCGTTAAGACAGGTTCTATGGAAGTTTCCGATAGCATCTTCTGCGCTGAAGTGAATAAATCGGTATTGCATACGGTTGTTACCAACTATCTTGCAAACCAAAGACAAGGCACACAGAGCACCAAAACCCGTACGGAAGTCCGCGGCGGTGGTATCAAGCCTTGGAGACAGAAGGGCACAGGCCGTGCAAGACAAGGTTCAATCCGCGCTCCGCAATGGACAGGCGGAGGTGTTGCACTCGGACCCAAACCCCGTGATTACAGATACAACATCAATAAAAAGCTGAAGAAGATTGCACTTAAGTCTGCTTTGGCTGCTAAATATGAAGCTTATGAAATTTATGTGGTTGAGGGCTTGAAGATGGAAGAAATCAAGACCGCAGCTATCGCAAAAATGCTTAAGGGTATGGAAATTGCCGGCAAAGCATTAATCGTAACAGCTGAATGTGATGAGAAGGTTTACAAGTCAGCAAGAAACATCAAGGGTGTTACACCTACTTATGTAGATGTTCTTAATACCTATGAGGTTTTAAAGCATGACAAGTTCATCATCTCCAAGGAAGCTGTCGCTAAAATTGAGGAGGTGCTTGCATAATGAAATTCGCACACGATATCATCAGAAAGCCAATCATCTCTGAGCGCAGCATGGAGGTTACATTTGATAAAGAAGGAAACGAAATCAAAAAGTATTCCTTTGAAGTTGCTCCGAGCGCTAATAAAATAGAGATTAAAAAGGCCGTTGAAGAAGTTTTCGGCGTTAAGGTTGCAGATGTAAACACCATGAATGTTACAGGCAAACTTAAAAGAATGGGCCGCTATGAAGGCAGACGAGCTTCTTATAAAAAGGCTATCGTTACCCTTGCAAAGGGTTCAAAGACAATTGAGTTCTTTGATATGTAATTATTAAAATAGGAGGAAAGTAAAATGGCTATCAGAAATTATAAGCCTACCTCTCCTGCAAGAAGACATATGACGGTTTCCGATTTTGCTGAAATCACAAAGTTTGAGCCGGAACGTTCATTATTGGCTTCTAAGAAAAAGAACGCAGGCAGAAATTCATATGGCAGAATTACTGTTCGTCACAGAGGCGGCGGTAATAAGAAGAAATACAGAATTATCGACTTCAAAAGACAGAAGGACGGTATGAATGCAACTGTTATCGGTATCGAATACGATCCGAACCGTTCTGCAAATATCGCGCTTATTCAGTATGAAGACGGTACAAAGGCATATATCATTGCACCGCAGGGTCTGACAGACGGCGACGTTGTTGTTTCGGGCGAAGGCGCAGATATTAAGCCGGGTAACGCATTATTCTTAAAGGATATCCCTGTCGGTACACTTATCCACAATATTGAGCTTTATCCCGGAAAGGGCGCACAGCTTGTTCGCTCGGCAGGAACATCGGCTCAGCTTATGGCTAAGGAAGGCAAGTACGCTCAGGTAAGACTTCCTTCGGGTGAAGTTAGAATGGTTCGCCTTGAATGTAAAGCATCAATAGGTATTATAGGAAATCAGCAACATGAAAATATTTCTATCGGTAAAGCCGGCAGAAAACGTCATATGGGCTGGAGACCTACAGTCCGCGGTGTTGTAATGAACCCGAACGATCACCCGCACGGCGGTGGTGAAGGTAAATCTCCTATCGGTCGTCCTGCTCCTGTTACTCCTTGGGGTAAACCTGCTCTCGGTCTTAAGACAAGAAAGCACAGAAACAAAACCGATAAGTTTATCGTAAAGAGAAGAAACACTAAATAATAAAGGAGGAATTCATAATGGGTAGATCACTTAAAAAAGGACCTTTCGTTGAAGAACGTTTGATGAAACGCATCGACGCCATGAACGCCGCTAACGAAAAAAAGGTTATAAAAACCTGGTCAAGAGCTTCTACAATCTTCCCGGAAATGGTTGGACATACAATCGCTGTTCATGACGGCAGAAAGCATGTTCCGGTATTCATCAGCGAAGATATGGTAGGTCACAGACTTGGTGAATTTGCTCCTACAAGAACATTTAAGGGTCATGTCGGAGCCAAGACATCGGCAGCAAGATAAAACAGTTTGATTTTTCGGATTTTCTGTACGAACTCCTCGTGCAGAACCGGTATTTTGGATATGTTTTACGAACTTATATTTAAAAATATAAATCTTAAAACTTGAAAGGAGGATTCCATTTATGGAAGCACGTGCAAGTGTAAAATACGCTCGTATATCACCGAGAAAGGTGAAAATAGTTCTCGACCTTATCAGAGGTAAGGACGCAAATTATGCAATGGGTATTATCAAAAATACTCCCAAGGCTGCAAGCGAGCATCTTGAAAAATTATTGAAATCAGCTATGGCTAACGCGACAAATAACTTCGGTATGGACGCGTCTAAGCTTTATGTAGCAGAGTGTTATGCGACTCAGGGCCCGACTCTTAAGAGAATTCAGCCCAGAGCTCAGGGCAGAGCGTTCAAGATTTTAAAGAGAACCAGCCATATCACTTTGGTATTAAAAGAAAAAGAATAATCGAAAAAGGAGGTTAATCCTATGGGACAAAAAGTTAATCCGCACGGTCTTAGAGTCGGTGTTATCAAAGATTGGGACTCTAAGTGGTTTGCAGGTAAAAAGGAATTCGGAGACCAGTTGGTTGAAGATTACAATATCAGAAAGTTTGTCAAAAAGGCTTGCTTTGATGCAGGAGTTTCAAAAATTGTTGTTGAAAGAAAGCAGAACAAGGTTTATGTTACTTTGTATGTTGCAAAGCCCGGTATCGTTATCGGAAAGGGCGGCGCTGAAATCGACAAACTTAAGGCTCAGCTTGAAAAGCTGACAGGAAGAAATGTTAACGTTAATATCATGGAAGTTAAAAATCCGGATACTAACGCACAGCTTGTTGCTGAAAACATCGCGGCTCAGCTTGAAAAGAGAATTTCGTTCAGACGTGCTATGAAGCAGGTTATGGGCAGAGCTATGAGATGCGGAATTAAGGGTATCAAAACTGCTGTTTCGGGTCGTGTAGGCGGCGCTGAAATCGCAAGAACAGAGCAGTATCATGAAGGAACTATTCCGCTGCAGACATTGAGAGCCGATATCGACTACGGTTTTGCAGAAGCTGCAACAACTTATGGTATCCTCGGCGTAAAGGTTTGGATTTATAAGGGCGAAGTTCTTGCTGAATCTTCATCAAAAAGAGAAGAAAGACAGCCAAGAAGACCCAGACCCGATCGCAAAGCGAAGGGAGGCAATAAATAA
The DNA here is from genome assembly GCA_934487205.1 of uncultured Clostridia bacterium. Taxonomy (GTDB): domain Bacteria; phylum Bacillota; class Clostridia; order UBA1381; family UBA1381; genus UBA1738. Next base: position 4,289 of record CAKSRS010000039.1, read on the forward strand.
TGTTATTACCTAAAAGAGTTAAGTACAGAAAAGTAATGCGCGGAAGAATGAAGGGTAAGGCAACACGCGGCAACGTTGTATCAAACGGTGAATACGGCTTGCAGGCGCTCGAACCCGCATGGATTACTTCAAGACAGATTGAAGCAGCCCGTATTGCTATGACAAGATATACAAAGCGTGGCGGTCAGGTTTGGATTAAGATTTTCCCTGATAAGCCAATCACACAGAAACCTGCCGAAACTCGAATGGGTTCAGGTAAGGGTTCTCCCGAATACTGGGTAGCTGTTGTAAAGCCGGGCAGAGTTATGTTTGAAATCGGCGGCGTTTCGGAAGAAGTCGCAAAAGAAGCTCTCCGTCTTGCTATGCACAAGCTTCCGGTTAAGTGTAAATTCGTAAAACGTGAAGCGAAGGATGGTGAATAAGAATGAAAGTAACTGAGCTGAGAGAACTCTCTGCAGAAGAATTGCAGTCAAAACTTGCAGACAGCAAGCAAGAGTTGTTTAACTTAAGATTTCAACATGCGATTAACCAACTTGATAACCCCAAAAAGATTACTGAGGTTAAAAAGACAATCGCTCGTATAAAGACCATCATTCATGAAAGAGAATTAGAGGATTCTGCAATATAATGGACGGTCAATACAGTCAAATTGTATGAAGGGAGGACTACTTCGTGGAAAGAAATAACCGTAAAACAAAAATCGGTAAAGTTGTCAGCGATAAGATGGAAAAAACCATTGTCGTTGCAATAGAAGAAAGTGTAAAGCACCCGCTTTACGGCAAGGTTGTAAAAAGAACTTACAAGCTGAAGGCTCATGATGAGGAAAATGCATGCGGCATCGGCGATAAGGTTAAAGTTATGGAAACAAGACCTCTGTCAAAGGATAAGAGATGGAGATTGGTTGAAATTGTTGAGAAGGCAAAATAATCTTTTTGCCGAAAGGAGGAAAGAACATGATACAACAGCAGACACGCTTAAAGGTTGCTGATAACACAGGCGCTAAGGAAGTTATGTGTATTCGTGTTATGGGCGGTTCTAAGAAAAGATACGCGGCAGTAGGCGATGAAATCATCTGTTCTGTTAAGAAGGCAACACCGGGCGGCGTTGTTAAAAAAGGTGACGTTGTTAAAGCTGTCGTAGTAAGAACGGTTAAAGAGTCAAGACGCAGTGACGGTTCATATATCAGATTTGACGAGAATGCAGCGGTAATCGTAAAGGACGATAAAAATCCGAGAGGTACACGTATTTTCGGGCCGGTAGCAAGAGAGCTCCGTGATAAGGATTATATGAAAATTTTGTCATTGGCTCCCGAAGTTCTGTAATAGGAGGTAAGGTACGATGAAAAAAATGCATGTAAAACGCGGTGATATCGTAAAAGTTATCTCCGGAAAAGACAAGGGCAAGGAAGGCAAAATCTTAACAGCTTATCCGGAAACGGGCAGAGTTGTTGTTGAAGGCGTTGCAATTGCCAAAAAACATCAGAAAGCAAGAATGCAGGGCGAAGAAAGCGGAATTATCCACAGAGAAGCCGCTATCGACGCGTCAAACGTTTTGAGAGTGTGCTCAAAGTGCGGTAAGGCTGCAAGAACCGGCGTTAAAATTTTGGAAGACGGTTCAAAAGTAAGATACTGCAAAAAGTGTAACGAAACATTTAACGATTAATACGGAAGGAGGCAAAAAGAACAATGTCGAGAATGCAAGAAAAATATAAAAATGAAGTTGCTCCGGCACTTATGACAAAGTTCGGCTATAAAAGCGTAATGCAGATTCCGAAACTTGAAAAAATTGTTGTAAACATCGGTATGTCAGACGCAAAGGATAACCCGAAGGTTATTGATGCGGCTATGAACGACCTTGCTTTGATTACAGGTCAGAAACCTATCGTAACGAAGGCGAGAAAGTCAGTAGCTAACTTCAAGCTGAGAGAAGGCATGAACATAGGCTGCAAAGTAACTTTGAGAGCTGAAAAGATGTACGAATTTTTGGACAGACTCTTTTCAATAGCTCTACCTCGCGTACGTGACTTTAAGGGAATTAATCCTAACTCATTTGACGGCAGAGGCAACTATGCCTTAGGTATCAAAGAACAGCTGATTTTCCCGGAAATTGAGTATGATAAAATTGATAAAATCAGAGGTATGGATATTATCGTGGTAACAACTGCAAACACCGATGAGGAGGCTCGCGAGCTTTTGAGCTTGATGGGAGCTCCGTTTGTTCGCAGCTGATAAGGAGGAAAAGAATAATGGCAAAAAGATCTATGGTTGTTAAACAACAGAGAAAGCCTAAACATTCAACTCAAGCTTATTCAAGATGCAAAATCTGCGGCAGACCTCATGCTTATTTGAGAAAATTCGGTATTTGCCGTATCTGCTTCAGAGAACTGGCTTACAAAGGTCAGATTCCGGGCGTTAAGAAAGCAAGTTGGTAAAATTGAGGCAAATGCCTCGATTATTAGGTAAAACAATCGATTCCCGATATATTTCGGAAGGAGGTAAATATAATGCAAATAACTGATCCAATCGCAGATATGCTTACACGTATCAGAAATGCAAACACAGCAAAGCATGAGACGGTTGACATTCCTGCGTCAAATATGAAAAAAGCTATTGCTAAAATCCTGAACGATGAAGGCTACATCAAGAGCTATCAAATCATCGAAGACGGCAAGCAGGGCGTAATCAGAGTAACTCTGAAATACAGCGGCAAGGAAAAGGTTATCAGCGGCATCAAAAGAGTTTCTAAGCCGGGTCTTAGAATGTACGCGCCGGCTGAAGAACTGCCGAGAGTTTTGAAGGGCTTGGGAATTGCAATAATCTCAACTTCAAAGGGTATTATGACAGACAAAGAGGCTCGCAAACAGCACATTGGCGGCGAAGTTCTTGCTTTTGTTTGGTAATATAACTTCGGCTTGTGTTATTTCCTGAAAGCACAGGCTATGCAAAATTTTTAAGGAGGATAAAGACTTATGTCAAGAATAGGAAAAATGCCTATCCCGGTTCCGTCAGGCGTAACCGTTACAATGGGCAATGAAAATGAAGTTACTGTCAAGGGTCCTAACGGCACTCTGTCAAGAAAACTTCATCCCGATATGATTATCAAAATGGAAGCAAACGAAATTATCGTTGAGCGTCCGTCAGAGGATAAAATGCACAAGTCGCTGCACGGCTTGACAAGAACTCTTGTAAACAACATGGTTGTAGGTGTAACCGAAGGTTTTACAAAGGAACTTGAAATCAATGGTGTAGGTTATCGTGCACAGATGCAGGGTAAAAAGCTCGTACTGAGCCTTGGCTACTCGCACCCCGTTGAGTATGAGGCAATGGAAGGCATCACTTTGGAAGTTCCCGCTCCCAACAAAATTCTTGTTAAGGGCGCGAACAAAGAAAATGTAGGTGCAACCGCTGCTAAAATCAGAGAATACAGACAGCCTGAACCGTACAAGGGCAAGGGTATTAAGTATATTGATGAGGTTATCATACGCAAGGAAGGTAAAGCGGGAGCTAAGAAGAAATAATAGAAAGGAGTGTTCTTAAATGATAAACAAGAAAAATAGTAATGATGCAAGACTTAAGCGTCACAGAAGAGTCAGAAAGAACATCTCCGGCAGTGCGGAGAGACCTCGTCTGAACGTTTTCAGAAGCTTAAATCATATTTATGCACAGATTATTGATGACACAAAAGGTATCACTTTGGTTAGTGCTTCAAGCATGGACAAAGACTTTACGGGCAAGGGCGGAAATATCGAAGGCGCAAAAGCTGTCGGTAACGCAATTGCGAAAAAGGCTTTGGATAAGGGTATAAAAGCAGTCGTATTTGACAGAGGCGGATATATCTATCACGGTAGAGTTGCTGCTCTTGCGGAAGGTGCAAGAGAAGGCGGCTTGGAATTCTAATTAAAGGAGGAAAAACTTGTGGCTGAAAGAATAGATGCAAAAACTCTTGACTTGCAGGAAAAGCTGGTTGAGATAAATCGTGTTGCTAAAACAGTTAAGGGTGGCAGAACAATGCGTTTCTCCGCACTTATGGTTGTCGGTGACGGAAACGGTCATGTTGGCTGCGGAACAGGTAAAGCAACTGAAATCCCCGATGCAATCAGAAAGGGTATTGAAGACGCTAAGAAGAACATGGTAACTGTTCCTTTGCAGAATACAACAATTACACATGAAACTATCGGCGAATTCGGCGCGGGCAGAGTATTGTTAAAGCCTGCAAAAGAAGGTACCGGTGTTATCGCAGGCGGAGCTGTCAGAGCTGTTGTTGAGCTTGCGGGTATCAAAGATATCAGAACAAAGTGCCTACGTTCAAACAACAAAAAGAACGTTGTAAAGGCTACAATTGCAGGTCTTGCAAACCTTAAGGAAGCTGAGTCTGTTGCTAAGCTTCGCGGTAAGGACGTTGACCAAATCGTAGGTTAAGGAGGTAGCGCATAATGTTAAAGGTTACATTGGTTAAAAGCACAATCGGCTGCAAAAAAGACCAGATTGCTACGGTTGCCGCTTTGGGACTGAAAAAAATCAGAGATGTTAAAGAACACCAGGATACACCTCAAATCAGAGGTATGATTAATAAGGTTTCGCATCTCGTAAAGGTTGAAGAAAACTAAGATAAACTAAACTAAAAGGAGGTGTAGCAAATGAGATTGGACGAACTACAACCCACAGAAGGTTCAAAGTTTGCAACTAAGAGAATAGGCAGAGGTATCGGTTCGGGTACAGGTAAAACCTCAGGTAAAGGTCATAAAGGTCAGAACGCACGCTCGGGCGGCGGAGTAAGACCGGGTTTTGAAGGCGGTCAGATGCCGCTTTACAGAAGACTTCCTAAGAGAGGTTTTAAGAATATATTTGCTAAAAAGTATGTTACTGTTAACGTTGAAGTTTTGGAAAAGTTTGAAAACGGTACGGAAGTAACAGCTGATGCTTTGAAGGAAGCAGGAATTATTTCCAAGAAACTTGACGGAGTTAAGATTTTGGGCAGAGGCGAACTCACCAAAAAGCTTGATGTTAAGGTAGCAGGTTTCACCGCGTCTGCAAAGGAAAAGATTGAAAAGGCCGGTGGAAAGGCAGAGGTGATCTAATATGTTTAATACAATTAGAAATGCTTTTAAAATTCCTGACCTCAGAAAAAGATTGTGGTTCACCATTCTGATGATGGTTGTATTCAGATTTGGTGCCCACATTCCGGTTCCGTTCCTTTCAAAGGAAGCGATGCAGGCTTTTTTGAGCGGCGGCACGGATTTGTTCTCGCTGTTTGATGTATTTACCGGTGGTGCGTTCTCGAACGCGACCGTCATGGCAATGGGTGTTTCGCCTTACATCAACGCGTCGATTATCGTTCAGCTTTTGGCTGTTGCCATTCCTTCTCTTGAAAGACTTTCAAAAGAAGGTCTTGAGGGCAGAAAGAAACTGAACAAAATTACAAGATACCTCGGTATCGCGCTTGCGTTTATTCAAGGCGCAGGTCTGTATGTAACGCTGCACAACATCGGTGTTACAAACAATATTGAAGCAATCCGCAATGAAGGCGTTCTTACATTTTTCGTAATTACACTCACATTCACAGCCGGTACGGCATTTATCGTATGGCTGGGTGAACTGATTACCGAAAAGGGCATCGGAAACGGTGTATCGCTTATCATCTTCGCAGGTATCGTTTCGAGAATACCTACGGCAGCGGTTTCTATCTATAGAAGCTATCTTGCACACGGCGTAAGAAGTTTGATGAATGTTTCTCTCGCCATTGCAATCCTGATAATAGCAATTGCCGCAATCGTACTTGTTGTATTGTTCGATTCGGCGGAACGCAGAATACCTGTTCAGTATGCAAAAAGAGTTGTAGGAAGAAAAATGTACGGCGGTCAGAGCACAAACATTCCCGTAAAGGTTGTTATGGGCGGCGTTATGCCAATCATCTTTGCGTCGAGCATTATGGCTTTCCCGGCTACAATTGTAAGACTTGCAACAGGCAACAGTCTGCCGCAGACAGGTATCTGGTACAGAGTATTAGGCTGTCTGTCCGCAGGATACGGCCCCGGCTGGACTGACGCAGTTTATTCGGTACTGTACTTCCTGCTTATAATCTTCTTCACATATTTCTATTCGGCAATTCAATTCAATCCGATTGAAATGGCGAATAATATGAAGAAGTCCGGCGGTTATATCCCGGGTTACAGACCGGGTAAACCGACAAGTGATTATATTTCAAAGGTTGCGTCAAGACTTAATCTGACGGGCGCAATATTCCTTGGTATTATAGCAGTTTTGCCGGTTGTTGTCGGCGCTGTGTTTAATATTTCGGGAATGCAGATAGGCGGTACATCACTTCTGATTATGGAGGGTGTTGCACTTGAGTCTGTAAGACAAATAGAATCACAGATGGTAATGAGAAACTACAAGGGATTTTTGGAGTAATAACGGAAAGGCGGCAAAAATATGAAGCTTATACTACTTGGACCACCTGGTGCGGGAAAAGGAACACAAGCAGAAGTTTTGACTAAACAGCTCGGCGTTGAAACGATTTCAACCGGCGTAATGTTGAGGGCTGCCATGAGGGACGGTACGGCGCTCGGCAAACTGGCGAAACAGTATATTGACGAAGGTAAGCTTGTACCGGACGAGGTTGTTGTAGGAATTGTTAAGGAAAGATTGTCGCAGGATGACTGCAAGAAGGGATTTATTCTTGACGGTTTTCCGCGGACAATTGCACAGGCTGAAGCTCTCGAAGCTGCCGGAATTGAGATTGACAAGGTTTTGTCTCTCGAAGTTTCGGACGACGTTATTATAAAACGTCTGGCGGGCAGAAGAGAGTGCAGGGCGTGCGGTACACCTTATCATGTTGTTAACAAGCCTGTTCCCGAAGACGGAAAATGCGTCTGCGGCGGTGAAGTTATTCAGCGTCCGGACGATAATGAAGAAACGATAAAAAATCGACTTGCGGTTTATCATGAACAAACAGAGCCAATTAAGGCATACTACGAGTCACGCGGTAAGGTAATCAGCGTTGACAGCTCTCATTCGGTTGAACGAACTAACGAGGCTGCACTTAAGGCGCTTGGTTTGGTAAAGTAGGAGATATGATTAGCAGATGATTACTATAAAATCAAAGTCTGAAATTGAAAAAATGCGTGTAGCAGGAAAATTAACAGGCGACGCTTTGAAATTGATTGAGCAGCATATCCGTCCGGGGATTTCAACTCTGGAACTTGATAAGATTGCTTATGACTTTATCAAAAAACATGGTGCAACCCCTTCGTTTTTACACTACAACGGCTTTCCGGCGAGCATTTGTGCATCGCCGAACAGCTGGGTAGTTCACGGTATTCCTTCAAAAGATGTAATTTTAAAAGAAGGTGACATCATAAGCATTGACATGGGCGTCTGCAAGGACGGATACCATGGCGATGCGGCAAGGACTTTCCCGGTCGGTAAAATTTCCGACGAGGCACAAAGGCTGATTGATGTTACAAAACAGAGTTTCTTTGAAGGAATTAAACATGCAACGCACGGTGCAAAGCTCGGCGATTTGTCCGCCGCAATTCAGGAATATGTTGAAGATCACGGTTATTCGGTTGTGCGCGACCTTGTTGGTCACGGCATAGGCAAGAATATGCATGAGGATCCGAATGTTCCGAATTACGGACACAAGGGCAAAGGTTTAAAGCTTGCTCAGGGCATGACGATTGCGGTTGAGCCTATGGTTAATGCAGGTGATTGGGGTGTGGTTGTGCTTGACGATGACTGGACTGTTGAAACAGAGGACGGAAGTTTGTCGGCACATTATGAAAACACTATCCTTATTACAAAAGGCGAATGTGAAATTTTAACACTGTAGAGGTGCGAAAAATGGATATTTGCAAAGGAAGTTTGGTGTATTCGCGCGCCGGACGGGATAAAGGCGGACTTTTCCTTGTCCTTTCGGCGGAAAAAAATTATGCGTTTATAGCAAACGGCGAAACGAGGAGTGTTTCCAAACCGAAAAAAAAGAATATAAAGCACTTGAATAAAACCAATACGGTTTTGGAATTGGATTTTGAAAATATTTCCGATTCTGCGGTGCGGAAGGTCTTGAAAAATAAAACCGAATTTGTAGGGAGGTAGTAGCTTGGCAAAGGAAGATGTTTTGGAATTAGAGGGTACGGTTGTTGAAACCCTGCCCAATGCTATGTTTAAGGTTGAGCTTGAAAACGGACATCAGATTCTTGCTCACATTTCAGGCAAATTGAGAATGAACTTCATTAAAATTCTCCCGGGGGATAAGGTAACAATCGAGATGTCCCCTTATGATTTGACCAGAGGCAGAATTACGTGGAGATCTAAATAAGGAGGTAACGTAAATGAAAGTACGTCCATCAGTTAAACCTATTTGCGAAAAATGTAAGGTTATAAAAAGAAAAGGCAAAATAATGGTTATTTGTGAAAACCCGAAACATAAACAGAAACAAGGCTGATTTCAATTTTAAAATCCATTTTTAACCGCTTGCGGTTATTATCCATGCTTTTAAATGAAATCAAAATGTATATGTTTGGTTATCACAATGCGCGGCAAACCGCCGCAGAAATGTTTGTTATCGATATCGGGTGCGCGGCAGGCACATGTGTGCTGCCCCGGTGTCTGTAATATAAAAATTGTGAGATTTATACTATGGAGGTGTAATAATGGCTAGAATAGCAGGTGTTGACTTACCAAGAGAAAAAAGAGTTGAAATCGGTTTGACTTATATCTACGGTATCGGTCTTAAAACATCACAAAAACTGTTAAAACAAACAGGCGTAAATCCTGACACAAGAGTTAAGGATTTGACAGAGGAAGATGTAGCAAAGCTCAGAGAAGCTATCAGCGAATACACGGTTGAGGGTGAACTCAAAACTCAGATTTCGCTGGACATCAAGAGACTTATGGAAATCGGTTGTTACAGAGGTGTAAGACACAGAAAGGGTCTCCCGGTACGTGGTCAGAACACTAAGAACAACGCAAGAACAAGAAAAGGTCCTGCCAGAACAATGGCGAACAAAAAGAAGTAAAGGAGGTACTAAGCAATGGCAAAAGTGGCTAAAAGAAATACACGTACAAAGCGTGTTAAGAAAAATATTGAAAAGGGCGCAGCTCATATCCGCTCATCTTTCAATAACACAATCGTTACTATTACAGATGTAAACGGAAATGCTCTTTCATGGGCAAGTGCCGGCGGCTTAGGCTTCCGTGGCTCAAAAAAGAGTACTCCGTTCGCTGCTCAGACAGCGGCAGAAACAGCGGCAAAAGCTGCAATGGAACATGGACTTAAAACCGTTGAGGTTTATGTAAAGGGTCCGGGTGCAGGCCGTGAAGCGGCTATCCGTGCACTTCAGGCTGCAGGTCTTGAGGTTACAATGATTAAGGACGTAACTCCGATTCCTCACAACGGCTGCAGACCGCCTAAGAGAAGAAGAGTTTGATTTATCATTGTAATAATAGTAAAAGGAGGAAATTAACATGGCTAGAAATATGCAACCTGTTCTGAAAAGATGCAGAACACTGGGTATAGAGCCGGCTTGCATGGGTATTCATAAGAGTTCTAAAAAGAATCCTGCTAAGGGCAGAAAAAAGCAGTCTGAATACGGCTTGCAGCTGAATGAAAAGCAAAAGGTTAAGTTTATTTACGGCGTTTTGGAAAAGCAGTTCAGAAAGTACTATGTACTTGCTACCAAAAAGCACGGTATTACGGGTGAAGAGCTTTTGTCAATCCTTGAAACAAGACTTGACAATGTAGTCTTCAGATTAGGTTTGGCTAATACAAGAAGAGAGGCAAGACAAATCGTAAACCACGGTCACATTCTCGTAAACGGCAAGAAGGTAGATATACCTTCATATATCGTAAAAGTCGGCGATACAATCGCCCTTCGCGAAAAGAGCAAAGCTTCACAGAGAATGAAGGATATAGCAGAGGCTAATGCTTCAAGAGCTGTACCAAAGTGGTTGGACATGGATAAGAATACTTCACAGGGTAAGGTTATTGCATACCCCGCTCGTGACGATATTGATTACGAGGTTGAGGAGCACTTAATCGTCGAGTTGTATTCTAAGTAATAATGTTTTTACCCTCGGTAAGTGGATAATTTACTTTGAATATGTGAAGGAGGGTTCGATACGATGATAGAAATGGAAAAGCCCAATATAGAATGTAAGGAATTAACTGCAAATTACGGTGTTTTCGAGGTTACGCCGCTGGAACGCGGATACGCAACCACAATCGGTAATTCACTCCGCAGAATTTTGCTGTCATCACTTCCGGGCGCTGCTGCTTCGTCTATCAAAATAGAAGGCGTACAGCACGAATTTTCAACAATTCCCGGTGTGAAGGAAGATGTTACCGAAATTATTCTTAACATCAAAAAGCTTGCAATTAAGCTTCATTCTGATTCACCAAAGACGGTTTATATTGAAGCGAAAGGCGCGGGTGAAATCACCGCCGCCGATATAACAGCCGATGCCGATGTGGAAATCTTTAATCCGGATTTGCACATCGCTACGCTGAATGAGGACGCACGTCTGTATATGGAGATAACAATCACAAAGGGACGCGGTTATATCTCCGCCGATAAAAATAAGCAGATGATGCAGTTGCCGGTTGGCGTAATTCCGGTTGATTCAATTTTTACGCCCGTGAAAAAGGTGAATTATACTGTTGAAAACACAAGAGTGGGCAGTAACATCGACAGGGAAAAACTTACGGTTGAGGTTACTACCAACAGTACAACAAAGCCCGATGAGGCTGTTAGCTTGGCCGCTAAAATAATGAATGACTTGCTGACCCTGTTTGTTGACCTTTCTGAGGACGCTAAGAACACAGAAATTGTCAAGGAAAAGGAAGAAAGCAAGAAGGAAAAGGTTTTGGAAATGTCCATTGAGGATTTAGACCTTTCGGTTCGTTCATACAACTGCTTAAAGCGCGCAGGTATTAATACTGTTGAGGATTTGGCTAATAAGTCAGAAGAAGATATGATGAAAGTCAGAAATCTGGGAAGAAAATCTCTTGACGAAGTTAAATATAAACTGCATGCTTTGGGCTTGTCATTAAGTGAAGAAGAAGACTAATAGAGCCTAATGAAAAGGAGGAATTGTTAATGGGAACAAGAAAGCTTAATCTTCCTACCGACCAGAGAATGGCACTTTTGCGCAATCTGGTAACAAGCTTTTTGGAAACGGGAAGAGTAGAAACAACATTAACAAGAGCTAAGGAAGCTCAGAGTTTGGCTGAAAAGATGATTACTCTCGGTAAGACAAACACATTGCACACTCGCCGTCAGGCTTTGGAGTTTATTACAAAAGAAGACGTTGTAACAAAAGTCTTTAATGAAATCGCTCCTAAGTACGCTGACAGAAACGGCGGATACACAAGAATAATTCAAACAGGTCCTCGTCGCGGCGATGCGGCTCCGATGGCTATTCTTGAGCTGGTGTAATAAAACATAATCGCCGTGCCGATAAGGAATAACGGATTTTCCGTTATCCTTGTAAACGGTGTTTAAGCGGCGGCAAAGCTTTATTGTTTTGCCGTTGCTTTTTATTTATCCGTATATTGAAACAGCAGATAAAATACAACAAATTAGGTGGAATGAAAAAAATGAATAAAGCGGATATAATCGACATATTGTCGGAGCATACCGGTGTTTCATATGTTGCAGCAGAACTAATGCTTAACGTGCTCTGCGACAATATAGCCGAAGCACTGAAAAGAAACGAAAAAGTTTATATCACGGGATTCGGAACTTTTGAAAAAAGAACACGCTCGGGACATAAATGTAAAAATCCGCGTACAGGCGAGGATATGTATGCAAATGCATATGAAACGGCGGTGTTCAGACCGTCAAATGCGTTTAAAAGAAAAATGGCGGAGGAAGGTACAGATGAATTGTAAGAAAAGTGTATTAGCGGGTATGCTGACAGGCATCGGCGGCATGATTTACCTGAGTACGGAAAGCCGCGTGCTCAGCTTGAGGCTGTTTTCGCTGGGCTTGCTTGCGGTAATAATTTTGGTGTGTAATTTATATACCGGCAAGTTTGGTTATGTAAAGCAAAAAACGGACATCGCGACGTTTGCCGCGATGTGTGTGCAGAATTTTATCGGCGCAGCGGCAATGGGACTTGCAGCATATGTACTGGTGAAGGAAAACGGCACGGCGCAGGGGTTGGCGGATAAGAAACTCGCAATGTCATTTACAGTCGTTTTCATCAAGGCGATTATGTGCGGAATGATGATTTATCTTGCAGTCGAACTATACAAGCGCAGTAAGCAGATATTGCTTGTGGTGATGCCGATAATGATTTTTATATTATGCAGATTTGAGATTGCGTGGCGTACATATTTTATTTTGCTGCGGCGGGAGTGTTAAATTTGCGCGTAATTATATTTATTCTGATATGCGTAATAGGAAATGCGGCGGGTTCGCTGATTGTGCGCATGTTTCAGAAATACGAATAAAGAGGACTGCATGATATGATTGAACACCCGTTTCCGCCGCTTTATGACGGCAATTCAAAAATATTAATACTGGGGAGTTTCCCGTCAGTGAAATCGCGCGAGAAAATGTTCTTTTACGGACATAAACAAAACCGCTTTTGGCGCGTTATTTCTGCTGTTTTGACGGCGGAATTGCCGACGACGATTGATGAAAAAAGAAAGATACTCCTTGACGGCGGAGTTGCTCTTTGGGACGTAATCGCGTCGTGCGATATAGTCGGCAGTGCCGACAGCAGCATAAAAAATGTGCGGGCGAACGACTTGTCACCGATATTTGCCGCAGCGCAAATACGACAGATTTTCGTAAACGGGCGCACCGCGGAAAAATATTATAATAAATTCACGTACCCGAAAATTAAGCGGCACGCCGTGTGTCTGCCGTCTACTTCGCCGGCGAATGCGGCATGGAAAATTGACGCGCTGATTGAAACATGGCGCGCCGAACTTGCGCCGTATTTATAGATATTCGTCATAGATTTTAAAATGCTGCTTTTTCTCGCGGCGTTGCCAGCTGACAAATCCGTAAATATCGTTTACAAGAAACATCACGAAACATATCACCATGGGGAAGTACGAAAACTTCTCAATTGACGCTAAAATCCAAAGCACAATAAGTACGATATCATTAGCGGCATATGCAAGTGCATAGTATGAATTTCGGTACATAAGCAGATATGACGCCAAAAAACTTGTTGTTATGGAAACCGTGCTTACTACAAGATTTGCCGTGTTCAGATATTTTAAAATAAAATAAAATGCGGCGGTAACGGCGATTGCTAAACCAATCATAGACGCGGTTTGAATTGGTGTGAGTTTGTGAATCTTCACCTCGTTGTGGCCTTTTTCATACGGGTGGCGGAGCCACGTCACTATTGATGCGGCAGCGCTTGGGAGCGTCATGAATACGTACGTTATAAATTCGCCGTAATAATGAAATGTCAGCGAATTAATGCCGTAAAGTATGCTGAAAATAACTGTCAGAATTTGCCCCCATACATCGCCGCGCGCAACAAAAATAAGCGCGGTAACGCCGATAAGTGTCCCGGAAAATGTTAATGGTTCGGGATTGCCCGTCATTAAGTTGGACAGCGTAACGGTTATAAGAGAAACAATCCATAAAATCCATTCATGTTTTTTCAGTGAAGAAAAAGGGTTTTTAAGCATAATTACCTCCAAAAATAAAACACCCAGAGCATATCTTCAAAGACCTAACGATATGCTGAAGGTGTGAAATACCTGCTACCCGGTAACAGCTTTTTATTATATTAACGAGATTATATCACATGTTTTTTCATATGTCAAGTAAAATTTTCAAATTATCCATTCGCGGCAGTATTTATGCCGCGATATTTTTTCGGATTTATGTTCATACGCTTTTTAAACAGGCGGTCAAAATAATTCACGTCGTCAAACCCGACTCTTGCGGCAATTTCCGAGATGCTCTCGTCGGTGTTTTTCAGCAGTACGGACGCTTTGTCAATGCGGAAATCGTTTAGGTATCCGGTAATGGTTTTACCGGACGCTTTTTTGAACATATGGCAGATGTAGCCTTCGCTCAAAAAATATTTTTTCGCAAGCTGCGACGTAGAAATGTTTTCGTTGTAATGCTCGTGAATATAATCCAATATTTCATTTATTTTTTTGAGTTTTGCCATTCGCACGTTATATTCGTAGTCTGAAAGTTTAGCCTGCGTGTAGCAGCGGCGCAAATGCGTCATCAAAAGATATGCCTCGCCTTTTACCATCATATCCGCTCCGATATTTCGCGAACAGTATTCCTTGCGCATCGTACATATATGCCGATGGATTATGTCATCGGGCGGAATTTTTGAAAGTAGCAAAATATTTTCGAAATCCACATCGTTAAAAAATGAAAAACGAATTATAACGCAAATATAGGTTATGGGCTTATCTGAAGTAAAACTGTGCAGTTCGTTGCTGTTTACGGCGATTGTGTCACCTGTTTCGGCGCGAAAAGTTTTGGAACCGCATGTAAACGTTCCGTTCCCCGACAGTATGTGCAAAAGTTCAATATGCTCATGCCAATGGGGACCGAGTGATATGCAATTTTGTGAAAGTATTTTTATCGGAAAGTTCTGCTCCACTTCCGGTATTTTTTCATACAATGAAATGTCGTTCATACAGTTACCTCAAAATTGTGCTAAAACTAAGCAAAATCATTATTGATGTTTTTATAATAAAAGTATATAATATATATAATAAAATGTCAATATTAATTTGCAAATCATTTTATTCAGCCGAGCTGATGTAGGATTTTCTGTACTCCGTGGGGGTCATACCCATGTGTTTTTTAAATGATTTGATAAAATGCACGTCATCATTAAATCCGACAGAATACGCAATTTCCTTGATGCTGAGTTTTTCCGATACAAGCAGGCGGCATGCCTCGCTCAGGCGTATGTCAATAATGTGCTGTATCAGTGATTTGCCTGTCTCGCGGCGAAAAATTCTGCATAGGTAGGAGTGACTTATTCTGAAATCACGGCAGACATTTTCGACGGTCAGACCGGGTGTTTGGTAGTGGCACAAAAGATAAGAAATAACTGCCTCGGAAAAACTGTCGGACTTTTCTTCGGTATCGACGGAATTGATGTCAAGCAATTTGTAAAACGAGGACAGAACATCATAATATCCGACGGGTTTGTCATGTTCAAGCTTTTTGAAAATGCTGTAAATTCCGTAATAGGCATTGTTGTAGTCGTTGCATGAAATAACGGGCGTATCAGCCGATAAACCCATGCGGTTTGCGTAAATTTCGGAATTGCTGCCGGAAAATTCAAACCATATGTATTGCCATTTATTATTTTTATCGGGATAATATGACAGTGTTATTCCGGGTGGGATATAAAACATGTCATGCGCTTTTGCGCGGTATGTTTTGCTGTCGAGATTAAGCGTTCCGCTGCCGGACAGAACAAGATGAAGGGTGTACATATTCTGAACGCGCCCGACGGTAATAGGCTCGATATACCGAAAATTGTTGTACCCTGTACCGAGGATAAAAAAATCCTGTTCAATGCAACCGGGAAAACCGGCATAGAGTGCCGGACGTAAAAATATATTATCCATGAAATATCACCTCATATTTATAATATCGGGAAAATATGCGCATGTCAAGAGAAAAGATAAAAAAACACAATTTTTGTATAATAAAAACCATGTTCAAACCGACTTATGCGTGATAAGATTTAATGTGAAGGAGAGTGCGCAATGAGGACTTGTATCATAATTGGTGCGGGCGGACGCGGCAAAGACGATTATGCGCCGTACATACGAAAAACGGGAATAATGAGGATAGTCGGCGTTGCAGAACCGGACGATAAAAAAAGAGCGGAGTTTTGCCGTGATAATGAAATTGCCGCGGACATGGCATTTTCAGATTACCGTGACCTCTTTGCGCGCGGACGGCTTGCCGACGCGGTGCTTATATGCACGCAGGACAGACTCCATCTTGAGCCGACTCTTTTGGCGATTAAGTGCGGATATCATATAATGCTTGAAAAACCAATTTCGCCAATTGCGGAAGAAATTGATGAAATCGAAACGGCGCTGAAGGGTTATGACAAAGTTTTCATGACGGGTTTTGTGCTGAGATATACGCCTTTTTTTTCAAAAATAAAGGAACTTTTGGATAACGGCAAAATCGGGACGGTCATGAATATGCAGCTTAACGAAAATGAAGGATTTTGGCATCATGCACACAGCTATGTGCGCGGCCCGTGGAGCAGGGAAGAAAATTCATCGCCCATGATTGTGGCAAAATCGTGCCATGATTTTGATATGATGATGTATCTTCTGGACAGCGACATCAAAAAAGTAAATTCATACGGCTCCGATGGATATTTTACGCGTGAAAATGCGCCCGGCGATGTGCCGCAGCGCTGTACCGACAGCTGTGCTTTTGCCGGCAAATGTAAATATAATGCAGTGAAACTGTACACTGAAGGCGAGGCGGCATATTTTGTTCATTTGTTCGGGTGCGAAAACAGCCACAGCGGTATTATCGACGCGCTGAAAACGAATCCGTACGGCAGATGCGTTTATCGGTGCGACAATAATGTATGCGACCATCAGGTTGCGTCGTTAGAGTTCGCAAGCGGCGCGTGCGGTGTATTTACCGTTTCGGCATTTTCTTTGAAAAATACACGGACGATAAAGCTGATGGGAACGGAAGGCGAAATCGGCGGTTGTTTTGAGGACGGCGTTATTGTGATTAAGCGGTTTGCGGACGGCAGCGAAGAACGCGTCAGCGTCACGCATGACGGGACAAAGCATTGCGGCGGCGACGGCGGAATAATGCGCGGATTTGCCGCGGCTATGGAAGATAAAAATTATTGTATTGATTTGCGCATGTTCGCGGCGCACCGTGCCGTAATAGCAGCGGATAAATCAAGGGTAAAAAATTCACTTCAGCGGGAGGAATAAAAATGAGACTTATAATTTGTGAAAACTATGAAGAAATGTCAAAAGCGGCGGCGAAAATTGTGGCAAGCCAGCTGACGGTAAAGCCGGAGAGTATTCTCGGTTTGGCGACGGGTTCAACGCCGGTGGGAATGTATAATATTCTTGCGGAAATGTACAAAAATGGCGATGTTGATTTTTCGGAGTCAAAATCCTTCAACCTTGATGAATACTATCCGATTACGGCGGATAATTCGCAGAGCTATCACTATTTCATGCGGGAGAATTTGTTTTCGAAAATAAATATTAAGCCGGAAAATACGCATATTCTTGACGGAACATGTGCGGATACGGACGAGGAATGTAAAAATTTTGAGCGCATGATTGCGCAAAGCGGCGGTATAGATTTGCAGATTTTGGGGATAGGGCAGAACGGGCATATCGGATTTAACGAGCCGGACGCAAATCTTAATCCAAACACGCACCTGACCGATTTGACCGAGAACACCATTAATGCAAATTCCAGATTTTTTGACAATATTGATGAAGTACCAAAACAGGCGATTACGATGGGAATCGGCACAATTTTGAAGGCTAAGAAAATAATTTTGCTGGCAAGCGGTGCGGAAAAACACAAAGTCGTAAAGCAGCTGCTTGAAGGAAAAATCACGACAGACATACCCGCGTCCATGCTGAAAGTACACTCCGATACGGTTTTAATATGTGACAAGGCGGCGTACAGCAGTGAGCGCATCGGTGTAGATATCGGCGGAACCGAATTGAAATTCGGAATTTTAAATGATAAAAATGAGCTTATACATAAGGAATCCATACCGACAGACATATCAAGCGAGGAAAATCTGATTAATAAAATTGCGGACAAATGCAAAGAGCTTATGCAAAGCTACTCGATTAACGGAATAGGCGTAGGCACGCCGGGACTTATATCGAAAGGACATGTAACCGCATCTAATATTCCGTTTAAAAACACACCTCTTGCCAAGCTTTTGGAAGAACGTATCGGCGTGTCGGTGCGAATTGCAAATGACGCGAATTGCGCCGCATTGGGCGAATCGACAACAGGCGTCGGGCGTAAGGCGAAAAATATTGTTATGATAACTCTCGGCACGGGCGTCGGCGGCGGAATTATCATAAAAAACAAGCTTTATGAAGGCAAAGGTTCTGCGGGCGAAATAGGGCATATCATTATTGAACATGGCGGAAAACAGTGCGACTGCGGTCAGCGCGGCTGTCTGGAAAAATATGCGTCGGCATCGGCATTGGTTAATTTGGCTGAGGATAAGGCTCGGGAATGTCCGGACAGTGTTCTCGGAAAATTATATAAGGATAAAGCGGAAATGAACGGAAAGGTGTTCTTTGAGGCGATAAACTGCGGCTGTACGGCGGCAAAAGCCGTATTGGACGAATACGCCGGGCGTCTCGCGGACGGAATAAACAGTATTGAAAATATTTTCGAGCCCGATATGATAATATTGTCAGGCGGAATAACAAATGCAGGCGAGGCTCTGCTCATGCCGCTAAGAGAAAAGGTTAAAACGGAAATTCATATCGCACAGCTTAAAAATGACGCGGGAATTGTCGGAGCGGCAATGTTGCAATAATGTGGAAAGGATGTGGCGGATTTTATATTCGCATGATTGTAAAAAAATTATGACGCACCGGAACTTTTTCCGGTGCGATTTTCGTTAGGCTTTGAGAATAAATATTCTGATAAAAACTATTGACATAATCGGTATTTTGTGGTACAATAACTAATGTTGCAATGCAATGCCCAAGTGGCGGAATAGGCAGACGCCCGGGACTTAAAATCCCGTGGGAAGAAATTCCCGTGCCGGTTCGACCCCGGCCTTGGGCACCACGTCAGAGCAAGCTTTATATCGCTTGCTCTTTTTTTGTATGCAAAAAACAGAGTTCGCTCATGCTGCATTTTCCTTAAACGCAAAAAGGCACGCTTGGCTCGCCTGTTCGCTTGCAAGCGCGCTCACGTACGGCTCACAGTCGCTACCACCCTTTTGAGAAATGCCCGGGCGCGGAATATCTCTATGGTTCAGCACTGCCACGTTAGAGCAGGCTTTATATAGCTTGTTTGGATTTTTTTGTGTAAAATCATTCATGCGCTGTTTACTGAACGAAAAAACATTATTTTATGTTTGTTAACTATTGAAAAATCTGAAAAAATATGTTAAAATATAATTAATTATGACATTTTGAAAGGAAAACTGTAAAATGAATAATGAATTGGTGTTGGTGTTGGATTTCGGCGGACAGTATAATCAGCTGATTGCGCGTCGTGTACGTGAATGTAACGTATACTGCGAGGTAATGCCGTACAGTAAAGGTGTAGATGCCGTCAGAGAAAAAAATCCCGTGGGCATAATTTTTACCGGCGGGCCGAACAGTGTGTATGAGGATAACTCACCGCTGATAGATAAGGAAATATTTGAACTGGGCGTACCGGTTTTGGGTATATGTTACGGTTCGCAGCTTATGGCGCATGTTTTGGGCGGAAAGGTTGAAAAAGCCGATAAGCGCGAATACGGAAAATGTGAACTTCATGTTAAAGATAGTTTGATTTTTGACGGAATTGATAAAACTACGCAGTGTTGGATGAGCCATACCGATTATATTTCCGCTTTGCCGGAAGGGTTTGAAGTGACCGCAACAACCGATTCCTGCCCGATTGCCGCATGCGAAAATAAGGAAAAACGCCTATACAGCGTGCAATTTCACCCGGAAGTAAATCATACACCGCAAGGTAAAAAGATGCTTCGCAACTTTTTGTATAATGTATGCCAATGTAAAGGTGACTGGCTTATGAGCGATTTCGCGAAACGTTCTATTGAGGCGCTGCGCGAAAAAATCGGCGATAAAAAGGTGCTTTGCGCATTGTCGGGTGGAGTGGACAGCTCGGTTGCGGCAGTGATGATTCATAAGGCGGTCGGCAAACAGCTGACATGTGTTTTTGTGGATAACGGATTGCTCAGAAAGAACGAAGGCGATGAGGTTGAAAGCCTGTTCAGAAATGAGTTTGATATTAACCTTGTAAGAGCAAATGCGCAGGAAAGATTTTTAGGCAAACTTGCGGGCGTTAAGGAGCCGGAGAAAAAGCGTAAAATTATAGGTGAAGAATTTATACGTGTATTCGAGGCAGAGGCAAAAAAAATCGGAACCGTTGATTTTTTGGTACAAGGCACAATTTATCCGGACGTTATTGAATCGGGTGCGGGTGATGCGTCCACAATAAAGAGCCATCATAATGTTGGCGGTTTGCCGGAGTATGTGGATTTTAAAGAGATAATTGAGCCGTTGCGGGATTTGTTTAAAGATGAAGTAAGACAACTGGGTATCGAACTCGGCTTGCCGGAAAAGTTTGTGTGGAGACAGCCGTTCCCGGGCCCGGGACTTGCTGTTCGCGTAATAGGAGAAATTACGGAGGATAAGCTCGCGATACTTCGCGACGCGGACGCGATATTCCGTGAAGAAATTGCAGATGCGGGACTTGCAAGGGATATAAATCAATATTTTGCGGTTATTACGGATATGAAAAGTGTCGGCGTAATGGGCGACGGCAGAACATACGACTATACACTCGCATTGCGCGCGGTTACCACAACCGACTTCATGACCGCCGATTGGGCATGGATTCCCTATGATGTTCTTGAAAAAGTGTCTAACAGAATTGTTAACGAGGTTGAAAATGTTAATCGTATCGTTTACGATATTACATCTAAGCCACCCGCTACAATTGAGTGGGAATAGTTCCACGCAGCCTGAAAACGGCTTGGTTAAGCCATTTTCAGAGTTTGTAGTCAAGGTTTGACAGCACTTTGACAACACTTGATACTGCGAGAATAATATAAAACACATAAACTGCTCTGCTTATTCGGGTCAATCCCTCATTTTGTGTAAACCTCAAATTAGGCTCCAAAATGAGGATATAATCTAATTAGTTTTTGTGGGCTGAGAGCCGGATTTCGGCTTTCAGCCCTTAGCTGTAATTTAGCATAAAATTGCCGGCATGTCAAGGGTGCTCTCTTGCGAGAGCGTTTATTTCACCCTTGATTTGACGGCTATTTTATGCTACTGCGGTAATCTGTCGGCAAAGAATATTTCAAGCTGTGAGTGGATTTGTCCCCAGTCTTTGCGCTTGCCTGTCCACTTTTTCGTAATGTC
>CAKSRS010000040.1 GCA_934487205.1 uncultured Clostridia bacterium
ATACGTTGTGTCGGGTAACGCAAGCGATACAGACGCTCAATATTTTGCAGTAGATTTGACGGACGGAAAAAGTCACGGGATACCTTGGGGCAATAACCCAAATACCGCGCAAGGTGCAACGGTAACGAAGAACGGAAGTCAGCTCACGCTCACATGGAGCAACGGGATTGACTTGACTTTTGAAGTGAGGTAGGAAAAGCTATAAGGGAAGGAAAAGCGAAATCGCCGGACACGGATTGAGATTTCGCGAAGGTAAAAAATAATGATAGAATTAAAAACAGTGCTTTGTGCCGCTGTAGGTGCGGCAGGCGGCGCGGCGGCGTGGCTTTTGGGCGGCTGGGATGCCGACATTGCCGTGCTGACGGTGTTTATGGCAGTGGACTTTTTTATGGGACTGCTGCTTGCGGCAGTGTTCGGCGTAAGCAATAAATCGGCAAGCGGCGCGCTGGAAAGTCGGGCATGTTTTAAAGGATTATGCCGTAAAATTACGGTTTTGTGCTGTGTCATGATTGGCTGTCAGCTCGACAGAATGTTGGGTCTGCACTACATAAGAACCGCAACGATTGTCGGGTTTTGCGTTAATGAGCTTATATCGATAACGGAAAATGCGGGACTTATGGGCATACCTATGCCGTCATCAATAGTCAAGGCGATAGAAATTCTGAAAAACAGAGATGATGATAATGAGAAAGATTGAGGATTTGCACCCCGAACTGCAAACGGCAATTGTAAATCTGAAGAAAATCTGCGGCGAAAACGGAATTGAAATCGGAATCGGCGAATGTCTGCGAACCGCCGCTGAGCAGGACGCACTTTATGCAAAAGGCAGAACCACGCCCGGGAAAATCGTAACGAATGCAAAAGGCTCAAGCTATTCAAGCATGCACCAGTGGGGAATTGCGTTTGATTTTTACCGAAATGATGGAAGGGGTGCGTATACAAACGGTGACGGATTTTTTGAAAAAGTCGGTAAAATAGGGCAGTCACTCGGGCTGGAATGGGGCGGCGCGTGGAAAAGCTTAACCGATTTACCGCATTTTCAGCTCGCGCAGTGGGGAAAGACGCCGTCAAAGCTGAAAAAGCTTTACGGTACGCCGATAAAATTTTTTAAAACATGGGAGGTGTCCGCAATGACGGCAGACGAACGAGCAGCATTTGAAAAGCTGCAAAAGCGGGTATCGGAGCTTGAAAAATTGGGCGAACGGGTGTATCATTACACAAGCGAGCTGCCCGATTGGGCACGCGGTACGGTGCAAAAATTATTGGACAGAGGCATATACAGCGGTGCAGCGGAGGACGATTTAAACCTTACGGAAAGCATGGCACGCATATTGGTTGTGAATGACCGCGCAGGGTTATACAAGTAAAAAAGTTGCGTAAACACTGCCGCGGGGGTATCGGTAAAATTATCGATGTCCCCGTTTTTTATTATTCTATTAAACCGTATTTAATTTTTATCCGTTCGATTTTGTCTATCATCGGTTCGGAAATAAACCACAGGAAAAAGGCGGTTGAGACGGCGTGGATTAAATCAAACGGCAGTCCCATAATATACGCCGACACAATCATTGCGCGTGAGATTTTTTCTTGCGCCATAATAACTGACGCGGGATTCATGATACCGCCGTAAATTACAAGCGTTGCCAAAAATCCGAATATACACAGTGACGCTTTCGTTTTGCGTAAGAATCCTTTTCTGAAAAGTATTCCCGCGATAAAACCGATTATGCCGAACGCGAACATCTGCCACGGCGTCCACGGTCCCTGCCCGAAGAAAAAGTTTGATACAAATCCCGTGACGGCTCCCGTTAAAAATCCCGTTTCCCCGCCCAGACATACGCCGGTTATTATCACAATTGCAACGACCGGTTTAAACTGCGGCAACATATAAAATGCGGCTCTGCCCGCAACCGCGACGGCACACAGAACGCTTATGACTATAAGTTCCCTTGCCTTTGGTTTCCGTTTCTCAAATACCATGCAAAAGGGCAGCATTATTTCCAATATTATGAGCAGGCTTATAAAATAATACCTTCTGTCGCCAAACCGCGTAACGCCGATATATATTGTAAGCGGTATCAGAAGAAGTATTAAAAATACCGAAACAAACGTCCTTTTGGTAAGCTTTCTGTCCGATTTCGGTGCCTGAACCGAATATGAGCCGATATCCTTTTGCGGAACAAAACAAAGCCATGCGGCAGCGAGTTCAATAATGATGATTATCTGCCAAATCCCCAAATACGTATTTACAAAGCCGAATATATCGTTGCCTGTCAGAACGGGGAGTAATGTCAGCGCAAAAAGCAGTGTAAATATGCTGCCGAGAATAATACGCGCGCGCGGTAATTTTTTTGGTGCGTGTTTTTCTTCTTCGGTTTTTCTTTTTTTGGATATTTTAATTTCGGTATTTTTCCTCTTTTTCGGCGTGCCGCCGCATGCCGAAATTATATCGTCTGCCGTGATTGCGTCCGGGAGAATTTTTTTTGCCATGCGATTGGCGGAAGTCGTGTAAAAGCCGTTGCCCTTAAAAAATTCTCTCGGCGGTGCGGCGGAGGTGATGTTTCCGTCAAAGAATAACGCGCATCTGTCGGCAAATTCCGCACAAAATTCAATATCATGCGATACCATAACAATTGTGACGGCGCTTGCCTTTAATTCGGTGAGAATACTTGCAAATTCTTCTTTAAAATGTGCGTCCAGTCCCTTTGTGGGTTCGTCCAAAAGAAGGATTTCGGGTTCGGTAAGAAGAATTTTTGCGAATGCCGCCCGCTGCTGTTCGCCGCCGGATAAGTCGTATGGGTGGGCGTCCAAAAGATTTTCTATGCGGCAAAGTGCAGCGGCGCGGTGCAGTTTTTGCTCCCTTTCCGCGCCGGTAAGCTTGCTTTCGGAAAGCATGTCCGCCAAGTCGAGGTAAACGGTTTTTTTGACAAACACACTCTGCGGATTTTGCGGGAGAACGCCGAGCAGTCCGCTATACGGGCGGGAAATGTTTGATATACTCTGCCCGCCGATGAGGACATCGCCGCGGTATGGGGTGTTAAGCCCGGAAATAAGTGACAGCGCCGTGGTTTTCCCGGCACCATTCCCGCCGAGAATACAAAAAAGCTCGCCTTTTTTCACGTTCATGTTTAAGCCTTTTATGATATCGGGGGCGTTTTTTTCGTATCGGAACCACGCGTTTTTAATTTCGATTACCGTTTCGCCGCTGTCATTGCGCAGTGCATCTGCGGGAATCATGTCGGGATTCGGTGCGCGGTGTTTTGAATATTCTTCAAGCCATAGTCTGCCTTCCCGCACGGTCAGCGGACAGGGAAGGGAGTTTTCGACCGCGCCGTGAACTCTGATTGGTGCGGGAAGTGCGCGATACATGTCGTGATTTTTTAAAACCGCGCCGACCCGTTTCGGCGGTTCATCTGCAATAATTCTGCCGCCGTCCATTACGAGAACCCTGTCCGCTGTGGGAAAAGCGTGCTCTAAACGGTGCTCCGCGATGATTACGGTTGTGCCGAGTTCGCGGTTGATTTTTTCAAGCGTGTGCAAAAATTCACCCGCCGCAATCGGGTCAAGCAGGCTTGTCGGCTCGTCGAGAATAAGAACCGACGGCTGCATAACCATGACCGAGGCAAGATTTAAAAGCTGTTTTTGTCCGCCCGAAAGCTCGGTGGCATTTTTATAGAACCATGTCTGTATACCGAAAAATGACGCCATTTCCGCAACACGCGTCCGTATTTCGGCGGTTTTTAAGCCGAGACTTTCCAAGCCAAAGGCGAGCTCGTGCCACACTTTGTCGGTTACGATTTGATTATCGGGATTTTGCATTACAAATCCGATTTCCGCCGCTGATTCTCTTGCGCAGCAGTTTTGAATCGGCGCGCCGTTAAAATAAATATTTCCGCTCAATTTCCCGAAGGGGGATAAAGACGGCTTTAAAAGCCGCAAAAGCGTAGTTTTTCCGCACCCAGATTTTCCGCAGACAAGAACAAATTCCCCTTGATTTATGCAAAAATTTATGTTGTCAAGGGCGTTATTATCTCTGCCGGGATAGACAAAACTCAAATTTTCGATCTTAAAACTTTCCATTTTCTCACCTCCCAAAGTTCAATTATCACGGGACATATGCACAAAAGAAAATATACGAAAAATACGCTTATACCGTATGGTGAAAATCCGCCCGTTTTTACGGACGGGAAATATCTGAACGATATACTGCCCGCCACACTCCCGATAATTATGTATATGCCGGAAACTAAAATGAATAATAATGCATTGCGGTCCCTTTTGTCGAATGTAAATATTGAAAAAGCGGTTCTGCCGGGCAAGCCGTATCCGCGTGATTTCATGCTGTCCGCCGTTTCAATCGCATTTTCGAGCGACCACGTTACCATGGCGGACAGAATGGTGAGCCCGTGCCTGGCACGGCGGACGACGCTCCCGTCAGATGTGTCGCGGCTTATGCATTTTTGCGCGTTTGCCACGGTTTTCAGCTGTGCGGAAAATTTAGGGACAAACCGCAGCGTCATGGAGAGTATCAGCGACAGCGACGGAATTATTTTGCCGAAAAGATAAATAAATTTGTCGCTTGTCATAACTTCGCTGTAACAGGAAAACCAGCATATAACCGACGCAAGCATTGCGCCGGCGGCAAGGCCGTACATAATTGATTCAAGCGTAAGCGGATTTCCGCTCGGAAGATATCCCAAAACGGTAACTCCCGAGTGATTAAATGCGGGATTCATAATTGCCGCCGTGATTAGCACGGGCAGAATATATGCTAAACTTTTTATTCCTTTTTTTCCTTTAAGCATCACAAGGCATGTAAATCCGCAGATAAGCGAAATGCACAGGCAAATCGGGTGCATAAAGAACATCGAAAATCCGATAACGAACACGAAATACGTAAAATTCACAATCGGGTGATATGTCTTAAATTCAATCATAAAATCATCTGCCGTTTCTTGTGGAATAGTTGCCGCCGATGTCGGCGCCTAAGTCGCAGGTGTAAATCCATTCAATTTTGTCACCGTCGTGGAGACGGTAGCGGGAGCAGCCATAGTTCGGGAACCAGCCGTTGACTCTGTACATCCAGCCGGAAAGTTCGCCGCAGTCAAATTCGTAAAGATTTGCAATTCCCTCGATGTATGCACTGTTATATAGCGGCGTGTTTTCAAATTCCATGTGTATTTTACTGCGTTTCATTTCGCGGACAAGTACATTGAAAACACTTTCGCCTTCATAAAACGTGACGGTTTTTTCGGCGAAAATAACGCCGTCCGGTGGTACAAGCGCGGCTTTGTCCTTGTCAAGCCGCCCGGTGTTGTTTAAAATAGTATCGCAGCGTACCGACAGAGTGCAAGTGAGCTCTTTGTCCGATATTACGGTGTTTTCCGGCTCAACAGGGACGGGTTTGCCGACGGGGACGGGCTCGGTTTGATATTCGTCCTTGCCCGTTTCGGCGTTTATCTCCATGCCGTTTTCTTCGGAATACTGTGTGTTATCGGCTGCGGGTGTTCCGAGCGGTTTGTCGGCGGAAACCTCGTTTTCCGCCGGCGGTATCGGCGTGACTGTCGGAGTCGGCGTACTGTTTTGTATACTGTTTTCGGCTGTATCTTCCGCTGTCGGTCCATTTTCGTATTGAACGGATACGTCGTTTTGTACCGGTGTGTTTCGGACGGGAACGTCCCCGCCGCACCAAAAGGCAAGCGCCAATATTATGGCGATAACCGCGCCCGCTATGATTTTGTTTTTGTGATTTTTCATTTGTATCTCCTAAAGCAGTGCGGATAGTTTCAGCATGTTGTAAAGCATATACGCGATTTCCGCCCGCGAAACCGATTCTTTCGGTTTTATTTCCATAACGTCGCTCGGGAGTATTCCCTCGCCGTAGCAGAATGAAAGGGAACAGATTGCCCAATCCGCGGCTTTCACGTAATCGGAAAACTGCGCCAGAATATCGCGCGCGTGGGATATGTCGATTTCCGTGTCCATGCCGCAAAGTGCCGCGGCGCGTGTAATCATTGCGGCCGATTCCTCGCGCGTTATCGTGCCGTTCGGGTTAAATTCGTTTTCCGATACGCCTTTTACTATGCCGTACGCATATGCGGTGTTGACGTAATCATAAAACCAATCGGCGGAGCTGACGTCGCTGAAAACCGCGCCGTCCTTTGTCGGGAGTCCGAGACCTCTTGCGATTATTGTCGCAAATTCGGCGCGCGTCATAGTGCTGTCGGGCTCAAAATTTGTTTCCGATTTGCCGTTTATAATGCCGCGGCTTGCAAGAGTTTCAATTTCGGTTTGACAGCTGTTGCCGCCGATATCGCCGAAGGTTTTGCCCTCGTTTGTTATCGGCATTTTTTTTACGTCGGGATTTTTGTTTGCCAAGCCGTCCGCGGAATCGGCGCCGATAATGCCGACGGCGTCGCTCATGTCATAGAGGGAGGTTTTGCCCTCGTTTGCACGCTTGACAGCCGCGAGTGCGTAAAAGCACTGCTCTGTCGCCATTTGGTTGGACTCCGTGTCGCCCATGGTATGCTTAAAACCTTTGCCGTTTATATAATAGGAAAGAAGATTGTCAAGCATGGAATGGTTGTTTTTCACAAAACGCGCGTCGTCGAGGGGGATTCCGAGCTCGCACAGCGCAACAATCATTTGCGCGCAGCTTTCGGAGTTTTCGGTGCCCCAGCTTGAAAATCCGCCGTCCGGATTCTGCTTTTCGGACATGATTTCGAGTGCTTTTTCCGCCGCGGCTTTTACGCTGTCGTTTTCACGGTAATTTGAAAGCGCCTGCAGAGCCATAGCGGTTATATCGGGGTCGGCGTCCTCACCGGAGAATGCCCAACCGCCGTTTGCTGTCTGATTTTCGAGAATATGGTTTACGTACATTTCCCGCGTTGCCGCGACGGCTGCGCCGCTGTTTTGCGGCATGGCATAATGCCCGCTGTCCAGCGCAATCAATGCCCAGATTGAGCCGTTGATGCCCTGCCAAACGGTTTTTTCGTAATCGCCGAGGGGTGTCAAAAGATTATATCCGCCGACATTTTCGGGATTTTGACCGATGGCGGTGAGCGCGATTATAACCCGCGCATATTCGGTATATTTTTTTTCGGAAAGTATGCCTTCGGAACTTTTCACGCGGTTTTCAACGGTTTGATAATATTTTTCGAGGTAGCCGGCGGGGATATCCGCGCCGCTGCGCGCAAGTCCCAAAACCGCCCATTCGCCGCCTATTGAGCCGAATTGCGGGTTGGGTACGCCTTCATAAATATAGTCTGCAACATTTTGAACATATGAATTTACCTCATCGCGGTTTTCGGCGAATGCCTGCTGCGAAATGCCGAAAAGCATGGCGATACATAAAAATATTGAAACCGATTTTTTCATAAATAATCTCCTTATAAAACGGCAAAAGCGAGCAGCCGGAACTTGTCCGACTGTTCGCAATCAGCCCTTATTTTGTAATATTTTCGCAAAAACGCATAAGAATTGCGGCAATCTGCGCTCTTGTCGTGCAGTCTTTCGGCGATAAAGCGGTATCGCTTGTGCCGGTGATAAGTCCTGCGGCGTTTGCCCATTCAATAGCGGCAAGCGCCCAGCCGCTTATGCTGTCTTTGTCCGCAAACTGCGAAACATCGCCCGCTGCGGTTGTGTCATAGTTTTTGAACTTTGCGTAACGGTAGATAACCGCCGCCGTCTGTTCACGCGTGATGTCGGCATTGGGGGCGAACTCGGTGTCGTTTACGCCGCTCACAATGCCGTTTGCCGCTGCCCATGCAACCGCGGCGGCGTACCATGTGCCGTCTGCCACATCGGAAAAGATGTTGGCGTATTGGGTTTCCGTCGGATTTTCAAGGCGGTAAAGCACGGTGACGAGCATTGCTCTTGTCATGTTCAGGTCGGGTGCAAATTCGCTGCCGCCGACGCCGCTCATAATGCCTTTGTCGTGCACGTATTTAACCGCGTCGTATGCCCAGTGATTACGAACATCGCCGTACGGAAGATTTACTGTTTCGGCGGGCTTGTTATCGGTTGTCTTATCGTTATTGGTGTTCTTGTCGTCTTTTACGGACGGCTTGCGATTTCCCGATGAGCCCGAGTTTACGTCGTCCCAATTGCTTTCATACCCTGTTTCCTTGGTATAATCGTCGGTGTAGAACCATTTGATTACATCGCCCGCGGAAAGTTTTCTTGCGGCATAGCCTTCGTCCGCGATTAAGCCGTTCTGGCGGTACATCCAGCCTGAATTAGGTCCGTTATCCTTTTCGGCAAGTCCGTTGATTTCCGAAATATAAATGCCGTCCGTTATGTAATCTATACCGGCATTATTGAACATCATTTCGGTAAGATATTTCACGGTCGAACCCTTGGGAACGGATACGGTTTTTTGCGAAATCCATGCGGTGCTTGTGTGGTTTGCGCTTGTGTCGCCGTGTTTCGTATCGCCATACAGAGAAAATTTAACGGTGATTTGGTTTGAACTGCCCGATGATGAGCCGCCTTCTTTTCGGGTAATGACAACGCTGTAGGCTTTTGTGCTCTGTCCGTTTTTCGATGTAACGGTCAGCGTAAATTTATTTTCACCGACGCCGAGCGAAACGGCGCTGCTTGTGCTGCCGTACGAAAGCGAAATCGGTTCGCTTAGAGTTCCGCCCGATAAAACAGCCGCTGCTTTTTTGTTTGCAAAAATCGGCGTGAGTCTTATTGCCGATACGCCGTTGTCGACGGTGTATTCGATTGTATCGTCTTTTTTGGGTGAACGTTTGACGTCGCCGGGAACGAGGTTTAGCGAGGATAAGTCCGCATTGTATTCCGCCGTTTCGATGTTTGTAAAATTAAGAATATATATCAGCGGCTCTTTTTCGCCTTCCTGGACAATAATTCTCAATTTTTCCACAGCGGTTATGGGCTCGCTTGTTTTTCCGGACTCAACACGCTGATTGGATACGTATATGTTTGCGTTCGCATTTTCGGCTGCGGGCGTGATTTCAAGCGAACTTGCGCCCTTGCCGTCAATCGTGTAGGTATATTTTTCATTTTCGAGAGGAACTTCTTCGCCGTTTACGGTAAGCGATGAAAGTCCCGCGCTTGTTCCGACTGCGCCGTTTGCCGGTTTTGCCTTCAGAACAGTTTTGATTTCCGGTGATGTTTCGCCTGTGCTTGAATTGCAGGCAAAAACGGGGTTGTATATTTTGATGTAGCTTATTTCGTCAAGCTTTACGGGGTTGCCGTCAGCATCAACTGCCCAGCTTATGTCAAACCCGTCGCCGTTATAGAATGTTTCGTGATTTTTCACATACGGATTTTCCGCCGCGTTTTTCTTAGCGGCTGTTTCGCTGTGGCTGTCGGCATAGCC
Source organism: uncultured Clostridia bacterium (assembly GCA_934487205.1). Taxonomy (GTDB): domain Bacteria; phylum Bacillota; class Clostridia; order UBA1381; family UBA1381; genus UBA1738. Next base: position 9,347 of record CAKSRS010000040.1, read on the forward strand.
GAACGGGTAAAATCCCGCGTCAATCATTGTTCCGGTGAAGGAAACGCTCTGAGCCGTGTATGTGGTATTTTTGCCGACGCCGACATTGTACTGACCGTAATATTCGGGGTTCGGATAATACGGCTGGTTGTGGTATGTGTTTACGGGCAGAACGCCTGTTTCGCCGTCGCTGTCCGTCCAGGCGGTATCTGCCGCCGCCTTAAATTCGGTATCGCCGTTGGTGTAGGTTAATGTAAGATTGTGCCGCGCAAAAGCGGTGTAATACTCACTTCCCGCAAGTTCATACCAGTTTTCGCCGTCCTGCGATACCATAATCGCCGCCGGTTCCGCGGCGCCGCTTGCTGTTGTTCCGTCGGTGTTTGTAAAGCAGTTGCCGAATACGATAAAGTCTATACCGTAAGGGTTATCGGGACTGTTCTTTATCGGATTATCATATTTGTAAATAATGTTGCCGCCGAAGGAACCGAGCGTTACTATTTCTGAGCCGGACAATGTTTTTGCGGGGGATTGATACTGCGGCATGTTGACGAACTGTCCGGGAGCGGGCAGGTATGATTCAACAGAATCGGGCGCGCCAGCGGGCTGACGTCTGAAACCGATAACATAACCCTGTCCTTCCGCCGCGCCGTCTACGGTACGCAGAATGAACGTTCTCGGCAATAATGTGTCCTTGTTTCCGACCGGGATTTCGATAGGTTCGCCGGCGGGCGCGGAATATGTCTTGCCGTCGAGCTCAACCTGAACGGTCACGCCGTCCGTCACATTTGTGTGATACGTAACGTGAATTGTTTCGCACGACGGGTCGAAATTGCATCTTCCCGTCCAGTCGCTGCCGTCGGCTGCAAGGGTGGTCGCAAGACTGCCCTCGTCAAGAGTGATATTTGTAATGTAAAGTTCCGCCTTTCGGTGAACGATAAGCTTGTAGTCGGTTTTTACGTTGCTTTTCGTAACGGAAATAATAATTTCATTGTCGCCAACTTCAAGCGGAATAAGCTCGGTCGGTTTTCCGCTTTTAACCGATTTGCCGTTTACCGTAATGGTACTGCCCGCGGCGGTTGGGGTAATTTTCAGTTGGTCGCGGAAGTAGTTTACGGTGTAGCAATAAGCGTCCTCGTTTCCGCCCGCAACAAATTCGGGCGAAAGAACTTCCTCGGGGGTGAGTCCTTCGGCGGACACGTTGTTTTTTGATTTTGCATTGCCGGTGGAAGAAACCGCAAGGGAAAGCTTGGTGAGCGGACCGGTTGCCGCGGTTTTCTTTACTTTAAGTGTGTATTCTTTTGTTTTTGTTTCCTGAATGCTGCCCGCGGGTGCGGTAACCGTGATTTTAATTACCGATTCGCTGATTGCGTCGGGGAGATAACAGTTTGTGCCCTTTCCCGTAAGGGCTGTTCCTTTGGTGTTTAATGTGCCCTTGTTTGCGTTGGCGGCAGTGCTATAATATGAAGTGATTTTAACATCTGCACCTTCAACAGCCGCTGCGCCGCCGATTTTTACCGATTGCGCGCCTTTGATTTCTATTTCATAGTCGAATGTATCGGGCGAAAATTCAAATCCTTTGACGGTGGGGGAAAGGATTTCAAGTGATTTAAGCTTGTAATCCGCGTCCGATGATTGAGTGAGGTCGATGGTGACGGTGTCGGCGTCGGCACCGACGTCTATTGAGCCGTTTTTCGTAATGTAGTTTTCTTTTGTAACGGTGTAATCAAATTTTTGCGCCGCGCCCGCTGCACCGGCGTGCAGTAGGCAGTTGTACAGGTCATAGCCTTCGGGTGCGTTCTCCTGTTTAACGATGTACTTGCTGTCGACCGTTTCGCCGTAGTATTTGTCGGTGAGGGTGAGCGCCGCGCCCTCCGTAACCTTAATCGGTACGATAACGCCTTCAAATGCGGGTACGGTGAGGTTGTATGTAACATTTTCCGATGTATCGGCGTCACCGACCGCCGTTACGGCTGCGGTTAAGGTGAATTTTGCGTCATCTTCGCCGACGTTCGGCCGTTTTACGGCTGTTTTCATGTCGGACAGAATGGTAAGCGCGTCGTCTCTGCCGCTTTCATTTTTCAAATTCCATGAAACTGCCGCCTTTGCTTTGGTGTAAAGGAAGGTGTTCGGCGGTGCGACGGGCAGCTTGCCTGTGCCGCTTGTTGTTGTTTCGCCGAGGGGCGCAACAATTTCGTCGGGCGATGTATTTTTGCCCTTTATAAATTCAAACGGCAGATTTTCGGCAATGTACCGAACAATTTCGCTGTCCGTGCGGATTTTTGATTTTGAATTTATGTAGATGCTTGGAATTTTCGCCGCAGTTTCGCCGCCTATGGTAAATTCCGTGTTGCTGAGCCGCTGTGCGGCATTTGAGTTATCCTTGAAGTAATCGGTGATTATATCGCCGTTTTGATTGAAGGCGTTTACGGTAAAGTTTTCCGCGTAACCGTTTTTCCATTCGGTATAGCTTGACGCACCTTTGACATAAGAAAAGTTTATGTCAAGCTCTTTTCCCGTTTCGCTGTATGCCCAAGCCTTCATGTATTCAAGTACGTTGGTGTAGGTTGTCCCGTTGTACTCAAGAGGGAATATCAGCGGTTTTTTTATGGTACATTGCGAAAATTCGTTGCGCACTTTGTCCAAAGCTTCGCTGTCGGACATGGCGGTTTCTTCCGCGGCGCAGGGGATTTGCGTATCATCTGCGTTTGCCGTAATCGGCAATGAGCTCAGCGCCATCATAAGTGACAGCAGTAAGCTTAAAATTTTTTTTGATTTCATTTTAATAAATCCTTTCATGACGTTTTTGCTTGTGTAGTAAAATTTGTGCGATTGCCACCTCCGGTTTGTGACCGCGGCGATAAAAAAGCCGCAGTAATTTTCTGATAAAATTACCACAGCTGAGTTTTCCTGTGATTAATCACAATTTGCTTGCACCAAAATAACAAGTCCTTACCGAAAAGATAAGCACAAACAAAAACGCTGCCCCTATGCCGTGCGGCACTTGCGGGGTAACATCAAAGCAGGTCTTGTGGCTCGCATCGTACGGACGGAAAATCCACGCTTTTGTATCAAGCCTTCTCAGTTTCCCAATGACCGGCTTTCGCCGCCGATACAAAAACATTCGATGCACACACCGACAGAATTACGCAGGGGATTCGCACCCCATTCCCTTTCCACCGATTATGCCTTGCCGTGCGGCTTTTGCGGCATAACCGACACTCTGTGTGACGATGTTCAATTATAGCTATTGTAACATAGTTTTACGGTAAAATCAATTATCAAAACAAACAAAAATATAAAAAAACAATTATTTTTTATATTTATTCCGATATTCCCCGGGCGAAATGCCGACGTTCTTTTTGAACATTTTATAGATATACGGCGTGTTGCTGAGTCCCAAAAGTTCGGATATGTTTTCGATTGTGACGTCGCTGTTTTCCAGCATGAACCGAATAGTTTTTATGCGCAGATCGGTTCGGTATTGTATCGGGCTTTTGCCCAGATATTTTTTAAAGTTTCGTCTGAATCCGCCGCTGCTGATGTTGCACATGGCGGCGATTTCTTCCATGGAAATATCGTTAAACGGGTCTTTTTCTATCAGTTTAATCCCCTGGGATATTGCGGAATAATCTTTGGTCTGCACCCTTGCGTTTTCCCTTCCCAAAATCGAAAGCACTTCGCATACGCCCGATAGTATGCAGATGGGCGATTTTATGGGTTCTTCGTATGTTCGTACGACGTTTTTAATCGCGTGCGATAATCTGTCGGGGAACAGCGTGTTTATAATAAACGGAGACGGCGCAAAGGACAGCGGTCTGCCGTTTTGCCTGATATGAAATTCGACTAAGTACGCGTCCTGGTCGGAGAGATTGCAGTCGCTGTTGAGTACGCTGTAGTCGCTGCCTTCGGGAAGGCATACAATGCTGTTTTGCGGCGCGAAAAAGGAAGTGCCGCCTTTTTTTAAGTCGGTGTAAACGCCGTTGCAGCCGCTGAGCAGAATAACGGCGTTGATACTTCTTGGAGCGCCCTTGCTGTACAATACGCCTTTAACCCATTTTTGGCGTTCTGCCTTGATATCGGCAATTTCAAAGTTCATGGAATATAAATCTTTGAAGGAAACATATTCTGGATTTTTCAAAATTTCATCACCTGCCGCTTTGATTATAGCATTACATAAAGCGCTTGTCAAGTGTTCGAAAAGTATAGTAAAGTATGCCGAAAATTATATTTACATATGTTATATAAAGGCATATAATAAAGTAAAACAGAAGAAAGCGGGTGTATGTATGAAAAAAATCAAAATAGATGATTTGTATAGCTTTTCGGTAAAAGCGCTGACAAGCGCCGGCGTATCGGAGGAAAACGCAAAATTAACGGCGGATACGCTGATTGCGACCGATATGTTCGGTGTGGTAACGCACGGTACAAAAAATCTGGGACAGTATATCAAAAAAATCGAGGCGGGCGGACTGGACGCGAAGGCGGAGCCGACCGTGGTATGCGAGGGTGCTGCCTTTGCGATTGTAGACGGAAATAAGGCGCTCGGAATGGTCACGGGTTCAAAAGCGATGAAAATGGCGGTTGAAAAGGCAAAAAAAGCCGGGGTTGCCTATGTGGGCGTTAAAAACAGCTGTCATTTCGGTGCGGCGGGATATTATGCCAACCTTGCCGCGAAGGAGGGGCTTATTGGTATTTCCATGAGCAATGCCGACCCGGTAATTGTGGTTCCGAACGGCGCGGAAAAGGCTATCGGCACAAATCCGTTTTCCTTTGCGGTTCCGCTGGGTAACGGAAAAAGCATTTTCCTTGACATTGCGCTGAGCAGCGTTGCCGCGCTTAAGGTTATCATGGCTAAGGAAAAGGGTGCGGATATCCCGGATACATGGCTTGTTGACGAAAACGGCGAGCCCACGCGCGACGCGTCGCTGTTCCCGCAGCATGCGGGACTTCAGCCTATGGCGGCGCATAAAGGGTACGGTCTTGCGGTGCTTGTTGAAACGTTGGCGGCGGTAATGACAGGTGCGGGAATATTGAGCCAAATCGCAAGCTGGAATTTGGATATGTCCTCGGTAAATAATGCGGGGCATGCGTTTATTGCGATTGACGTTTCGCAAATGATGAATACGGACGAATTTAATAAGAGAATAAACCATCTTGCCGATGAGCTTAAAAACGGCAAAAAGGCAAAAGGAAAGAGCGAAATTTTTCTGCCGGGCGAAATGGAATGGAACAGGTATGAAAAAGCGGCGGAACATGGCGAGCTGGAGCTGACCGACGCAATGGCGGACAGCCTTGCGGAACTTGCCGAAAGAACAGGAATAGAGATAAAAATTTATTAAAGAAAGAGGTAAAAAAACATGGATAAGACAATGTACGGAATTTTGAAAACAACGGCAATCTGCCCGATAATGGTAGCGCCCGAGCTTGAATTTGCGCCGATGGCGGCGAAGGCTTTGGCGGAGGGCGGACTTCCCGTATGCGAAGTGCTTTTGCACAGAGATGATGATTCGCTGAAAAGAATTTCAAAGATTGCCAAGGACGCGCCGGAAGTGATTGTCGGAGCGGGCACGGTAATTTCGGTAAGAGACGCGGAGGAGGCATTGGACGCGGGCGCAAAGTTTTGCGTTGCGCCGGGATTTGTGCCGGAGGTTGTTGAATTTTGCTTAAAGAATAATCTGCCCATTCTTCCCGGCTGCGTAACGCCGACCGAGATATCGATGGCGCTGAATTACGGAATTAATGTTTTAAAATTCTTCCCGGTATATCAAATGGGCGGGATTGAAACGCTCACGCAATATTATTACGGACCGTTCGGTAAAGCGGAATTTGTCGTAACGGGCGGATTAAACGGACAGAATTTCCTGCCGCTTGTTAAGTTTGACAGCGTTCTTGCGGCGGGCGGCGACTGGATGTTCGCGGAAAATAACGCCGTCAGCGAGAAAAATTATGAGCAAATCGTGTTGAATACGAGAAAAACGATAAAGGAATCGCTTGACGCAAGAAGAAAGTTTTAAAGAATTTGGTTTAATGCGCGTCGGGAGGTGCAGTAATGTCGAAAGTGTGTTTTGATTTTGAGGGGAAAAATGTAATTATAACCGGTGCGGAGCGCGGGATTGGTCTGGAAATTGCGAAAGGCTTTGCAAAGTGCGGCGCGAATATCATTGTTGCCGGTATAATGGACGAAGAATTTCCGAATGCGGAAAAAATAATAAAGGCGGAAAATGTCAAATGTCTTTGCGTACATACCGATGTTTCGTGCGAGGATTCGGTCAAAGCGCTTGTTAAAAAGGTTAAGGAAGAATTCGGGCATATTGATGTTTTGGTGAATAATGCGGGCATAAATAAGCTGTATCCCGCGGAAGAAATGCCGCTTGATGTATGGCAGAGAATATTCGACGTTAATTTAACGGGCACGTTTTTGATGTGCCGCGAAGTGGGAAAAGTCATGCTGGAACAGGGCAGGGGCAATATTGTAAATGTTGCGTCGATGTCGGGGCTGGTTGTAAACCCTCTCCCGCAGACGCAGTGTGCCTATAACAGTTCAAAAGCGGGGGTGATCATGCTCACGAAGGTACTTGCCAACGAGTGGGCGGCGCGCGGCGTAAGGGTAAACGCGGTTGCACCGGGATTTACAAGGACGCCGCTCACCGAAAAAAGACTGTCAACGCCGAATGACCCGGCGGTTAAAAAATGGATAGGCGGAACGCCGATGGGCAGAGTGGCAAATCCCGAAGAAATGGTGGGATTGGCGCTGTATTACGCAAGCGATATTTCAAGCTACACAACAGGCGCATGTATGGCGATTGACGGCGGATATACGTGTCTGTAAGGGAGGATACAAATGTTTAATAAAATTACTGACGGATTTAAAATATCGAACGGAACGAAAATTCCGTGTATGGGTATAGGAACATGGCAATCGCCGGACGACGTCGCAAAAAATGCGGTGTTGTCGGCGCTTTCATGCGGATACAGGCTTATCGACACAGCCGCCGCATACGGAAATGAAAAGGGCGTCGGCGCGGGTATTGCGGCGAGCGGACTTGACAGGAGCGAAATATTTGTTACAAGCAAGCTCCGCAACGCCGACCACGGTTATAAGGCAACGCTTGACGCATTCGAATTGACGATGGAAAAGCTGGGACTTGAATATCTCGATTTATATCTTATTCACTGGCCGAACCCCGTGCAGTTCAGAACGCACTGGGAGGAATCAACCGCGCAGACGTGGCGTGCGTTCGAAAAATTGTATAAAGAAGGCAGAATTAAAGCGATAGGTGTAAGTAATTTCATGCCGCATCATATTGAAACGCTGTTAAAAACCGCCGAAATCAAGCCGATGGTTAATCAGCTAAAGCTATGCCCGGGAATAACGCAGCCGGAAATTGTTGATTACTGTAAAAAGAATGATATTGTCACCGAAGCGTACAGTCCGTTCGGAACGGGTTTAATATTCTCTGTTGACGAGATGAAGAAATTGGCGGAAAAGTACGGGCATACGGTAGGACAGATTTGTCTGCGCTGGTGTCTGCAAATGGGTTTTGTGTCCCTTCCTAAGTCTTCCAATCCGATGAGAATTGCGGAAAACACGAAAATCTTTGATTTTGAGCTGTCGGCGGAGGATATGGCGGTTATTTCAAATATGACAGGGTCGTGCGGGGAAACACCCGACCCGGATAATATTCTGTTCTGACGCGTCATGAGAATACGGAATAAGGACAGGCTGATAAGCCACGGGAACTGTGACGGGAGAAAAATCGCGGCAGAACTTTTAGACGCCGGATTGGATTCGATTGACCCGTATTACAGGATAAAAAAACTTGTTGAACTAAAGGATAATAAAATTTATCTGCATACCGAGGGATTTGAGATGAAGGGCGACCCGCATGCGGGCGATGCCATATATGATTTAAAGAACTATGACAGAGTGTTTGTAATCGGCGCGGCGAAAGGCATACAAAGGGCGGCGCTTGCCATGGAGGAAGTTCTGGGCGATGTGCTGACGGGCGGCTTTGTAATCGGCAAGCACGGCGAGGAGATTGTCTGCAAAAAAATCGACGTTACGCTTGCGGGGCACCCCGTACCGGATAAATATTGCGAAGAAGGCTGCAAAAAAATCGAAAAGCTGGCAAGCGAAGTTAACGAACGCGATTTGGTGTTCACCATTTTCGGCAGCGGCTGCGGCTCGCTTTTCACCTACCCGTGCGAGGGGATAACCATTGAAGAAGTCGCGGAATTTACGCATATGATGCAGATTGAAAAGGGCGTGCCGACGTCCGAGTTAAATTGTATCAGAACGCATATTGACAGGCTCAAAGGCGGCAGAATAACAAGGCTTTTGAAGAAAGCGGCAATAGTTAATCTTACCACGGCAGACCCTTCAAAAAAGTCAACGCCGGTTGAGAGAATGACGTATTTCGGAATGCTCAAAATCAATACGTTTTTCCCCACCGTTGCGACGGCGTCGACCTATAAAGACTGCGTAGAAATCATAAAAAACCGCGACGCATGGGAAAGAACGCCCGAGTCGATAAAAAAACATCTTATGTCCGCCGATGATGAAAATATGGACGCGGAGGAATATGAAAAAATCGGCGCAAGATTTTTCGGATTGGTGTTTAAGGATTCGACGATATATCCCGCGGTGCGCGAAAAAGCGAAACAATTAGGATATAACTGCGTAATGCTCTCGGAATATATGGAGGCGGAGGCGCGCGAGGCGGGATTTGTTGACGGAAACATGGCGCTGTGCTGCGAGCGAATGGGCGAACCGTTCAAAGCGCCGATAGTTTTGATGTCCTCGGGCGAAAATGTCGTCACGGTCGGCAATGAAACGGGCATAGGCGGCAGAAATCAGGAATACTGCATTGCGGCGGCGACGCGCATTGCGGGCAGCGAAAATATTGTAATCGGCGCGGTTGATACCGACGGTACCGACGGACCGGGCGGACTTAAGTATAAAGACGCGCCGCCGTGTCTGGCGGGTGCGATAGTCGACGGTTACACGGCAGCGGAGGCAAAGGCGGGCGGAATTGATTTGCGCAAGGCTTTAAAAACGCACGATACAAGTAAGCCGCTGTGGGACCTGGATTGTGCGGTGCATGCAAAAAGCAATGTTTCTGCGCTGGATTTAAGGATAATATTAATTAAATAAGGATAAAGTTTTGTGTCTTGTGGAAAGGAATGATAATAAAATGTCAAACAGAACTATAAAATCTGTAAAGGCACATCAGGTGTACACAAACAGGGGGAAACCGGGCATAGAAGTCGTAGTCACAACCGAGGGCGGCGCTGTCGGAAGGGCGATGTGTACGTCGGGAATTTCAATCGGAACTCATGAGGTTGATTTCACCTTTGACGGCGGTACAAAATTCGGCGGAAAAGGCGTGGGAAAAGCCGTAAATAATGCAAATACCAAAATTGCCGACGCGATAATAGGTCTTGACGCGGCGCATCAGGCGGAAGTGGATAATGCGATACTTTCAATCATGCCCGACGCGAAGATAAAGCTCGGCGGAAATGCGGTTGCGGCAACATCGGCGGCAGTATTAAAAGCGGGCGCGAATGCGCTTGATATTCCGCTGTATCGGCATATCGGCGGTGCAAACGCGATGTATCTTCCGGTGCCGGGCGTGGCTATGGTTGCGGGCGACGAGCGTTACGGCGGCGGTATTACCACGCCGGGCGGAAAGCCGACGATGTCAATCATGGCATACGGATTTGACAAATTTGCTGACGCGTCGTATGCGTGCTGGGAAGTGCATACGAGATGGGCGGAGAAAATGAAACAAAAATTCGGCGGACTTCCGAACGTAAGGGATTTTATTTCCGTGCCGAAAGGAATATACAGCTGTGACAGAGAAATCTGGGAAGATATTTTAAAAACGGTAAACGAGGCGGGCTATGAAGGAAAAATCGGCTTGCAGATGGACGTTGCCACCGATACATATCATAATAAAGAGGACGGAAAATATTACGGACTGTTTGACAGTACGCCGAAAACGAAGGAGCAGCTGTATGATTTTTACATGCAGATAATCAAAGATTATCCGTTTGTAATAATAGAAGATCCGTTTAATGAAGATGATTACGAAACGACCGCCAAGCTGACGCAGGAGAGCGGGATACAGATTGTCGGCGACGATTTGTTTACGACAAATCCCGAAAGGGTTGCATACGGAATTTCGAAGGGAGCGGCGAACACGGTTCTTTTGAAGGTGAACCAGGTAGGAACGATATCGGAGGCGCTCGAAATGATTCAGTATGCGTATAAATTCGGATATGGGATAATGCCATCGGACAGCCGCGGCGAAGGTGCGGCGATTGCCGATTATGCTGTCGGAATAAATGCGGGTTCGATACGCGAAAGCGCTATCGGCGACCGCGGAAACAGATTCCTTGAAATAGAGGAAGAATTGGGGCAGAACGCAAAATTCATCGGCGCAAGGGGACTTAAGGGTTTCCGTAACCAATTGCGCGCCGACGGAAAACTTTAAGATAGGAGAGATAGTTATGTTCAGACAATACATAAACGGAAAAGTTGTGGACGGAAACGGCGAAAAAAAGCCGGTGTATAATCCGGTGGACGGCAAAGTGATAGACTATGTAAGCTGTGCAGATAAAAAACAGGCGAATGAGGCGCTTGACGCGGCGGCGAAAGCGTTTAAAACATGGTCAAAAACGTCGGTCAATGAAAGAGCGGAATGGCTGTATAAGCTGAAAGCGGCATGCACCGCCGAGAGGGACACGCTGATAGAATTGGTATCGAAGGAGTCGGGGAGACCGTACCCCGCGGCATGTGCCGATGTGGATTGGCTGCTCACGAGTCTCTCTTATTATGCGGAGGAGGCAAAGCGTGCGGAAGGCGCCGTACTGCCGTGTCAGGGCAGCGGAGATAAGCTTAATTATCAGGTGGTAACAAAGCAGCCTGTCGGCGTAACGGTGGGGCATATCGCGTGGAACTATCCTTTGGGTAATGCAAGTATCAAGCTTGCGCCATCGATAGCCTCGGGCTGTACCTGCGTAATCAAGCCGTCGTCGGAAACGCCGCTTGCAACGCTGTATGTGGGCGAAATTGCAGAAAAAATCGGATTTCCCGCGGGTGTTTTGAACATTGTGTCGGGTCCGTCGTCCGAAGTTGCCAAAACGCTTAACGAGAGCAAAATTCCGCGGCTGATTGGCTTAATCGGATCGTATGAAACGGGAATGAAGCTTTTGGAGCAAAGTGCAACGTCGCTTAAGAAATATTCGCTCGAGCTGGGCGGAAATGCGCCGGTTGTGGTTATGCCTGACGCGGATTTGGACGAAACGGCGAAAAACATTGTTGCAAAAAAGGTAGGCTTTGCGGGGCAAACCTGCGTTAATTATAACAGAATTTATATTCATAAAGATATTTATGAGGTTATGTGCGGTAAAATTGCGGAGGAACTCAAAAAGGTTAAGCTCGGCAGCTGGAAGGACGAAGGCTATATAATGGGTCCGCTTATTGATAAAGCCGCGCGGGACAGAATGTTGGATTTAATTGAAGACGCAAAGCAAAAGGGCGCAAAATTGGTAATGGGCGGCGAAATACCGGAGAAATTCAAAAACGGCGCGTATATTACGCCCGCATTGCTGAAAGATGTAAATGATAACATGCGCGTTTCGGAGGAAGAAATTTTCGGGCCGATTATTCCGGTGCAGCCGTTCGGTACGCTGGACGAGGCGATTGAAAAGGCGAATAATACGATTTTCGGATTGTCGGCGTATTTCTTCGGACACAATGCGAAAGAAATAAGTAAATTTTTTGAGGGCGTCACGGCGGGCGAGTTTTTCGTCAACGGCGGCGGCGGAACCGAGTTTTCGCCGCACAGCGGCGCAAAACAGTCGGGCATGGGCTGCGACAAATCTAAATGGTCGCTTGAAGAATACTATGATATAAAGTTCCTGTCCCTGATGCCGTGATAACGCGGAAGATATGCGGCGCATCTCACCTTTTTTCAAGGCTCGGAGTATGAATATACGCCGTCGCCTATCAAAAAGGCAATCTGCTTGCATCTGTTCCGCGTTATAGGAAAAGCGGTGCGCGGAAGATATGCGGCGCATCTCACCTTTTTTCAAGGCTCGGAGTATGAATATACGCCGTCGCCTGTCAAAAAGGGAAATCTGCCGACATCTATTCTGCGTTACGCTGAAAGCGGTGCACGGGTATATACTGTCCGGCGGGAAGGCAAGCTGCATATTTTCGTGTGACACAGCAAGCTGAAATTTAAGTGGTAAAATGGAGAACAATATGAAAAAATATGATATTATAGGCATCGGCAACCCGGGGCAGGACATGGTTGTTGAGCTTGAAAATATGCCGTATGAAGTCAGCAGTAAAATGTATGACTGCAGTTTTCAGGGCGGCGGCTGGGTTGCGACCGCGATGAGTGCGGCGGGAACTCTCGGCGCAAAAGTGTCCGTTTTGGGCGTTTTGGGTGATGATGTTTTTGCGGACATGATTGTAAAAGATTTTCGGTTTAACAATGTGGATACGGCGCATTTAATTACCGAGAAAGGAAAGAGAAGTAATTTCTGCATATGCATAACGGAGCGCAGCACAAAGTCGAAGCATATCATAAGCCGCGGCGGTGAACTGCGAGAGGTGGACGTACGAGATATTGATGAAGAATACATCAAATCGGCAAAAATGATACATGTCGGATTTGTAAATGAAGCGGTGCGCAAAGCTGCGGGGATTATTCATGAGAACGGCGGAAAGGTAAGTGTTGACGCGGCGTACTATAAACCGTACGTGTGTGAAAATTATGATATTTATGACATATTTATCGGGTCGGAATACTATTTTGACGGCGTTTGCGAAGAGCTCGGAAAAAAAACGGCGGAATTTCTGACCGATGATGAAAAATACGAGGTCATGCGGTATATACAAAGCAAAGGCCCGGAAATTGTAATTTTCACATTTGGTGAAAAAGGTTCAATGGGCGTGTATGGCGGCGAAAGCTTTTCGCAGCCGGCGATGAGCGTGGAAGTAAAGGACACGACCGGAGCGGGCGATGTATTCCACGGCGCGTTTGACGTGGCGTATCTGGAAGGCATGAGCGTGCCCGAGGCGGCGCGGTTTGCGACGGCGGTGTCGTCAATAAAATGCACAAAAGCGGGCGGCAGAGCGGGCATAGCCGATAGAAAGACGGTTGATGAGTATCTCAAAACGGGGAAGATAAATTTTGACGAAATCAATAAGCGTGAGGAAAGATATCAGCGCGGCTTGTTGATATGATAAATATGCGGCGAAATGGAGGGTTAATATGTTAAATTATAATGTAAAAATTGGTTTGGTGCCGCTCAGGCGCGACTGTACGCCCAGACCGTGACAATTCAATTGGGAAATTGCGGAAGAGAGGGGCAGGAGCACGGTTGAATACATAAAAAAGCATTATTCGTCCGAGAACGTGACATTTGTTGATTTAAAGGGCGTTATTGATGTTGAGGTGCTGTGGTCGTGCAATGATGTTGATAAAGTAGTCAAACATTTTCAGGATAACGGTGTTGACGGCGTGTTTTTGATTGCCGCGAATTTCGGTAATGAAGAAGCGGCGGGCGAGCTGGCGAAAAAGATGGGCAAACCCGTTCTTTTGTGGGGACCGAAAGATGACGCGCCGGAAGAAGGCGATGGTATGCGCTATACCGATTCGCAGTGCGGACTGTTCGGAATCAGCCGCCAGCTTATGCGAATGAATGTTAAATATACATATATCGAAAATTGCCTTGTGTCGGCGGAAAAATTGAAAAACGGTATTGACAGCTTTGCGAGGGTTGTCTGTGCGGTGCGTAATTTTATCGGCATGCGCGTGGGCGAAATCGGCTTGCGCCCGCGCCCGTTTGCGTCGGTTATATGTAATGAAGGGCAGCTGATGGAAAATTTTGATATCCATTTTGTGCCGATAAATCTTGCGGTGGTTCAGGATAAGTACAATAAAATCCTCGTGGATTATAAAGACGAGATAAAAGCGGGCGCAGACCGCATCAGAAGTATGTACGAGCTCGACGATGCATCGGATGAGACAGCCGAAAAGCAGTACGCATATTATATTCTGTTCAAACAGCTGTTCGAAGAAAACAATCTTGATGTAATTTCAGCGGAGTGCTGGTCGGCGCTGCAGCTTTTGGTTGGGGCGATGCCGTGTACCGTTTACGGAATTTTGGCTGATGAAGGATATATTATCAGCTGTGAAAATGATGTGCATGCGGCAATGACGCAGGTTTTGTTAAAATCGGTGGCGTTCGGAAAGAAACCGCCGCTGTTCGGCGAATTTACGATGAGACACCCGGATAAGGACGATGTCGAGTTGTTGTGGCATTGCGGACAATTTGCGTATTCGGCAAGAAAAGAAGACGGCTTTTGCAAATGCTTTAATATGCGCGAAAATTTTGAGGCGAAAAACAGTCATTACACGGTGGCGCGAATAGACCAGGATCACGGCGCGTATTCGGTAATTGCCGGCGAATGTGACAGCAGCGACGGACCGTACACAAACGGAACATATTTGTGGGCAAAGTTTAACGATTTGGATTTGTGGGAAAGAAAGCTTATAGAAGGACCGTATATTCACCACGTTTCCGAAATTGAGGGCGGATATACAAAGGAAATCAAGGAATTTTGCAAGTATGTATCCGACATAAAATTTGATGAAGTATAAGGAGAGAGAAAAATGCGTTACGGTTTAAAGGAAATACTTGATACGGCGGAAGAAAAAGGTTATGCAATCCCGGCGTTTAATGTGTATAATTTGGAGACGCTGATGGGCGTTGCGAATGCGGCGAAGGAAACGGGTGCGCCGATAATTATTCAGATGTATTCGAGACTTTTTGATACCGATACGGGAAGAATGTTGTCGCCGGTAATAAAGGAACTCATGACGGAGATAAAGTCACCGGTTGCGTTCCATCTCGACCACGGTGTAGGCATGCCGGAGCTGTACAGAGCGGCACGCTTTGGGGCGACGGGCGTAATGCTTGACGTTTCGACCCTTCCGATTGATGAGAATATTGCGGCAACAAAAGGCGCCGTAGCTTTTGCGAAAGAGCTGGGGATTGGCGTTGAAGGCGAATTGGGGCATATCGGCTCCACGAAGGACGAGAAGTGGGCGGAATACACCGAGGTGGACGATGCCGTAAGATTTGCCGAAGAAACGGGCGTTGACGCGCTTGCAATCATGGTAGGAACGGCGCACGGAAAATATGCAAAAGCGCCGGTGCTTGCGATAGAGCGCATAGCGGACATTCATAAGAGAATAAAAGCGCATCTTGTACTGCACGGCGGCTCGGGCGTACCGAACGATCAGATTAAGGCTGCCGTAAAAGCGGGAATACGTAAAATCAATTTCGGAACAGATGTGTGTTGTTCCTTTATCGAGGGTTATAAAGCGCTTGATCCGTATTCCGCGCCGCTTGATGTTGTTATGGCAAGAGCAAGCGAGAGTGTCAAGGCATTTGCTTTAGAGAAAATACACCTTCTCCAAGGCTAACGCGGGGGATACGCGGCGCATCTCACCCGTATTCAAGGCTCGGAGTATGTATATACGCCGTCGCCTTTCATAGCGGGCAATCTGCTTGCGTCTATCCCACGTTAGGGGGTTTTCAGCGGGGGATACGCGGCGCATCTCACCCGTATTCAAGGCTCGGAGTATGTATATACGCCGTCGCCTTTCATAGCGGGCAATCTGCTTGCGTCTATCCCACGTTAGGGGGTTTTCAGCGGGGGATACGCGGCGCATCTCACCCGTATTCAAGGCTCGGAGTATGTATATACGCCGTCGCCTTTCATAGCGGGCAATCTGCTTGCGTCTATCCCACGTTAGGGGGTTTTCAGCGGGGGATACGCGGCGCATCTCACCCGTATTCAAGGCTCGGAGTATGTATATACGCCGTCGCCTTTCATAGCGGGC
>CAKSRS010000041.1 GCA_934487205.1 uncultured Clostridia bacterium
TTCGTCCATGTGCGCGGCAATCATGACCTTTTTGTCACCGTTTCCGCGCTTTACCGCTATCAGATTTCCGATTGAATCGACGGTTATCTCGTCCGCATACGGCGCTATATGTTTTTTTATCAGTTCTCGAACGGCTGTTTCGCTGCCGCTGACGCCGTCCGTATTTGTCAGTGTTTCTATAAGCATAGCCATTCCTCCATATCATCACCGAAATTTTGTATAAACGCCGTCAGTAAATCCGAAACCGCCTCTACATCGGATACTGCCAATGTTTCCACCGACGTGTGCATATACTTGAGTGGAATGGACAAAAGCCCTGTCGGTATGCCCTCGCGCACCACCTGCATTACCCACGCGTCGGTTCCGGTGTCGCCGCCGTCCACGTCAACCTCTGTTTTTATGCGATACTTTTCCGCCGTATTCATCAGTCGTTCATACACCTTCGGGTGAATGTTCGGACCGCATGTTACAACAGCGCCGCAACCTGTTTCGTACGCGGAATATGAGTTATCCGGCGTAATTCCGTGGCAAACATCAATGGCAATCGCAATATCCGGATTGACGCTGTAACACGCCGTCATTGCGCCGTATCCGCCGACTTCCTCCTGCACAGACAAAACGGCATATACATCAACTTCCGTATTTATTCTTCTCAGATTTTTCATCACGGTTAATATTGCCGCAACACTCGCGCGGTCATCAAGCGATTTTCCCGACATTTGTCCGCCCAAAAGCTCACCGGACGATTGCGACAGCGTGATGCTGTCACCCACGCTTACGAGTGAGCGCACCGTTTCTGCCGAGAGTCCCGTATCAACCGCCATATCGGAAAGTCCCGCGCTTTTTTTCGCCTCGCCGCGGTTTTGTATATGCGGCGGCTTTGCGCCGACTACACCCTTTATATCCCGTTTTCCGTGTATAATCACTTCCGCCGCAGGCAATATCCGCGGGTCTACGCCGCCGACATTTACCACGCTTATAAATCCGCGCTCATCAATATTTTTCACCATTAACCCGATTTCATCGCAATGTGCCTCAATCAGGATTTTTTTTGCATTTTGTTTCCCGCAGCGCTTTACAGCTATAATGCTGCCCATTCTGTCGATTGACACCTCGTCGCAATACGGTTTGAAAAGTTCCGCAATTTTGTCGGAAATTCTGTATTCAAATCCCGATATGCCGCGCATATCGCTTAATTTTTTTATAAGCTCCTTCAAATATCACACTTCCTTTAAAGTTCATTTACAAGTTTTTTGAAAAGATTTCCGCGTTCTTCAAAATTAGCAAACATATCAAAACTTGTCGACGCCGGCGAAAGCAGCACAACATCTCCGCTTTTTGCCCTGTCATGCGCAATTTTTACAACTTCATCATAGCTTTCGGCGCGAATTATTTCCAAATCATTGCATTTTCCGGTTTTTCTGACGGCGTCTTCAATCTTATCTGCCGTTTTTCCGATTAAAATCAAAAGTTTGACCTTCTCCGCTATTGCGGGACCAACATCGTCATACGGAATACCCTTATCCTTTCCGCCTGCAATAAGTATAACCTTATCCGCAAATACCTTCAGCGTATTTATCGTTCTGTTCGGACTCGAATCAATAGAACTGTTATAATATCTTACGCCGTCAAGCGTGCGGACAAGCTCTATGCGGTGTTCTACGCCGCCGAATGTTTTTGCAATATTTTGTATCACGGTATCACTTGCCAACCCCTCAACCGCCGCTATAGCTGCCATATAATTTTCCACATTATGCATGCCGGGGATTTTAATATCGTTTATATTGAGAACGGGCTCACTTCCGCGCATAATCATGTCACCGTCAAGGTGAATATATGCGTCGCCCTTTGACGTAAATTCCACACACTTGCCGCGTGCCTCTTTGCCTATTTTTGCCGTTTCCTCATTTGCGGCATTTACAACAAGCTTATCGCCCTTACCCTGATATAACATAATATTTTTCTTTGCATCAATATACTCCCGATAATCTTTATGCACATCAAGATGATTCGGGCTCAGATTTGTTATAACCGCAATTTGCGGCGATTTACGCATTGTATGAAGTTGAAAGCTTGAAAGTTCAAGTATTACCCAGTCATTTTCCGACATATTTTCAGCGTCGGCAAGCAGCGGATTTCCAATATTTCCGCCCAACCATGTTTTATATCCCGATTCCGTCATCATTTTGTATATCAATGTTGTTGTGGTTGTTTTTCCGTCGCTGCCCGTAACAGCAATTATTTTAGCCGGACATATATCGAAAAACACCTCCATCTCGCTTGTTACAATACTTCCGCGCGCCTTTGCGGCAAGAAGTGCGGGGTTGTCAAACCTCAATCCCGGCGTTTTGAAAATAATCTCACCCGTTAGATTATCAAGATAGTTTTCCCCCGTCACAAAATTTATCCCCAATGCGGAAAATTCATCATAATTTTCGCCAAGCTGCTCTTTTGTGCTCTTATCATAAACGGTCACGTCCGCTCCGAGCCGTACAAGGTACTTTATGAGCGGTCGGTTGGAAATTCCCAAACCAATAACCGATATTTTTTTATTTTTTACTGTATTTTTAAATTCATTTACATTCATAGCTATACCTCCATATTTTATTATACCACATTTCGGTATAAATAACAATATTTTCATGGAAAAAAACCGTATCCGGATAAAATCCATGATACGGTTCTTTTTTTAATTATTCAGCGTCCGATGTTTCTTCCTCTGCCGCTTCTTCCGCGATAAACTTTTCGATATCTACCGGTACATTTTCTTCAACGGGTTCAGCCGGAACTTCCGGTGCCTTTTCTTCAACTTCCGGTTTTTCTTCTTCAGCCGGCTCAATTAAAGCTCTGATTGAAAGGCTGATTTTGTTTGCGTCCCAATCAACGTCTATAACCTTAGTTTCAACCTCTTCACCGATTGTGAGAACATCTTCCGGTCTGCCTATTCTTCTGTCAGCAATTTGCGAAATGTGGATAAGACCGTCCACGTTAGGTATAATTTCAGCAAATGCGCCGAAAGGCATCATGCGTACAATCTTACATTTGATAACATCGCCGACATTAATCTTTGATTTTGCGATAACCCACGGGTTGTCCTCTGCCTTTTTGTAGCCAAGCGAAATCTTCTTTGTTTCCGGATTGATATCCTTAATGTAAACGGTGAGTGTGTCACCCTCTTTAACAACCTCTGACGGGTGCTTAATCTTGTTCCATGACAGTTCCGAAATGTGTACAAGACCGTCAATTCCGCCCAAGTCAACAAATGCGCCGAAAGATGTAATCGACTTAACAACGCCTGTGTATTCCTTACCGATTTCAGCGTTTGCCCAGAATTTCTCCTCAGCGGCTTTCTTTTCCTCCTCAAGGATAACTCTTACGGAACCGACAACACGTTTTCTTCTCTCATCAATTTCGATAAGACGCATTTTTACGGTAGTGTTAAGTAAAGTTTCAAGATCCTGTACATAGCGGAGCGAAACCTGCTTTGCCGGGATAAATACCTGTGAATCGTTAACAAGCGCAATTATGCCGCCGCGGACAACCTTAATGATTTTACCTTCAACAATTTCCTTGTTTTCAAAAGCTTCCTTCATCTTGTTCCAGCTTTCCATTGCAACAAGTTTCTTTCTCGAAAGAACAACCTTGCCCTCTGCATCGTTTACGCCGACAACATAAACCTTAATAGTATCGCCGACATTTACAATGTCTGATGTCTTTAAATACGGATCATCTGAAAGCTGATCGGCTGCAAGCTGGCCGTTGTATTTAAAACCGCCGAGGTCAACAATAACCTCATTGTTGCGTACTTCAACAACTGTTGCGTCAACAATATCTCCATTATTTAAAGTTTTGCTTTCGGACTGCTCAAGCAGTTCTGCGAAATTCTCCTCATTTTTGATTTTTTCTTCCATCGTTGTGAAAACCTCCTCGATAGTACGTGCAGGAGTTGAGGCACCCGCCGTAATACCTATCTTTTTATTTTTTAAATTTATATTCTGAGGGATATCCTCAAAACTTTCAATGAAATATGTTTCGGAGCATTGCCCGCACGCAATCTGATACAGCTTTTTTGTATTGGAGCTCTGCTTTCCGCCGATGACGAACATTATATCCGATTCGGCAGATAATTCATAAGCCTCCTCTTGCCTATTCTTCGTCGCACTACATATTGTATCAAAAACTACTACCATTTTGCAAGTGTTTTTGACATTTTGTACGATTTGCACAAAAACTTTTTTATTTATTGTTGTTTGTGCTACAATACATATAGGTTTTTCGGCAAATTTTTCCGGCATTTTAAAGCTTTCGTCATAAGTTATCACGGCACTGTCGTTGCACCAACCGTTAATTCCTATAACTTCCGGGTGAGTTTCGTCGCCGATAATTAAAATCTGGTACCCGTTTTTGTGGTGTTCATTCACAATTTTGTGAATTTTTTCCACAAACGGACATGTAAGGTCGATATAATTTCTCCCCTCAAGCTCATCCATAACCGATTTTTTTACACCGTGCGCACGGATAATCACCGTGTTTTCGAGCGGAATATCGCGTACATTATCGTATGCCTTAATGCCGTGCCGCTCCAAATCCTCGACAACTTGTCTGTTATGGATAAGATGCCCCAAGGTCGCAATTTTTTCCGAATTATTTATTGTTTCATAAGTTTTGTCCACCGCGCGCCGAACGCCGTAACAAAACCCTGCTGTTTTTGCAAGTTTAATACTCATTTTTTCTCCGCTGCCGCACCCATGGAATAGACGCGGTTCATTATTGATGTACTGATTTCGGTCAGTTTTTCCACCGACAGCTTTTCGTCATAATATTCATCAAGATAAATCGGCTCGCCGTATGTGATCGTCACCCTGTGCAGCCATCGGTATTTTCCCGAAATTGCTACAGGAACAACCGGCACCTTCGCGTGAGTAGCAATCATTGCCACGCCCGGCTTAATATCAGCTTTTTCACCTTCGCGCACACGTTTTCCCTCCGGAAACATAATCATAATCTGTTTATTTTTAAGAATGGATAAAGATGTTTTAATCGCACCTATATCGCCCTTTCCGCGGTGAACTGGAAAGGCGCCGAATTTGCGTAAAAATGCGCCGAAAATCTTATTTTTAAACAGTTCGCTTTTCGCCATAAACGAAAGCTTGCGCGGCGATGTCATCATAACAACCAGCGGATCCCAGTTGCTCCTGTGATTTATCGCGAAAATTGCGCCGCCTTCCTTCATGACATTTTCCTTGCCGACCGTCTTAATTCTGAATATAAAAAACGTGGCAAAGCGCAAAATACCTTTTGCAATGTAATAGACCATCACTCTGCCTCCTTTATCAATTCACTCATACGCAGTACGACATCATCTGCCGACATATCGGAAGAATCAATCAGTATAGCGTCGTCAGCCTGTCTCAGAGGCGCAAATTCACGTTCTGAGTCATTTTTATCCCTATATTCAATATCTTGTTTCACTTTCTCAAAATCGGCTGACATGCCCTTTTCGAGCATTTCGGCATAACGTCGTCTCGCACGCTCCTCAACAGACGCTGTAAGAAAAATTTTCACTTCCGCGTCCGGCAAAACATAAGTACCAATATCTCTGCCGTCCATAATAACGTCATTGCCCTCCGCAAGCTTTCGCTGCAGCTCCACAAGCTTAAGGCGCACCGCGGGTATCACCGCAATATTCGACGCGCCAACGCTTGCATCCGCCTCGCGGATACGTTCCGACACATCTTTTCCGCAAAGATAAATTCTTTGATTTCCGTTTTCATAAGCGATATCGATTTTTATATTGTCAAGCACATCTTCCGTCATGTTAAGTGCGTCGATTTTGATGCCGTGTTCAATGGCATAAACCGCCGCTGCGCGATACATCGCGCCCGTATCAATATATATAAATCCCAGCTTTTTTGCGCAAAGTCTTGCTATCGTGCTTTTTCCCGCGCCCGCCGGACCGTCAATCGCAACTCTCATTTTTCCACTCCCTTATGCATTTTCCCCCGCCAAAAATCCGGTGGAATATGCAATTTGTAAATTATATCCGCCCGTATACGCGTCGACATCAATGACTTCGCCGGCAAAATACAATCCGCTGACAATTTTTGATTCCATCGTTGACGGGTTTATCTCGGAAACGTCTATCCCGCCCGATGTAATTATGGCCTCATCAATCGGTCTCGTTCCCGTTACCGTCAGCGTCAGCTTTTTTATAACCTCGCCGAGTCTCACTCTTTCGGCACGCGTAACATTGCATGTTTCCATATGCCCGTCAAGACCCGCTCCTTCTATTATAACAGGAATTATCGCTTTAGGCAATAGTTCATCTAAAGAATTTTGCAATTGTTTTTTATGAAATTTCTCAAAATCACGCAAAATCCGCTTGTCAAGCTGTTCGGCAGTCATTGCCGGCTTTAAATCAATTTCGGCTTTTATGCCGTTTTTTCCGTGAATATGGCATGACGCCGACAGTACAATCGGACCCGAAATACCAAAATGTGTAAAAAGCATTTCGCCGAAATCGGAAAAAATTTCCCGTCCGTTTGCGCCGCGGATTGTAAGCCGCACATTTTTCAGTGAAAGTCCCATAACTTCCCGAACCCATTTCTCCTTCGTAACAAGCGGCACAAGCGACGGTTTTGGCATGACAACCGTGTGCCCGAGCCGCTCTGCAAAGCGGTACCCGTCCCCCGTAGAGCCGGTCAGCGGGTATGATTTTCCGCCCGTCGCTATAATAACGCTGTCGGCGGCGATTACACCGGCGTCCGTTTTGACGCCCGTTACCTTCCCGCCATCGGCCATTATTCCCACGGCGCGCCGTTTTACAAGCTGCACATTTTTCCCAAGCGCGTACTTTTTAAGCGCCTCTGCCACATCGCGTGCACTATCGCTTTCCGGGAATACCCTTCCGCCGCGCTCCACCTTTGTTTTTACTCCCAAATCTTCCAAAAGAGTTATAATATCATAATTTGTAAAACTGTAAAGCGCGCTGTACAAAAATTTCCCGTTAGTCGGGATATTTTCAATAATATCTTCGGTATCGGCAATATTCGTGATATTGCACCGTCCCTTGCCCGTTATGCGCAATTTTTTCCCGAGAAAATCATTTTTCTCGATGAGAATAACTTTGCTTACGCGATTTTTCAATCTGCCGCACGCAATCATTCCGGCTGGTCCGCCGCCGATTACCGCTACCGTTTTATTAATCATTTTTTATCATATACCTCATATTCGTCCCATATTTGTTCAAGCTTTTCAAGCTTGCTCTGAACCTTTTCCCTGTTCATCATGCTAACCGCCGCCAAAAGCGCTGTTATAAGGCTGAAAGGTGCCGTCAATGAATCAATAAACGATGTCGTCCCGCTCTCGGCAATCAGTGTGATATCCGACACGGCGTCAACCGGTGAACTCCGGCTGTCCGTAATGCCGATAACTGCGGCACCGTTCTTTTTTGCGTATTCCAGCGCTTTAATCGTGTTTTTGGAATACCGCGGAAAACTTATGCCTATCACCGCGTCACCCTCACGGACATTTATAATCTGCTCAAAAAGGTCATCACCGCCCGTGGTTTTTATCAGCCGAACATTATCAAAAATCAAGTGAAGATAAAACCCCGCAAACTCCGCCAAAGCCGCGGCACTGCGCACGCCCGTAATATAAATCTTTTTCGCGGACGATATCACGGCGGCGGCAGATTCAAAGTCTTTCTTATCAATAGCGTCGAGCGTCTTTTCGATATATCCGATATCCGATTTAAGCGTCGAAAAAAGAATATCCGTCTGACCGCCCTTTTCATAAGCCAGCTCCATTCTTTGTACGGCGGTCAGCTGGGTTTTGGCAAGCTCCGCAAGACTTTTCTGCAATTCCGGATAACCGTCAAATCCGATTTCATATGCAAACCGGATTACCGTCGCCTCGCTCACCTCTGCACTTTTTGAGAGTTTTGCCGCAGTCATGTAGGCGGCTTTTTCGCTGTTTTTTAAAATATATCCGGCAATTTTTTTATGGCTTTTACTGAGCGTCGGCATCTTTTTGCCGATAACCGTCAAAACATCATTTTCATTTTTACTCATCACCGCTGTCCTCTCTGTTATTTTTATAGAAAAACCACTTTTCAATATTATTGTACGGGTCAAAAACGGTCGGCTGTTCTATTCCCGACACGTATGAGCCGTAAATTACGTTTTCCGTCCTGAAATACATCGGTACATACGGGGGATTCAGATAAAATTCGTGAATATACTGCGAAACGGCGTTTTTGTATTCCTCGCGGTCGGTTATTCCGTAAAGCTGCTGCATTTTTCCCGCCAGCTGCGAAATATCAAAGTTAAAATAATTGTCGTTGCCCGTCAGCAATGCGTTCGGCATCATATTTGCGGCAGTCTTTACCTCGCCCACAAACATATCAAAATTATCAGAATTAATTCTGTCGATATAATCATTATAGCTGACGATTTCCGCCGCCGCGGAAAATCCCGCCGCATTAAGCGCACCGCAAATCGCATTTGCAACCCTTGTCCGCGTTTTGTTATCGGCATTAACCAGCACTTTTACCGACAGCTTCTGCCCGTCTTTATAATACACGCCGCCGTCGGCACGATACCCTTCCTGCATAAGAAGGGTGGCAATATGCTCCGTTCCGAGCCCGGTTTTATACTCCTGATATGCCCAGAAGGTCGGATTTATGGATATATCGGCTGCCATGCCGTGACCATATGCCTCATTTTCAATAATTTTGTTTTTATCTATCGCAAGTATTGCCGCACGGCGCACATTCACTGGCAAAATCGCGGCATTAAACCCGAGAAAAACCATTTTATCTGACACAACGATTTTCGTCTGCGAATTATTTTTCGGCGTGGAAGCCGTCAAATCCAACTCCTCGGAAGTTATCGCGTCAAGCTCATTAACATTAAAAGCCTCCGCGACGGCATTGCCGTTTTTTAAAATTTTTACACATATATGTTTTTCCGAAACAGTATCGCCGTGCCACGATTCATTGGGATCAAGCATAATTGCCGTGCTGCTGCGCGTGCCGAACTTGTATGAACCCGTACCCATAGGCACAAAGCTGTTGTCGGTTTTATACGCCGTGTCGGCGGAAATAATCGGAAAAGTCAGGCAAGGTGTAAAATCAGGCTGCGCGTCTTGAAGATTAATCTGTACCTGATGCTTGCTGACAGCGGTAAAACTTTGAATTTTATCTGCCGTTTTGCGATAAAAACCGTTCGACGAACGTAGTTTGCTCAGCGTATAGACAACATCATTTGCCGTAAATACCGTACCGTTGTGCCACTTTACGTCCTGTCGCAAATTTATTGTTACCGACCTTCCGTCCTCCGAGAGCGCATAACTCTCCGCAAGCAGCGGAACACTTCCCCCGCCTTCGTCACACGTAAACAAAGGCTCATACACAATATTCATTATATTCCGAACACTTGACGATTTTGTCTCAAGCGGATTCAGCGTATCAATTTGATAAATTCCCAGGTTAATATCTGAAGTATCCGACATCACAACAAGCTCGCCGCTTTCTATCGTGTCGTCCGACGTATTATTCTGCTGCCCGCATGACGACATGCATAAAATCATTGCCGCCGCGGTACAGATTGCCAATATTCGTTTTATATAAATCACTCCCGTCAGCAAAGCTCTGCAATCGCCGCCATGACGCCGCGCCGTCCGCCCGTCCGCCTGTGCGAATAAAACAAATCATTCCGGCAAAACGTGCATATCCCGGAATCGATAATATTTTCCGGCAAAATCCCCGTGGAAATCAATTGTTTTTTTATTGCAAGCTGCATATTTACATGATATTTTTCGTGTTTTTCAAGCACATCTTCCCCAAATTTTTCTCTGAAAATATCGGCAACCTCATCGCCCACCTCAAAGTGACATAATCTGATTGACGGCGCAATTGCCGCAAGCATTTCTTTCGGCTCGGAATTAAATTCCGCTGTCATTTTTTCCGCCGTTTTTGCGGCAATCCCGCAGACAGTCCCCTTCCAGCCGGAATGTGCAAGTCCGATTGCTGCATTTTCCGTATCCAACAGATATACCGGAACGCAATCCGCCCCGAAAACCGCTATCGGAACACCGCGCTCGGCTGTTATCAGTGCATCGGCGCTTGAAAATTTCTGCGGTTTTGTTATCCCGTTTCCGCAATCATCTTTTCCAACCTTTATGATATTGTCCTCATGAACCTGATGCGACAGCACGAGATTTTTATAATAAATATTTAATTCATCACAAATAATACGGTAGTTTTCAATAATATTTTCACGGCTGTCATCGCAGTTAAACCGCAAATTCATGCTCTCATATTCATTTTTGCTCACTCCGCCGAGCCGCGTCGTAAAACAGTGTTTGACTAATCCTGTCTTTTCAAATTCATCAATAGTGTAATATTGCAAGTCTCCGTCAGTTTTCAGTCTGAACATTATTATTCTCCTTAAAATAGTCAAATACAGCCTTTGCCGCTTTTTTGTCGATTACGGACCCAATGTCCGCGATATCCGCCTTTTTAATATTATCAACACTTTTAAACTTTTCCATAAGCCGCTTTTTCTTCACACCGCCGATACCCGGAATATCGTCAAGCTCGGATTTTGTCATGCTCTTGCTGCGCTGCTTGCGGTGAAACGTTATCGCGCTCTTGTGAACCTCGTCCTGAACCTGCGTTATGAATTTGAACACGCTGTCCAGCGGCGACAGAAGTATCTCGCCGTCACGTGCCAAAAGTCCGCGCGTGCGGTGTTTGTCGTCCTTCACCATGCCGAATACCGGAATTTCCACATCAATTGTTTCCATTATTTCCAAAACAGACGACAAATGTCCCTTGCCGCCGTCCAGCAAAATCAAATCCGGCATCGGGAGAAATTTTGCGTCATCTTCCGAAATTTCGCCCTTTTCAATTTGCATTTGTTCGTCATGCGCATGCCTGAAACGGCGGTATATTACCTCCTGCATAGCAAGATAGTCATTTGCACCTTCAACCGATTTGATTTTAAAGTGACGGTAATCTTTTTTCGACGGTTTTCCGTTCACAAAAACTACCATCGACGCCACATTGTCGCTGCCCGAAATATTTGAGATATCGTACGACTCTATCCGCGCGGGTATGCTTTCAAGGCTGAGTTTTTTTGCAATTTCCGCCGAAATTTTGCTTTTGGATTCGGCATATTTTAAATTATTTATGCGGTAATTTTCTGCCGCAATTTCCGCATTTTTGTGAACCATTGAAACGAGCTGCTTTTTTTCGCCCCGTTTAGGCGCCGAAACATACACCTTTTTCCCTTTTCGCTCCGACAGCCAGCCTGACAGCAGCTCTTTATCCTCGATTTCATATTCTGTCAGAATTTCCGACGGAATATTTGTGTTTTCGGTGTAAAACTGTTTGATAAAATCCGCCAGCACCTCTCCGCCCGACATATATCGGGTATCATCTATTTTATAACTCGAACGTCCAATTATTTTTCCGTTGCGCACAAAAAATATCTCAACAAAAGTGCGTGTGTTCAAAACGGCAGACGCAATAATATCCGCATCAATCTGCTTTTCCGTATTGACAATTTTCTGTTTTTCTTCAAAGCGTTTTACCGCCTCTATTTTATCGCGCAGAATTGCCGCCTTTTCAAATTCAAGATTGGCAGACGCAGCGCGCATCTCCTCATTCATTTTTGCCAAAAGTTCGGTATGGTTTCCTTCCAGAAATGAGCAGATTTCAAAAAAGATTTTGCGGTATTCGTCGCGACTCACCTTGCCCGCTATGCATGGTGCAAAGCAGTTGTTAATATGATAATTCAGGCATGGTCTGCCCTTGCCGATATCTTCCGGAAACTTCCGCGAGCAAGTCGGCGGCTTGAAAATTTTCTGCACAATATCAATTGTATTGCGTACGGTCTGCATACCCGTATACGGTCCGAAATATTTTGCCCCGTCATTTTTAAGATTTCGCGACATGTAGATGCGCGGATACGTTTTATTTATGGATACCTTGATATACGGATACTGTTTGTCGTCCTTCAGAAGAATATTATATTTCGGACGATGCTTTTTTATAAGATTGCACTCCAAAACAAGCGCTTCCATTTCACTGTCGGTCACAATGTATTCGAAATACGCTACATTTGCGACCATGGCAAGCACTTTCGGCGTATGATTTTTATTTTTTTGGAAATACTGCCGTACACGGTTTTTAAGCACTTTTGCCTTGCCGACGTATATAATGACATCATCTTTATCATGCATGATATAAACGCCCGGCTGCTCCGGCAGATTTTTAAGTTCTTCCTCCAGATTAAACATACGTTTCTCCAATTGAAAAAAATAACTCCACCTGTCAAAAAGCAGAGTTATTCGTTATCGGTTTAAATCATTCGGTGAAATTTGAAGCAATCAAATTAACCAGCGTAACAACTGCTTCTTCTTCATCGGTGCCGTCTGCAATAAGTTTTATCGTCGTACCCTTTGTAATTCCCAAGGACAATACACCCAAAAGGCTTTTTGCATTAACCTTGCGCTCGTCCTTTTCCACCCAAATGCTGGATTTGAATTCATTGGCTTTCTGTATAAAAAATGTTGCAGGACGCGCGTGTAAGCCTACCTGATTCAGAACTTCAACTTCCTTTGAAAACATTGAGAAACCTCCTTGAAAATTTCTTTAAATCTCATATATAGAATACTAAATTTTTCGCAAATCGTCAACCATATTTATAAAAATTTAGAAATTTTAGTTAAAGATACCCTATTCGTTAATAAATTATTCATTATTTTAGTCATTTTCGACAAGATTATTTTTATCATTTCCGTCTTTGGCAAGTTTTAATTTTTCGCGAACCTTGCCCTCAATTTCAGCGGCAAACTCCGGCTTGTCCGCCAGCATCTGCTTAATATTATCTCGTCCCTGACCGAGTCTTTCGCCGTTATACGAGAACCACGCACCGCTTTTTTGGATGATTCCGAGCTCAGTCGCCATATCGAGGATATTTCCTTCTTTCGAAATACCTTTTCCATACATGATGTCAAATTCCGCCTCTTTAAATGGCGGCGCAACCTTGTTTTTTACCACCTTAACTCT
This sequence comes from uncultured Clostridia bacterium, assembly GCA_934487205.1. Taxonomy (GTDB): domain Bacteria; phylum Bacillota; class Clostridia; order UBA1381; family UBA1381; genus UBA1738. The sequence continues at coordinate 13,079 of CAKSRS010000041.1, forward strand.
TGTCTTGTTACCGATAATCTGTGTTCCGTTTTTAATCGCCTCCTGACGTCTTACGTCAAGACGTACCGATGCAAAAAACTTAAGCGCGCGTCCGCCCGGTGTGGTTTCCGGATTCCCGTAAAAAACACCGACCTTTTCACGCAGCTGATTAATAAAAATCACGGCTGTTCCCGATTTTGAGGTTATACCCGTCAGTTTGCGGAGTGCCTGCGACATAAGTCTTGCCAAAAGTCCCACATGCGAGTCACCCATTTCGCCCTCGATTTCCGCCTTAGGAACAAGCGCCGCAACAGAGTCGATTACGACAACGTCAAGCGCACCGCTGCGGACAAGCGCTTCGGCAATTTCCAATGCCTGCTCACCAGTATCCGGCTGCGACACTATCAGGTTATCTATATCAACACCAAGATTTTTGGCATAAACCGGGTCAAGCGCATGCTCGGCGTCGATAAAAGCCGCTTCGCCACCGCGTTTTTGCGCCTCGGCAACAACATGTAGCGCTACCGTAGTTTTACCCGATGATTCCGGACCGTAGATTTCTATAACGCGTCCCTTCGGTATTCCGCCCACGCCCAAAGCCATGTCCAACATAAGCGAGCCCGTGGGTATTGCGTCGGTATCGACGGTAGTTGCATCACCCAGTTTCATTATACTCCCTTTGCCGAATTGCTTTTCTATAGCGCCGAATACCGCTGACAGCGCCTTTTTCTTTTCCTCTTTGCTGCCAATCGGTGCACCGCTTTTATCATTTTTTTCCATAACAGTATTCCTCCGAATTTAATTACATATTTATATTATAGCTCATTTTAACAAAAAATGCAATAGCTTTCGCTATAATTTCGGATATATTTCGATACGTTCCACGCCTTCCAATGCTTTTTCAATCAATTCGTCGACATTAAGCCGTAATTCGCTTTTTTCAATCGACGCCATTTTAGGCTGCGTTGTCGGGTGCCGCGGAGTGAAAACCGTACAGCAATCCTCATACGGCAAAATCGAAGTTTCAAACGTATTTATCGCCTGTGAACGTTCAATAATTTCCGTCTTGTCCATGCCGATAAGCGGACGGAGTACAGGCATTTTTACAACGGAATTGGTAACGTTAAGCGCAGCAAGCGTCTGTGACGCCACCTGTCCCGCACTTTCACCCGTTATAAGTGCCTGGGATTTATGTTTTTCCGCAATTCTTTCCGACAATTTCATCATAAAACGGCGCATTATAAGCGTCATGTGTTCTTCCGGACAATTATCCCTGATTGCAAGCTGAATTTCGGTAAACGGAACAATATACAGATTTATTTTTGATGTATATTGCGCCAGAATCGACGCAAGTTCGATAACCTTTTCCTTTGCTCTTTCGCTCGTGTACGGAAAACTGAAGAAGTTAACCGCGTCAATTTCTATTCCGCGCTTTGCAATCATATGTCCCGCAACAGGGCTGTCAATTCCGCCCGACAAAAGCAATGTCGCTTTTCCGCCGGTTCCTATTGGCATTCCTCCCTGTCCCTTGATACGGTTTTCTCGACAATAGACAAACGCCTCGCGGTCGCGAACCTCTATCTGCACCGTAACCTCCGGGTTATGCACATCAACAATCATTCCGGGGACAGCGTCATCTAAAAATCCGCCGACCTCCATACTCAGCTGAACCGAATTAAGCGGGAATTTTTTATCCGAACGTTTTGCTTCAACTTTAAATTTTTTTCCCGGCTGCAAGTCTTTGCGGCAATATTCCAAAGCCGCCGCCTCAATAGATTCAACCGTTTTTTCGCAAACGCGTGCGCGGACAATTGTTACAATTCCGAACACTTTTTGCAGCCGCTCGCACACAATATCAATTTTGTCATCTTCCTCAACTTCGATATAAATCGTCGCCTGCGCGATGGTAATGCGTGCATTTGCGATATTTTTTATTGAATTTGAAATATTTTGTATCAACACCTTTTCAAAGCGTGGACGGTTTCCGCCCTTTAAAATAATTTCGCCGTATTTTACCAATATAATTTCTTTCACAGGATTACCTCACATATTTTCTGATTGTTTCCACTTCGTTTTTTACAGTCTCCGTCACAAATTCCGCATCAAAATCTTCTTCTGAAAAGCTGAAACGGATTGCCCCGCGTATATCTTCATCACTTTTACCCATATCTGTCAGCACATGGCTCGGCGACGGGTGATTGGACGAGCATGCCGACCCCGTGGACACATATATGCCCCTTGCCTCCAAGCTGTGCAGCAAGATTTCTGCCTTAATTCCGCGGAAGGACACATTTAACACATACCCGGAGTTTTTGCCGCCGCCGTTTATCGATATATTATCAATTTTGTGCAAAAGTTTTTCCGCAAGCTCACCGCGTTTGTCCGGCAAAACCGGCTTAAATTCACGCACAGCCGCACCGAACGCGGCAATTCCCGCAACATTTTCCGTGCCGGAGCGCATGTTTTTCTGCTGCCCGCCGCCCGCAATTATCGGATTTACATGAATACCGTCCGCAATGTACAAAGCGCCGGTTCCCTTCAGACCATGTATTTTATGCGCACTTGCCGAAAGCATGTCTATACCGCATTTCTTCGGTTTAATATCAATTTTGCAAAATCCTTGTACTGCATCGCAGTGTAGCACAGCCTTCGGCGAATGTTTCTTCATTATATTTTTCAGCTCGTCAAACGGCTGTATTACGCCCGTCTCATTGTTAACTGCCATAACGCTTACCAAAATTGTGTCACCGCGCAGCGCTTTTTCAAATTCATCAAGCTTGACCGCACCGTTTTCATCTGCCGACAAATACGTTACGTCAAAACCTTCCTGCTCCAAAATGCGAAACGGTTCCAGCACCGACGGGTGCTCGATTTTTGTTGTAACAAGATGTGTTCCGCGCTTTTTGTTTGCTCGCGCGTACCCGAAAATCGCCGTGTTGTTCGATTCGGTACCGCCCGACGTAAAATAAATATTTTTTTTATCAACGCCCAAAACCCGCGCAATTTCTTCAGCGGAACTTTTAATCATCTTTTCTGCGTCCACGCCCAGTCTGTGAAGGCTGGACGGATTTCCAAAGGTTTCGAAAGCTTCCATGCATGCATCTTTTGCCGCCTTTGACGGCTTTGTAGTCGACGCATTGTCAAGATATATCATTAATCCTTGCTCCTTATTACAAACGCTTTTCCGCGCTTTATCGTAATTTTACATATATTTTTCGTCATTACATTACTCACGCCGAGACTCGTCCCGCTTTTAACCGTACCGTTTGATAAAGCATACTCCAATCCATCGGTCGTGACACCCTCGCAGTCGCCCTCGAACGGCATAATTGAAATTATGTCGCCCGGCTTGCCGCTGACGGTGATTTCACTTTCCGTATAACGAATTATATTATGCCCGTCAATAATCGCCGCGTCAATTCCTTTAAGCTGCTTTAAAAGCGAAATATTCGTCATGGTATGATCCATACGCGTCCCTATCATTCCGAACATTAACACGCTGTCAAAATTATGTTCAATTGCATAGAGTACGGTCAGTTCACCGTCGGTACAATCCTTATGTGTCGGATAAAGAACCCTGTTCTTGCCCTCGGTTGACGCCTTCACCGAATCCATATCTCCGATTATTATATCCGGCGTGATACCGAACTTCAGCGCATGGTCATATCCGCTGTCCGCGCATATAACAAAGTCATCGCTGCGGATATATTTTTTTATGTATTCGCCGACAAATCCGCCGCAGATTATAACCGCTCTCATACTGCCTCCATAAGGCTTTTCACCGAACCCGTAATATCGTCATTAAACACCGCTGAGCCGGCAACAATCACATTCGCGCCGCACTCCACCACTGATTTTATATTATTCGCTTTTATTCCGCCGTCAACTTCGATAAGAAAGTCCTCTCCGCAGGCGCGGCGTATTTCCGTGATTTTCGGATTTACATCTTCAATATATTTTTGTCCGCCATGCCCCGGGTGAACGCTCATTACGAGCACCATGTCAACCTTATCAAGATACGGTTTTACCGCATCGGCAGGCGTTCCGGGATTAATCGCTATACCCGCTTTTTTCCCGAGTGAATGGATTAATTTTATACATTCATCCGGTTTTTGCGTAGATTCAACGTGAAAAGTGATAAGGTCTGCTCCCGCATCGGCAAAATTTTTAATATAGCGTTCTGGCTCGGTAATCATCAGATGCACATCAAAAAACAATCCCGATTTTGCGCGCAAGCTTTGATATACGCATGCTCCGAAACTGATATTGGGCACAAAAATCCCGTCCATAACGTCGATATGCAGCCATGGTGCACCCGCTTTTTCTATTTCTTCTATCTGTCTGCCGAGGATTGAAAAGTCCGCCGACAGCATCGATGGTGATAATATCATTATTTTTCCCATTCCTTTACATTCTTTAGTTGACTATAAAGCTGTTTGTAGCTTTCATAACGGCTCACCGCAATTTTGCCGCTCTCCGCCATATCCTTAATCACGCAATCCGGCTCGCTTATATGCGAGCAGCCTTTAAACCGGCACATACCGCCGAAATCACGCATTTCGGGGAAATATTTATACAAATCCTCTGCCTGTATACCGGATACCTCAAAAGAACTGAACCCCGGTGTATCAAGAACGTGTCCGCCGCATGCAAGCTCAATTAGTTCGACATGGCGCGTAGTGTGTCTGCCGCGTTTTATCTTTTCCGAAACAGCGCCCGTTTCCATATCGCCGTTGGTCAGAATATTCAAAATTGTTGATTTTCCCACGCCCGACAGCCCTGCAAAAGCAGTAGTTTTTCCCTTAATATACGGTAAAATCCCGTCAATTGCGCCGTCATTTACGGCGCTTACCGCCAAAACCGCATACCCGGCTTTTTTATATATTTCGCACAATTCTTCCCCGTCCGATAAATCGGTTTTATTAATTACGATTATCGGCATAATCCCGCACACCTCCGCCGTAACAAGAAGTTTGTCAATCAGCGGTAAGTTCGGGTCGGGGTTCGCCGCGGCGGCTACTATTACAAGATTATCAATATTTGCAACCGGCGGACGAATAAGATGATTTCGGCGCGGAAGTATTTTGTCAATACTCCCCTTTCCGTTTTTCACACTTGCCTCAACATCATCGCCGATGCACGGCTTTATTCCGTCTTTTCTGAAAATACCCCTCGCCCTGCATTCAAAAACTTCACCGTCGGCGGACTTTACATAATAAAATCCGCCTATTCCTTTAATTATTTTTCCAATCATATTAATTAAACGTAACTACCTTATCATAAGTTTTGTTTCCGTCGATATAAATCTGAACGCTGACGTCTTTGCTGCTTGCGATTGTTATATCGACCGTACCTTCCGATTTGGCATGATTGCCCTCATAATACGTTTTTCCGTCTACAACCGCGCGTACATGAACCGAGTCGGCTGCATCGTCCGGAATTTTTACCGAAAGCGTTTTTTTCTTGGACACGGGTGTTGCAGTAGGCGTCGGCTTAGCTGTAGGAGTCGGCGTCGGTGTGGGCGTTTCCGCTACGCCGAGACTTACGGTGAAATCCACCTTACTGCCCTTTTCGACGCCGGTTTTCGCCGACGGCGATTGGGAAACGACTTTTCCTTCCTCGGCTGAATTTTCAACCTTTTCCACACTTCCCGCGCGCAATCCTGCCTCGGCAAGAAGTTTCAGTGCCTGCTCCTCCGTCATTCCGGTAATTTTGGGCACAACCGACTGTGCGTCCGGGTCTTCAATATCCGCGCTGACATACAGAATTACCGAATATCCTTCCGATACCTTGGTATCCTTTTTCGGCGATTGGCTGATTACATATCCGTACTGAATGGTATCGTCATATTTATCAACTTTTTTGCAGCTTAGTTTTTCTGCGCGCAGACGGCGTTCCGCCTCGTCATAGCTGAGATTTTCCACGTCCGGAACTTTAATTTTTCCATCCTCCAATCCCGAGCTTATCGTTACCTTTATTTTTCTGTTCTTCTTTACATACTGGTTTGCCCCTGGTTTCTGGCGGATAATCAAACCTTCCGCTACTTCTTCCGAAACTTCAAACTCAACGTTGTCGTCAAGACGCAGCTTTGCATCTTCAAGAATTTGCTCCGCTTCTTCCTGAGTCTTTCCTTCAAGGTCGGGAACCGGATACTCTTTCCGTCCGCCGGACATTGAAAAATACGTTGCAAAGGCTATTATAATAACGCCGATTACAGCAATTGCAGCCAATTTCTTGGTTTTATCCTCTTTTTTCCGTTTTTCGGTGCGGCGGCTGTATAATTCATTCTTTGTCTGACGCTCGTCAAGCCGTTTTGTTTCATATCTGTCATCTTCGGCATATTCGTCATCGGTCGAATAAGCACCGTTGCCGCATACCGACTCAAGCGCATGAACCATTTCCGCCGCCGACTGATAACGTGCATGCTGTTCCCGCGAAATTGCCTTCATCGTTATTTCCGCCACGTTATCGGGAATATTTGGATTAATAATTCTGCAATCCTGCGGCTCCTGCTCCAGTTTCATTAACGCGATTGAAACAGGATTTGCGCCGTCAAACGGCACCGTTCCCGTGAGCATTTCATAAAGAACAACACCCAGCGAATATACGTCGCTGCGTTCATCGGTATATCCGCCGCGCGCCTGTTCCGGCGAAATGTAATGCACGGAGCCGATTCCGCCCGCCCCCGCGACAATCGTTTCGCTGCTCGCCGCCTGAGCTATACCGAAATCCGCAACCTTTAACGTTCCATCCTTCGTCATAAGCACATTATGCGGCTTTATATCGCGGTGAACAACATGGTTCGCATGTGCACAGTCAAGTGCTCTGCCTATCTGAATGGCAAAATCACATGCTTCTTCCCAATCAAGATGTCCTCTTTTTTGAATATATTCCTTAAGAGTCACGCCGTCTACATATTCCATAACTATGTAGTCAAACTCGCCGCTCTCACCCACATCATACACCTGTACGATGTTTGGGTGCGAAAGCTTTGCCGCCGCACGCGATTCGGTGTTAAATCTTTTTACGACCTCGCTGTCATATTTAAGCGAATCTTTAAGCACCTTAATCGCAACAAATCTGTTAAGTACGCGGCATTTCGCCTTGTAGACGGTCGCCATGCCGCCAGTTCCTATAATTTCCAGAATTTCATACCTGTTGTCAATAACTCTGCCAACCAAATAATCGGGGTTCATAAAATTTACTCCTTTCAGTCTATATCAAAAGCAAGACAGGTTATATTATCGTTTCCGCCTTTTTTGTTTGCCAGCGCCACAAGCGCTTCGACACCTGCCTGCAAGTCCTCATGTTCATTAAGTATTGTCATAATCTGCTCATCGCTGACAAGATTTGATAGTCCGTCCGAGCAGATAAAAACTGTTTCGCCGCGATAATCATCAATAATTACGTCCACCTTTATGGTGCTGTCCGTTCCAACAGCGCGCGTTATAAGATTCTTCTGCGGGTGATTTTTCGCCGCATCGCCCGATATTTGGCCTCGGCTCAAAAGCTCCTGAACATATGAGTGGTCGGTTGTAATCTGGCGTATTTCGCCTTCCGATACGGCATAAATCCGGCTGTCCCCGACATGCACGGCAACGAGCTTATTTTTATAAATAAATCCCATTGACGCTGTCGTCCCCATGCCTTTCGCTTCTTCATGATGCCTTGCGTATTCGAAAAGTTCGCTGTTAGCCTCGATAAAGGCTCGCTTTATGAGGTCGCCGAGTTCCATGCATGACATTTGCGGATTGAACTTTCTTATGATGCAATCCTTAACAATCATGGTCGTCATCTTGCTGGCGACTTCGCCCGCATTATGACCGCCCATACCGTCAGCCACCATTCCGCCGACAAGATTTTCGTTCCTGTAGGAAAAATAGCTATCCTCATTTACTCTGCGTATGCGCCCGATATCGGTACACGCGCCCATTCTCATAACATCACCCCGCTTTTCGTGTGGTTATATTTAAAGCAGCTTTTTTCGGAGCTGTCCGCATGACGCCCGAATATCGCTGCCCAGCTCTCTGCGCACCGTGGCATTTATACCGTGCGATATAAGTCTGTCACAAAATGCGCGTATCTGCTTTTTATCTCCTTTGTGAAATTCCCGTTCTTCGATTTTATTAACGGGTATCAGATTAACATGTGCAAGTATGCCCTTCAGCAGTTCGGTGAGTTCGTCCGCATTTTCAAGCGAATCATTAACGCCGCTTATTAACGAATATTCAAAGCTTATGCGCCGCGTCGTCACCTTTATGTAATCGCGGCATGCTGCAATAAGTTCATCAATATGATATTTTTTGTTTATCGGCATAATCGAACTCCGTATTTCGTCATTTGGCGCATGGAGCGATACCGAAAGCGTTATCGGTAGATTCTGTTTTGCCAGCTCGTAAATTTTCGGCACAACACCGCATGTTGATAGCGATATGTGTCTGTACCCGATATTCAGTCCCTTCGGGTGATTGACATTATGCAGGAATTTTATCACATTATCGAAATTGTCAAGCGGTTCGCCTATTCCCATCATTACGATGTTGCTTATTCTTTCGCCTATATCTTTTTCGGCGAAAATCACCTGATTTAAAATTTCTCCCGGCGTAAGACTGCGGTACAGTCCGCCTATCGTGGACGCGCAGAAACCGCACCCCATTCGGCAGCCCACCTGCGACGATATGCATATCGTTATGCCGTGTTTATAATACATGACAACGCTTTCTATACAATTCCCGTCCGGCAGTTCAAACAGATATTTTGTTGTTTTATCCAATTGCGATACGTATTTTTCCCTGATTTTCAGCGTGGAAACAACACATTCACGCGCCAGTTTTTCACGCGTCGCCTTTGATAAATTTGTCATGTCATCAAAGCTTTCCGCGCCCTTGTGCAGCCATGAAAATATCTGTTCGGTGCGGAATTTCGGTTCACCGATACTCTTTAAATAATCGGTAAGTTCATCATATTCAAAATCTTTTAAATCTATCATAATCATTTGCACCTTTTAATTTTGGAAATGAAAAACCCATCAGTATTATCAATATTCGGAAAGAGGGTTATATATCCGTCATTTTCGCGCATAAGCGGCGCGGGAAGGATAATTTTTTCAAATTCAAATTCCGGGTTGTTGCGGACGAATTCACATATAACGTCCTCATTTTCTCTTTTGTTCAGCGTACACGTACTGTACACGAGTTCGCCGCCCGGTCTGACGTATTCCGCCGCAGACTCAAGTATTTTATACTGCAAAATCGGCAGCGCATCAATATCGTCCCTATTCCATTTTATGTCCGGCTTGCGGGCAATTATGCCAAATCCCGAACACGGTACGTCCGCAAGAACCTTATCGGCTCCGCCTTTTAGTTCTTCCTTAACAACAGCCGCGTCATGACATTCGGCGTGAATTATGTCAATGCCCATTCTTTCGGCATTTTTTCTTATAATTTCCGTTTTATGCTCATGTATATCAAAAGCAACAATTTTGCCGCGATTTTTCATCATTTCCGCCATGTGCGTGGTTTTACCGCCCGGAGCGGCGCAAACGTCAATACAAAATTCGCCCTCCATTGGCTTCAGCGCCTCGGTCACCATCATTGCCGCAATATCCTGTGCGATGAATTTCCCTTCAGTGTATTCTTTTGATGAGCCGATGTCAAATCCCGACGCGATGTACGCATATTCGTAAAGCGGTGACTTTTTCAGCTCCGCCTTCTCTATTTCCAGAGTTTCACCCTTTAGAGTATTTAAGCGCAGCGTCATTTCTGGCTCACGGTTAAGGCTTGCCAACAGTTCGCCGCAAAAATCATATTCCGACAATATCTTTACCAATTCCTCCGGAAAAGAATATTTTACCGACAGGTATTTGATTCTGCCGGACGGAAATTCAAGCAAATCTTTTCCGCGTATAGCCGAATGAAGTACCCCGTTTACAAATCCCGCGGACTTAGACGCGTACTTTTTTGCAAGCTTTACGCTTTCGTTCACAGCTGCCGATTCCGGAATTTTTTCGGTATAATACAGCTGATAAACTCCCATACGCAATATCAAAAGCACATATTTTGACAGTTTTTTCAGCTTAATTTTGGAATAGCGCGAAATTATATAGTCGAGCGTCAGCTTATAACGCACAACACCGTAAACAAGCTGAGTCAAAAGCGCTTTGTCCTGTTTAATAAGGTCGTGCGAAACCGCTTTTTTTAAAGCCATATTTGAATATGCGCCGTTATATTCTATCTCATATAAAGTCAAAAGCGCTTTTTCTCTTGCATTTGCCATAAATCTTCTCCGATATTGTTTTACTAATCTCTCCGTCTTGAATTATTAATTAAAATCAGCCGCAAAAGCTGCAGCGCAGATGCCAAAACCGCCGCAACATATGTCATCGCCGCGGCAAAAAGTACCTTTTTTGCACCGCGTAATTCTTCTTCATCAAGCATCGCGCTTGAATTAAGAATTTTTATTGCACGTCTGCTGGCATCAAATTCAACCGGCAGCGTCACGAGCTGGAATACGAGTGCGCCCGAAAACAGTATTATACCGATATTTGCAAGATTTGCATACCCCAAAATAAATCCGAGGATAAAAAGCGGCATTGAAAGGCGTGAACAAATATTCACCGCCGGTACAATCGCATTCCGCACCTTTATCGGTACATATCCCACGGCATGCTGAACAGCGTGCCCCGCCTCATGCGCGGCAACTCCGATTGCTGCTACCGAATCGGAATACGCAGTTGCGTCCGAAAGCCGGATAACATTCGCCGACGGGTCATAATGGTCTGTCAGATTGCCGTTAATATGCTCAATTCTTACATTATACAGTCCGTTATCGTCCAGAATTTTCCTCGCCGCGTCCGTTCCCGTATAGTGGCGATAGCTTTTTACCGTCGAATATTTGCGGAAAGCACTCTGCACTCCCGTCGACGCAAGCATCGCAAGCAAAAATCCGATTAGTACCAGTCCGTATGTGGGGTCGTAAAATAACATAATTTCTACCTCATTTCAAAATTGTTCCGTATTTGATTTCGTGTCCCCTTAAATATTCTTCCGGGCTCATGCGCTTACAATTCGGAAACTGTAGGCAGGTTACGTATATTGAGCCGTCAGAAGTCTTTATCCTGAGTCCTTTTCCCTTTATAAATTCGATAATTTCGCCGTTTTCACCCTTTGTTTCCTCGCCTTTGACAGCCGAAATTATTTTTACGTTTTCACCGCAATAATTGCAGTATGCCATTGGCCAACTGTTCATGCCGCAAATAAGCTTTGAAATCACGGCTGTCGGCTTTGACCAGTCAATATGCGCCATTTCTTTGGTCAGCATCGGCGCATATGTATGTTTATCATGCTCCTGCGGAACCGGCGTAATATTATCAATCTCATTAATCGTCTTAACAAGCAGATTAGCACCTATTTCGGTTATCCGTTCAAACAATTCCGCCGAT
>CAKSRS010000042.1 GCA_934487205.1 uncultured Clostridia bacterium
TCCCCACCCGCAAAGCGGGTGGTTTTTTGTTTCGCACGCTTTGCGTCCTCAACCGTCTAAAGACATTAATAAAAAAGGACCTCAGCCAAAGATCCTTTTTGTGATTTCAGGACTTTTAAACAGCCCCCTTTTGTAATCTAATAAAGTTTTGCCAGTCCGCCCTCGCTTGTCTCTCTGTAATTTCTTGACATATCCCGTCCCGTTTCGTACATGGTTTTCACAACCAAATCAAAAGAAATTTTTCTGCTCCCCGACAAAAAATTTGCCAGCGATACCGCATTAATTGCGCGCATTGCCGCAACCGCATTTCGTTCAATGCACGGTATCTGCACAAGGGAATGTATTGGGTCGCATGTAAGTCCCAAATGGTGCTCCATCGCCACCTCAGCCGCATATTCAATCTGCTCATACGTCAATCCGAATAATTCCGCAAGTCCGGCAGCCGCCATAGAACACGCACTGCCGATTTCTGCCTGACAGCCGCATTCCGCGCCGCTTATAGATGCATTTGTCTTTATAATATTTCCTATTATTCCCGCCGTGGCAAGCGCCCTGACTATAGACTCATCGGAATATCCGCGCCGTTCTTGCTGATAGTACATGACGGCGGGAAGCACCCCCGATGCACCGCACGTGGGCGCCGTAACGACAATTTCACTCGACGCATTTTGCTCACTTATTGCATATGCATATGCACAGACAAGACGATTTTCCCTCGTTTCCGAACTTTCATCTATATAGTGCTGGTCATATAAATACCCCGCCTTTTTCTTCACATCAAGTCCACCGGGCAATGTCCCCGTTGCCTGCAGACCCTCATTTATACTTTTTTTCATAACCTCCCATATTTCGCGGAGGTAGTCCATTATATCGCTGCCTTCCGTCTCCTGAACATACTGCCACAGACGGATTTTTTTCCGCCTGCAATATTCCGCGATTTCCGAGAATTTATCAAGCTTATATATAGCCTCACCATCACGCCGCCGACGGCCTTCTATAACGGTTTTTCCGCCGCCGACGCTCAAAGCACGCCAGTAATCGGTCTTTATGCCGTTCCTGTAAGCATACAAATCCATCGTATTCGGGTGCGGAATATCTTTTGTTTCGTTATCGAAAACAATTTCATGCGGTTTATCCTCGAAAACTTTGTCAACAACATATTCCGTCATATGTCCCTTGCCCATTTTAGCAAGCGAGCCGAATAAAACTATCTTGTAGCTGTCCGCGTTCATGTTTTCTTCGCGGAACATGCGGCAAGCTTTTTCCGGTGCCATCGAGTGTGAGCTTGACGGTCCGCGCCCTATTCTGTATAGTTCCCGCAAGGATTCCATGCCGTGCTCCGGTTTCCAGTCCGCACTATCGTCGCGGCTTTCGGTCATCAGCATATCCATTGATATTTTAAAAACTTTCGCCAGTTTATAGCAAGTTTCGGTACTCGGATAGGACAGACCGTTCTCCCATTTGGAAACGGCACGATTACTGACGCCTACCCTTTCCCCCAACTCTTTCTGTGACATATGTAACCGTGTCCGGTTTTCAAAAATTTTTACAGCAATCGCGTTCTCCCGCAAATTCATCACTCCCACACATAACACTTATGTGTATATGTTATTTAGCAAAATTAAATATGTAATAATCCGTATAATAAATCTCTCAGAATGAGACAAAATCCCTTTTTTTCTACCGATTCCGATGCAACTATATCAATTTTTTTAACTTCTTCGTCATTTTCGGTAAAAATAATTTCGCCAAGCTTATCTCCCGCAGACACAGGTGCGCTTATTTTGTTCTTCATTTTGACATTCTTTTCGATTTCGCTCTTATCATTTTTCTTCATCAACACGGAATATCCCTCGGCTGCCTCTGCATTCACGCTTTCAGCCTTGCCGCGTGATACTTTTACAGTTCCCATAGGTTCTCCTTGTTCTATCTGTTTTTTCACGCTGTAATTTGCAAATCCGTAATTAAGCAGACTGCTTGCCGACGCAAATCTCGTTTGTGTGTCCTCCGCTCCGAGAACAACGGCTATCAGTTCCATTCCGTCGCGCTCCGCCGTTGCCGAAAGGCAGCAGCCCGCCTTTGAAGTCGAACCTGTTTTTAAGCCGTTTGCGCCGTTATAATACCGTATCAGCTTATTGGTGTTTGCAAGCTCAAATTTTCCGCCGCGGAGTGAATCCATCCAGATTGTTGTATAGTCAAAAATGGTTTTGTGCTTTATGAGCTCGCGCGACATAATTGCGACATCTCGCGCAGATGAATAGTGTCCGTCCTCATCAAGTCCGTTGCTGTTGACAAAATGCGTGTTTGTCATGCCGAGTTCTTCCGCACGGGCGTTCATCATCGCCACAAAGTCCTGTTCGTTTCCCGCAATATGTTCAGCCATTGCCACACAGCCGTCATTTGCGCTTGCAACGGCAATTCCTTTCAGCATATCATTGACGCTCAGCTGTTCACCGGTCTCCAAAAACATCGTGGAACCGCCGTAACTGTTGGCATTTTCGCTCGCTGTAACCATATCCGTCAGCGCCATTTCACCGTTGTCTATCCGCTCCATTATCAACAGCATCGTCATAATTTTAGTAACGCTTGCAATCGGCAGCTGCTCATCGGCATTGTTCTCCGAAAGAACCTCGCCCGTTGACGCCTCTACAAGTATTGACGCTTTTACATTCAACTGCGTATTTTCTTCAGCGGCGCTGCACACACTCACGTTCATTATTAACGTTGCCGCAAGAATTAATATTAGCTTTTTCATGACAGTACACCTTCCTTTATTTCATTTTATTCATGTCATGCGGAAAATATGTCCGCTCGACAAGCGGTACTCTTGCCTATACTATATTTTTTATAACACCGAAGGAAATGAGCGACATTATCAATCCGGCGGTCATTACGCCGAACAAAATAGGCCATATTGCGTCGTGGAATTTCATTCTGAGCAGACTCGCCGCAAGTGAACCCGTCCACGCGCCTGTTCCCGGGAGCGGTATCGCCACAAACAAAAATAATCCAAAACGTCCATACTTCCTTATTTGGTCCGATTTCGACAGCGCCTTGTTTTCCATCTTCTCAACAGCATTTTTAAACCGCGTTTTTTTAAGCCATGCAAAAATTTTATCAATAAAAATAAGAATAAACGGTATCGGGAGCATATTCCCCAAAACTGCTATTAAATATGTTTTTGCAAAACTCATCTTCAAAAATCCTGCGGCAAGCAAACTGCCGCGCAATTCAAGCACCGGAATCATCGAAATAATGAATACAATAAGCTCCTTCGATATTTTTCCTCCCCAAGAATTAACTATAGTTTCTACAATTCCGTTCATAAAATTTGCTCCGTTCCGCCGCACGGAAAGCGGCATTATTAATAATTAAAACCTTAAATACTTCGGAAAATGATTTTTAAGCACTCCGTCCGACGCTTTGCCCCAGCCTATCGGATAACCGTCACAGAGCACCGCCGTCCAGCCTTTTTTGTCCGTTTGCACGGTTTCGCCGTGATAATAGCATGCCGTATCGGTAATTTCCTGTGTATTTTTAAAATCAACCGCGGAAAGCGCCAGACACAACTCATGTGACGGTTCAAATCTGCCTTTTTTGCATGTTCCCAAAAACAGCCCCGCAAGAATTGTTTTGATTTTTTCTATATCAATATTATACGGCAAGAGGTACAGCTTATCCCCAAAATCAACAAATTCACCTGTAAGATTTGTGTTTAAAAACTCTTTTTCAAAATCTTTAAATGCGTTTTTGTTTACGCTTTTATATGATTTTTCACAGCGGCATGCGCCGCCCAAATTTTTGCGGAATAAAGCATTAAAATGTCCTTCACCCTTTGATTTATGCGGAAAAATGCGCTTTGCACCCGATAAATCATGCCGAGTGCCTACCCATTCGCCGCATGCATCGGTCATTCCGGGAAGGTTTATTTTAAGCAATTCCGTTTCCGGATATTCGTCAAGCACCCATGCCGTTACGCCTTCATTTTCGCACGGGGCAAATGTGCATGTAGAATAAACCAGCTTTCCGCCCTTTTTCAGCATTTTAAATGCCGACGCAAGAATTTTTTTCTGTCTTTCCGCACATGAGAGTGTATGCGCAACACTCCATTCATCTGCAGCCTGCGGCTCTTTTTTGAACATACCCTCGCCCGAGCAAGGCGCGTCCACTATGATTTTATCGAAAAATTCCGTAAATTTCTGCACCAACCGCTCAGGCTGTTCATTTGTGACAATTGCATTTTTTATTCCCATTCTGCCGATGTTTTCCGCAAGAATTTTTGCCCGTTTCGGCACAATTTCATTTGCCACAAGCAAACCCTCGCCGCACAAATGTTCGGCGGCTTGCGTCGCTTTTCCGCCCGGTGCGGCGCACAAATCAAGAACATAGTCCCCCGGCTTGATTTCGGCAGCCTCAACGGCAGACATCGCCGACGGTTCCTGAAAATATACCAATCCGCTCATATGATACGGGTGCTTTCCCGAAATCTTGCTTTTATCAATGTAATATCCGTTTTTACACCATGGTATCGGCTCAAGCTCACCCGTATATTTTTCCACCGCCGCTTTTGAGCCGGTTTTTAACGGATTTATGCGTATTCCGCAGTAAATTGGCGCATTTTCCCACGCCGTCGTAAAATCATCATATTCCGCGCCGAGCATGTGTTTCATTCTGATTTCAAATTCTTCCGGCAACTGCATTTATTTTTGTTCTCCTATATTATTCAAAATATATTCGCACAAATCACGCGTGGAATTCGGCTTGCCCAGATGCGCAACACTCGATTTCAAAAGTTCCAGCCGCCACGGATTTTTCAGGATTTCAAACAGCGCCTCGTCCGGTCCGAATGTTTCCGTAACCATAATTGCTGCACCGTTGTTGACCAAAAATTCCATATTTCTGTCCTCTTGACCCCTTATTGGATTCATGATTATTGCCGGCAGCTGCTTTGCAAGCAATTCCGATGTTGTCAGTCCGCCCGGCTTGGTGATAATGCAATCCGACGCGTCCATCATTACGTCTACATTTTTTACAAATCCGTACGGAATAACGACCTTTTTCCAGTTGCGCTCGATTATTTCCTGATACATTTTTTCATTGCGCCCGCAAACACAAAGCACCTGAAAATCTATTTCAAGTTCGTTTATTTCCTCTAAATCTTTTGCTATGTTTCCGAATCCCATCGAGCCCATCATGAGCAAAACGGTTGTTTTGTTATCGATTTTCAATTCTTCGCGCGCTTGCGCCTGCGGCATTTTCTGCGAAAAGCTCTGTTTTATCGGGATACCGTACGGCAGAATTTTTTCCTTCGGTATTCCCTTTTTCTTCATTTGATTATCAAGCAGCGAATCCGCCGTGACATATTTATCAAGATCCGTACTTTCCCAGAACGGGTGCACGGTAAAATCGGTAACTATGCCTATAAGCGGGCAGTTCACGATTTTCTCCTCACGCAAATACGTCATGAGCATACACGCATACGAATGTGTGCCTATTATTACATCGGGATTGAAATTAACTATATAATCTTTAAGTTTGCGCGAAACAATCTTTGATAAAACCGCAACAAGGGAATGCTTGTCCCACTTTTCCACACGTTCGTCCATTTTATCATAGGCTTTGCCGTACAAATTCGGAATGTGCTTTGTGGAAAACAAATATCCGTTGTCTATTGAATCTGCCAACAGCGGATTTATATATTCAAAAGTGTCAAGCATTTCACATTCGACGCCCTTTTCGCGCATGTAATCTATTATCGCTGATGCTGTAGAATGATGTCCGTAACCGGCTTTTACCGAAATAATAAGTACTTTCATAGTCAGACCCCTTGAAATTTTTTGCAATATATGTTATTATTGTATCATAAGTCTTTATTTTTTGCAAGACAAACTTTACAAAAAGGAGGCGGCTTGCATGATTATTTACGTTGGAGAGCGCGGAATTTTCGATTATCTTGTATCACTTGATATTCCCGTAATATTTTCCGGTACGCTGAGTCAGGCGGAAAAGCTGATAGTTACTGAATACTCCGAGCAGGCGGTTCGGCTTATAAAAGAGGCTGTCCTTGTTAATATTCCAGTACTTGGCATACTTGACGGATTTCAGAGCGTGGTGAAAGCGTTCGATGGGCGCTGCACCGAAATTGAATGTGCGGAAGGCAAACAGGAATGGGCGGTTATCGACACAAATGTTCCGATATACCGCGGACTTGAAACAAGCATACAAATATGCCGCGGCAAACCCGTAACATTGCTTGAAACGGTTATGCCCGGCGAACTTGATTGCATTTCCCGTTCAGGTGAGGGCGAAATAATAGCCGTATGCAACTTGATTGCTCCCGGCAAACACGGAAATATTTACGGGCTTAATTATTACCTTGCATCAGGACTTACCCCTGATGCCGAAAAAATTGTAAGAAACTTTATTAATCTTTAAGGAGTAACATTATGAATAAAAAAACAAAAGAACTTGCACTTGCTGCATTACTTACCGCACTTTCAATTTTGATTACATATTCGCCGCTTAAACTTGTTACGCCGTTTTTCACGCTGACGCTCGGCTCGCATGTACCGACAATGCTTGCAATGTTTTTAAGCCCGTGGGTTATCGTTATGACGGTAATCGGCAGCTGTATCGGGTTTTTCCTCACAATTCCCGCCCCAAACTCAATTATAGTGGTGGCACGCGCAGCGATGCATCTGATATTCGCGCTCACAGGCTATAAAATGCTTAAAAAGGGTGGAATAAATATATTTGTAGTTATTGCCGTTACGGGGCTTTTACATGCTCTTGCAGAAGGAATTGTCGTATATATTCTCACGCCGATTATCGTTAAGGGCGAAACAGCAGCCATCACCGCAGCTGCAATCGCATTTATCGGCACCATCGTTCACCATATCATTGACAGCGCCATTACCGCACCAATCGCGGCTGCGCTGTTTAAAGCAAAAATAATACATATACCGCAATGTCTCAGGAGGAATAAAAATGCATAAAGATGTAGAAAAAATTTTAGTAAGCGAAGAACAAATCAAATCGGCAGTGGTGCGGATTGCAAATGAAATAAACCGTGATTTAAACGGCGAGCCGCTGCTTGTTGTTTCCATTTTGAAGGGCTCAACTCCGTTTGCAATGGACTTGATAAAAAAACTGACAATGCCTGTCACGCTTGATTTTATGCAAGCGTCGAGTTATGGCAAATCAACCGAATCAAGCGGATTTATAAACATGAAAAAAGACTTGGAGCAGGATATAACAGGAAAAAATGTACTTATTGTCGAGGACATCATAGACAGCGGAAACACGTTGTATAAAATTAAAAAACTCCTCGAGCACAGAAATGCAAAAAGCGTACGGATTTGTACTATGCTTGACAAGCCATCGCGGCGCGTGGTTGATGTCAAAGTCGATTACGTTGGCTGCGAAATCCCCGACGAATTTGCCATAGGCTATGGACTTGATTATGACGAACTGTACAGAAATCTTCCGTATATTGGCATTTTGAAAAAAGACGTTTACGAAAAAAAATAACTGAATACATAGTGCCGGGTGCCTGAAAAGGAAGGCAAATCTGTTCGGCGTGTACTCGTCGGCGTACATCGGTACGCAAGAATACACACCGTGCAGAAACAAGCAATTCCTGTCATTTAACAGAAAATATCAGATTAAATTCAGTGTACATATAATTGATTTGATAAAAGTCCCGATTCGCTTGTATTCGACCGACTTTTCGGCAGTTTTAGGCGGTATTTAATACCGCCTCAGATTACTGACAAACCCGTCATTCCCATGTGGGTTTTTGTTTCGCACACTTTGCGTCCTCAACCGTCTAAAGATATTAACAAAAAAATCAGGAAATTTGCCGAAACGGTAATTTCTTGATTTTTTATACTTTTATTCAATAGTCCCGCCGCCAAGCACAACGTCGCCGTCATAAACAACAACAGCCTGCCCCTTCGCGATTGCCCGCTGCGGCTTATCAAATTCCACATGAACACGGTTTTCGCCCGTCACCGTTATTCGCGCCGGTTCTTCCTTTTGATTATAACGTATCCGCGCTTTTGCACATAGCGTTTCCGGCGGATTTTCAAACGCAATCCAATTGAAATCATTCGCATCAAGATCCGCGGAAAACAATTCATCATTGCTGCAAAGGACAACCTCATTACGCCCGATATCTTTTCCGCAGACATACATCGGCGCCGGAAGGCTGAGTCCCAGTCCCTTCCGCTGCCCTATTGTATATCGGATAATTCCGTTATGCACACCTAATTTTTCGCCGTTTTTGTTTACGAATTTCCCTTTGGGATATTTTTTTCCGCTGTACTGCTCGATAAATGCCGCATAATCGCCGTCCGGAACAAAACAAATATCCTGACTGTCATGCTTTTTCGCATTAATAAATCCGTTTTTTTCAGCTATCTCACGAATATGCGTTTTGGTAAATTCGCCCAATGGAAAAAGCGTATGTGCGAGCTGCTCCTGCGTCATTGAATAAAGAACATAACTTTGGTCTTTTGTCTCATCTACGCCCTTTTTGAGCAAAAATCTTTCGCCGTCCCTTTCAATTCGCGCATAATGCCCGGTTACCACATAATCAAAATCCAACTCCTTCATGCGCGTAAAAAGTTTTTCAAACTTCAGGTAGCGATTGCAATCAATACACGGATTCGGTGTCGCGCCGATTTCATAGGAATTAATAAATTTTTTTATTACTTTTTCGTCAAATTCATCGGTAAAATTAAAAACATAGTACGGCATGCCCAGCCCCGACGCAACGCTCCTCGCGTCTTCAACATCTTCAAGCGAACAGCACGTTTTCTCCTGTTTTTTTCCTATATCTTCATTATCAAAGAGTTTCATTGTTGCGCCGATACATTCGTATCCGTTTTTCATGCAAAGGTATGCGGCTACGCTTGAATCAACTCCGCCACTCATGGCAATTATAGCTTTTTTCATAAATTAATTCTCCATTAAATAACATGCCGATTTTTTATAATGCAAAAACAGACCCCCGAAGGGTCTGTTTTATCACGTTCCGAGATAAGCTTTTTTAACGTTTTCATCAGAAAGAAGCTCTTTTCCCGTTCCGGACATCGTTATGCGCCCCGTTTCGAGAACATATGCAAGGTCAGCTGTTTTCAAAGCCATATTAGCATTTTGCTCAATCAGCAAAATAGTAACGCCCTGCTTGTGAATTTCTTTAATTATATCGAAAATTCCCTGTACTACTATAGGCGCCAATCCCAATGACGGCTCGTCCATCATTATAAGTTTCGGTTTCGCCATAAGTGCACGGGCGACCGCAAGCATCTGCTGTTCGCCGCCCGACAAAGTTCCGGCAAGCTGCCAGTTACGCTCTTTTAATCTTGGGAAAAGGTCATACACCATAGCAATATCATCACTCAGGTCATCTTTACGCAGATATGCGCCTATTTTGATATTTTCCAAAACCGTTAAATCCGGAAACACACGTCTGCCTTCCGGCACAAGTGTAATCCCCGTTTCAACAACCTCATGAGTTTTCTTTTGCAGAATATCGGCGCCGTCATACGTAATCGAGCCGCCGCTCGGCTTGACAATGCCCGCAATTGTACGCAGTGTGGTACTCTTTCCTGCACCGTTTGCGCCGATAAGCGTTACAATGCTGTTATCCGGCACTTCAAATGAGATGCCTTTTACTGCCTCAATTCCGCCGTAATTAACCTTTAAGTTATCAATCTTCAGCATCGTCGCTCACCCCCAAGTATGCCTCAATTACCTTCGAATTATTCTGAACTTCCTCCGGCGTTCCCTCAGCAATAAGCTTGCCGAAATCAAGCACGTATATTCTGTCGGAAATTCCCATTACCAAGTCCATATGATGCTCAATCATAAACACCGTCAGTTTAAAATCATCTTTTATTTTTCTTATAAATTCCGTAAGCTCCAATGTTTCCTGCGGATTCATGCCGGCAGCCGGCTCATCGAGGAGCAAAAGTTTCGGATTTGTCGCAAGAGCACGGGCTATCTCCAGTTTTCTTTGCTGACCGTAAGGAAGCGATGTTGCCGTTTCATCTTTTACATCGGCAAGATTGAGAATTTCAAGCAATTTCAAAACTTCCTCGCGGTTTGCCTTTTCCTCTTTTGCATTAAGCCGGAATGTCGATGTAAAAATATTTGAATGTCTGTGAAGATGCTTTGCTATCAGGACATTTTCAAAAACCGTAAGATTTTTGAAAAGACGTATATTCTGAAACGTTCTCGCAATGCCCATGCGTGTAATTATATCGGGCGTGGGTTCAATTGTTTTTGTGTATTCCCCATTATGCTCGCCCGTGTAAAGCTTTTTCATCTTCCCTTTCGGAAAATTCTCAACAATTCTCTTGCCGTAAAAATCCACACACCCGTTTGTCGGCGCATAAACACCCGTTACAACGTTAAATGCCGTGGTTTTCCCGGCTCCGTTCGGTCCGATAAGCGTCACGATTTCGCCTTCGTTTATATCGAGGTTCAGATTATTTACCGCAACGACTCCGCCGAACTGCATTACAACATTTTCAACATGAAGTACATTATTTGGCATTTTCGGACACCTCCTTGTTTTTCTTTTTCTTGGTAAAGAGTCTGTAAATGCCGTCCCATGTTATTTCACGGTCGCCCATAATTCCCTTACGGAAAAACAAAACTACTATCATCAGAACAACAGAGAATATAACCATTCTGAATCCGCTACGCAAAAGCGGCACTTGAAAACTTCCGATATACGCCGGAGCATCCAAAAACCTGAGCCACCATTCCTTGGCGAAAATAACAAGGAATGACGCGATTATACTTCCCGAAATACTGCCCATGCCGCCGATTACAACCATAAGCAAGATGTAATAGGTTGCCGTTGCAAGCGTGAATGTTGTTGCGGAAATCGCCTTCAGATACATCGCAAGCAGCGCGCCGCCTATTCCGGCAAAAAATGAGCTCAATACAAATGACAGAAGTTTTGTCTTTGCAAGATTAATACCCATTGCCTCCGCCGCAATTTCATCATCGCGTATTGCCTTAAAGCTGCGCCCGTATGTGGAATTTTTAATCAATCCCATTACTATAATGCACAAAATTACCACAACAAAAATCGCATAATATGAATTAAAACTCGGTATGTTATTAAGTCCCAATGAACCGTTTGTTATCGTATTCAGCCACGAACTTGCCACAACAATACGTACAACTTCGGCAAATCCCAGCGTCGCGATAGCAAAATAGTCACTTTTAAGTCTCAGAACCGGCGCGCCTATCAAAGCCGCAAACAATGCCGCAACCAATCCGCCGACAATCAGCGCTGCCGGAATAGGCAGCACAACATTTTCCAGCCACGGTGCTATGCCGTACAGATAATAAACACTCGGTCTCGCCGCTGCAGGAATCGTTAAAATCGCATATGCATATGCGCCAAGCGTCATAAAGCCTGCCTGTCCGAGAGAAAATTGACCAGTTACACCGTTTAACATGTTCATCGACACCGCTAAAAGCGCATAAATTGACGCCATTTGGAAAGTCGTTCTGAACATCGATGTCGTCGGGAGAGTTCCTGCATAAAATATGACAGCCGCAAGAACCGCAAATGCTGCTACTGAGCATATAGTTTTTGTAGATTTTTTCATATTTTACACCTTCTCCGAAATTTTTTCACCAAACAGTCCTGTCGGTTTAAATAACAGCACTACTATAAGTATTACAAATGTGAACGCATCACTGAACTCGGAATACGCGCTCGCCTTGATAAAGGTTTCGCATATACCTATTAAAAATCCGCCGAGCAGCGCGCCCGGTACCGAACCGATACCGCCGAATACGGCAGCGACAAAACATTTTAGTCCCGGCAGCGAACCCGCAAGCGGATATACCTGCGGTCTGGGGATAAAATAAAGTATTGACCCAATTGCCGCAAGCGCACTTCCTATAACAAATGTCATGCTTATTACGTTATTGATTTTTATACCCATCAGCTGCGCTGTTTCAAAATCCTTCGATACGGCACGCATTGCCATACCTATTTTTGTTTTATTAACAAGAACAACAAGGCCTATAACCAGTAATATTGTTAAAATCGGAGTAATAAACGTTACAAGTGACGTTGATATATTTCCGATTACTATTTTCTGACTTAAAAATCCTATTGTCGGATAAGATTTCGGCAGCGCCGAAAACAAATACGTCGCCAAATTCTGTAACAAATACGAAACACCGATTGCCGAAATCATTATTGACATTCTCGGTGCGGAACGCAGCGGTTTATATGCAAGCTTTTCGGTGAATACACCCAAAAGCACCGTTGCCAATATAACCAATACTATGGAAACATACCATGGCAAAAGCATGTCTGTCATGGCAATAATCATAAAATACCCCGCCATCATAAAAATATCGCCGTGCGCAAAATTTATAAGACGGAGAATGCCGTACACCATTGTATATCCAATCGCAATAAGCGCATAACTGCTGCCGATAGATATACCGTTCAGGCAATTTTGCAAAAAAGCGTCCATGTAGTTTTTGCCTCCTAATCAATGCAGCCTTCGGCTGCTCGTAATGCAAGGTATGCCGCATTACCGGACAGGTCAATGCGGAACCGTTCAACTTTTGTTTTTTTGAAATTATATTTTTAACATATTTCATTTTCAAAAAAAATCAGCCGGCGAGGCAAGAAAAGCACCTCGCCGACCTTTATTTTAATTAGTTTACAGGTGTGAAATCACCGTCTGTTTTCTGTGTACCGATAAACTTGAACTTACCGTCTTCTACAGTTTTGATGTATGCCATATCCTTCTGAGCATCGCCGTTTTCGTCAAATGACAAAGGTCCTGTGATACCTACTGAATCCGACTGTGTCAATGCATCGCGGATAGCCTGTGTATCAACAGACTGTGCTCTTTCGATAGCGTCAACAACGACATTATATGCGTCATAACCGAGAGCAGATACCGCTGCAACACCGTCAGAATTACCGTTAAGTTTCAGATTTTGCTTATCTGCATTCAAGTATGCCTTAAAGCCTGTAACAAATTCCGATGCAGCCGGGTCGTTTTCATCAAAGAATGTTGAGAATGTTACGCCCTTGCAGTTATCAGCGCCGGCATTTTGGATAATTGTCTCATTTTCCCATGTATCGCCTGCCATAATCGGGCACTCAATTCCGAGCTCGCGTGCCTGCTTAATTACAAGACCGGCTGTTGCAATTGATGACGGGCAGAAAATAACGTCAGGATTTGCAGCCTTTGCAGCTGTCAGAATAGCATTAAAGTCCGATTCGTTTGTGTTATATGTTCCTTCATACACAACGTTTCCCTTGAAAGCCTTTTTAAAGTATGAAGCAAGACCTGTTGAGTAGTCATCACCATTCTGGCAGATAACCGCCGCATTAGTAAGTCCCAATGTAACGCCCGCATAATTTGCCATAACCGTACCCTGGAACGGGTCAAGGAAACATACGCGGAAGTACCAGTCATTACCTGCAGTAACCTGTGGATTTGTACATGATACGCCGATTGCCGGGATTTTTGCATCTTTAAATGTCGAACCCGCAGCAATCGAAACGCCCGAGCCGTATGAACCCAAAACAGCCTTAACGCCCGCCGAAACAAGGTTCTGCGCTGCCGTTACAGCCGCCGTTTTATCTGACTGGTTATCAACTTCAACCAATTCGATGTTATATTCCGTTCCGTCAATCGTTACCGTCTTTCTCAAAGAATTGGCATATCTGATACCCAAAACTTCCTGTACACCGCCGCCGCCGTTTTCGCCGGTTGTCGGCTCAAACACACCGATTTTGATGGTGTTGCCCGTATCGGCACTGTCCGTACCTGTTTTAGTTCCGCAGCCCGCACATGCCATTGAAAGCATTACAGCTGAAAGAACAAGTGATAATAATTTTTTCATCTGAATTTCCTCCTCACATATTTTACAATCAAATGACTATATTATTATAATATATTATAACACACATTTACAATATTTTTCAACAACTTTTATGATTTTTTTAACAATTTACCACTTTAAGTTGATTTTTTACAATAAATTCTTTCATATTTTATGAAAAATCCCCAAAACTACAGAGAAAAACAGACGCGGCATGAAATATGCCGCGCCCCAAAGTTTCATTTTCTAAAAAAGATGGCAGTAGAACACCAATTCCGCAAAAACGATTGAAACCGTAGAAAGAAGCTTTATCAGAATATTTATCGAAGGACCGGAAGTATCCTTGAACGGGTCGCCCACCGTGTCGCCGACAACCGCCGCTTTGTGTTGATTACTTCCCTTGCCGCCGAATTCGCCGCTTTCGATATATTTTTTTGCGTTATCCCATGCGCCGCCGGCGTTAGACATAAGTATCGCAAGCAAAAATCCGGTTACCGTCGCGCCCGCAAGCATACCGATTACGCCGTTCGGTCCGAGAATAAGTCCGGTTATGATAGGTGCCGCCACCGCTATAATCGTCGGCATAATCATTTCACGCAGACTCGACCGCGTACATATATCTATGCACGATGCATAATCTGCCTCTTTTTCGCCGGTCATTATTCCCTTTATTTGCTTAAACTGACGTCTGACTTCAACAACAATACTCTGTGCTGCTCTGCCGACCGATTTCATGGTGAGCGCCGCAAAAACGAACGGCAGACACCCGCCGATAAACAATCCGACAAGCACCGTCGGGTTCATTACGCTCATATCAAGAACACGCGACTGCGATGCCGAAATCGAATTAATTTTATCAACATAGGACGCAATAAGCGCTAAAGCTGTCAGCGCCGCAGAACCGATAGCAAATCCTTTTCCCGTTGCGGCGGTTGTGTTTCCGAGAGAATCAAGAGCGTCCGTTCTGTCTCTTACGGCAGAATCAAGCCCCGCCATCTCCGCAATACCGCCGGCATTGTCCGCCACAGGGCCATATGCGTCGGACGCAAGCGTTATTCCGAGCGTAGACAGCATACCTACAGCCGCAAGCGCTATTCCGTACAATCCCAGTGCGTTGTCTCCGCGGCCGCCTATAAAATATGAAATAAGTATGCATATCGCAACGATAACAATAGGAATTGCGGTGGACAACATTCCCAAGCTCATTCCGCCGATTATAATTGTAGCCGAACCCGTTTTGGAATCCGCCGCAAGTTCCTGCGTCGGCTTATAAGTATCGGACGTGAAATATTCGGTTGACAGTCCTATCAGCACACCCGAAACCAATCCGGACAGAACCGCCGCATACAAGCTTATATTTTCTTTTCCCAAGACGAACCAAACGAGCGGAAATGCGCCTATTGCAACAAGTACTGCGCTGAGATTTGTACCCTTACGCAACGCTTTAAGCAGTTCCTTCTGCTCAGCCTTTTCGCCTGTTTTTACAAAAAATGAACCGATCACCGACGCCACTATACCCAAAAATGCCATAAGCAAAGGTGCAGCAATCGCCTTCAAATCGCCCAGCGCCGCTACGCCGAGTGCGCACGCGGATACAATTGAGCCGAAATACGATTCGTACAAATCCGCACCCATTCCGGCAACGTCACCGACATTATCGCCGACATTATCCGCAATAACCGCCGGATTGCGCGGGTCATCTTCCGGAATACCCGCCTCAACCTTACCGACAAGGTCTGCGCCGACATCTGCCGCTTTTGTGAAAATTCCGCCGCCGACACGTGCAAAAAGCGCCATTGATGATGCACCCATGCCAAATGTAACCATAGTGGCGGCAATTGTCTGAACATCGCATTTAAACACAAAATGCAACAATGTAAACCACACAGAAATATCAAAAATGCCAAGACCGACAACCGTAAATCCCATAACGGAACCTGCCGAAAACGCAACCTTCAAACCCTTGTTAAGGCTGTCCTCGCATGCATGCGCCGTACGCGCGTTTGCGCTCGTGGCAATCTTCATGCCGACAAACCCCGCAAGCGCCGAATAGCAGCCGCCCGTCATAAACGCAAAGGGAACATATATTGACAGCATACCGAATCCCGCAAATACAAACAGCAGCACTGCCATACATACAAAAAATATCGCGACTACTTTATACTGACGCTTAAGATATGCGTTTGCACCCGTACGAATATAACCCGCAATCGTTTGCATTCTTTCATTTCCCTCAGAAAACCCCAAAACTCTTTTAGCTACAACATAAGCAAATATAAGCGCCAGAAACGCCCCCGCAAAAGTTGTTAAAGCTAATGTCAATTCCATAAATCGACCACCCTTTCCTCTCTGACATTATCTGATATTTCAACACCGATTCCGTCTTTTTGCAATACCACACCAAATAATCTGCGGTATATCAGTACAAAAGAAGAATCAGCGGTATTGTTATTATGGACAATATCGTGGTTACCGATACAATCTCCGTTGCGTAAACGGCATCAAGACGATATTTCGTCGCAAGCAGCGCGGAAACCGCCGCCGTGGGACACGCCGCAGATATAAGCAGCGATTTTGCAATGGCATCGTCCGCTCCGAATAATCTTAAAATTAAAATCGCACTAAGCGGGAATATCACCAGCCGCAAAAGTGTTACAATATATATTGATGCGCCCGTCAGCGCCTTTTTCAAGTCCACCGACGTTAAATACGAACCCATGATAATCATGGCAAGCGGTGTATTTAAATCCGCGAGATACTTAACGCTTTCTTTCAGCACATACGGCAGCTCTATCCTGCACACAAACAAAATTATTGCAACAAGTGTTCCGATTATACCGGGATTTGTAATAATTTTTTTTAATTCAATCTCCTTCACGCTGCCGCCGTAAAGGCATATTCCGTGCGTCCAATACAAAATAGTAAATACGGCAAGATATGCCGAACCGTAAAACACTCCGTCCTTCCCCATCGCCGCCGATAACAGCGGTATCGCCATAAATCCGCAGTTGGAATACACCGAACCGAATATGCTGACGCGGTATTTAAGCGTATCTTCCTTTCTGAATATAACCGTTGCAATTATTATAGTCGCGGTAATCATCAAAAATGACAAAATTGCCGAAATCCCAAGCTGCTTCGCAGACTCAGCCGTAAACTCCTTTTGATATGCATTTATCAAAACGCACGGCGTAACCACCATCAAAAGTATATTCGTAATCTGCCTTATTCCTTCACCCGTCAGCACTTTTGCTTTAGACAGAAAAAATCCCACCGACATAAGAATAAAAATTATTAAAACCTGTATGAATACCGTTCCGCTTAACTCCATTATTTTTTCTCCATCTATGTTTATTTGCAATATATTATATCACAAATTTACACAAAATGCAAGCATAACATAATGTTAACCATGTATATCCATTATTGTAACACATAAAATATGAAGTCATACTATAAATACAGGAAACAAAATTTTCCGATTAATTTTGCAATGAGGTGTATTTATCATGAATAATATTGTCAATCTGACAGATCTTGACGCCGGCGATACGGCAATTGTCGGGCAGCTGCTGCCGTGCGGTGATATCCGGCGCAGACTTTTGGATATGGGACTTATAGAGGGTACACGCGTGGAGTGTGTTATGAAAAGCCCCGGCGGTGACCCGATTGCGTATTTAATACGCGGCGCCGTAATCGCTCTGCGGAATGAGGACGCCGAAAACGTAATCGTTTCGGTATAAAGGAGCGGTGTTATGGAACTGATATTAAATTCGACAGGATTAAACGCCGCCGACAGCGGACTCAATATAAACAGAACCAATCCAAATGACAGAATAATCGCGCTTGCCGGCAATCCGAATGTCGGCAAAAGCAGCGTATTTAACAAACTGACCGGGCTTAAACAGCACACAGGAAATTGGCCCGGCAAAACCGTCAGCAACGCCTGCGGGAGCTGCACTCACCGTGGGCATGAGTATATTATGGTAGATATTCCGGGTACATACTCACTGATGGCTCATTCAAAGGAGGAAGAAGTCGCAAGGGATTTTATCTGTTTCGGCAATTCCGACGCCACGGTAATTGTATGCGACGCGACTTGCCTTGAACGAAATATGAATCTTGTACTGCAAACGCTTGAAATTACTTCCCGTGCCGTTGTATGCGTTAATTTGATGGACGAAGCCAAAAAACACGGAATTTCTGTTGACCTTGCAATGCTTTCCGCCCGTTTGGGTGTTCCCGTAATCGGAACCGTCGCGCGCAGCGGCAAAGGTTTATCGCGATTGCTTGACAGCATAGAAACCGTGCTTAAAAATACGCCGAAAGCATACGTCATGAAATACACAAAAGCTATTGAAAATGCGCTCGATATCCTCGTCCCCGTCCTTTCGAAAAAATTTGACAGGGTAAACATTAACTGCCGCTGGACAGCGCTGCGCCTTCTCGAAAATGAAAAAAATTTGATTAGTTCTATAGGCGCATATACGGGAATTGATATATTGTCCGATTCCGAAATCACCGCCGCAATTGCAGACGCACAGGCTGCACTCGCTGAAGGCGGAATAAATTCCGAAAATCTTACCGATACGATTGTTTCATGTATCGTTCTCACAGCCGAAGGGATATGCAGCGGTGCGGTAAAATTCAAAAATCATCAATATTGCGGTTTTGACCGTAAGGCAGACAAAATTTTAACCAGCCGTCTGACAGGCATTCCCGTAATGCTTTTGCTTTTGTGCGCAGTTTTCTGGCTGACAATTTCCGGCGCGAATATTCCGTCCGCAATGCTGTCCTCGGCATTTTCCTCTCTCGAAAATATGATGCTCGGTTTTTGCGTGCAAATCGGCGTGCCCGAAATAATTTATAAACCGCTCATACTCGGCGTATATCACGTTCTTACATGGGTTGTTTCGGTAATGCTGCCGCCTATGGCAATATTTTTCCCGCTCTTTACCATTCTCGAGGACTTGGGATATTTGCCGCGCGTGGCATTTAACCTTGATAAATGTTTTAAAAAATGCTCAGCATGCGGCAAGCAGGCGCTTACCATGTGCCTGGCGGTTTATTTGGGTGCATGGTCTCAAAAAACCGCATACCTATGCCATTTTCAGAGACATTTATGATAAGGGTTCTGTTTGGGTGCAAGGGGATATTTCCATAACCTTCGGCTCACACTGAAATTTAAAAAATATGTCTATCCTCTGTTCCTTTACTCCGTTTTTAATTACACCCTGATGAACATTTATTCTGTCAATCAGCTTAAATAATATGTCCGGTCTGAGCTCACTCATATTTTCATATTCGGATATAAGCCCTTCAAATTTTTTGTATCTTCGTCTCAGCTCATTTTCATCATTTTCAATACGTCTTTTCCGGATTAATTCCTCCTGTTTCTTTTCCAGTTTCTTTTTTTCATCGGTGAATACGTTCAGCAGATTGTCAAATGATTCATTATCAATCAAGCCGGAATATTTATCCTCGAAAAGTTTTCGGATTTTTTCCTTTACAACCACCAGTTTATCCGAAGTATCATCTGTTTTGCTGCTTTTTGATTTGCGGAGCATTTCGTTTAAAATCTCTGCTCTTTCCGCGGCGGTGAAACTGATTTGCTCCCGAAGCGCTGTCAAAACAGCTTCATATAAAATATTATAATCAATAATATGATTTGTACACTTTTTTCTTCCGCCCAGTTTGTATGCACCGCATTCAAGATTTGCCGACGCACCTTTTTTTCGGGTTGCGGTCGTTGACATGTTTTTACCGCAGTCCGCACATTTTGCTATACCGGAAAATATATTGACAAAACCTTTTTCGCGTTTTCTTGCACGCGACTGCATTTTTTTACGCACAATCTCCCATGTTTCTTTATCCACAAGCGGAGTATGTGTGTTTTCAACACATATCCAGTCCGATTTTGGCACGTTGTATATGTATGATGATTTAAAGCTCGGCTTGTTTGTCTTTCCCTGCAGCGTTTTTCCGAGGTACACTTCGTTACGCAGAATTTTGCTGACCGTACCGGTGTGCCATTCACACTTACCGTCCGTTTTTCTCCCGCGATATTCCAGCGGCGTCGGAATACGCCGCACAGCGAGCGTTTCCGCAATCTGATGCGGAGAATAGCCGTCTTTTGCCATTTTGAAAATTTCCTTTATCACTTCCGATGATACTTCGTCCGGTACAAGATGATTTTTGTTGTCCGAGTCTTTTTTGTAGCCGTAAGGTGCAAACGCACCGATAAAATCTCCGTTTATCATTTTTGCCCCGAATGATGCCTTTATTTTTCTCGATATATCGCCCGCATACAGCTCATTGGCAAAGCCGAGTACAGGTGTAATTATTGATGATGTGCTTGTCGGCTGCATGGTGTCTATTCCGTCCGATACCGCTATATAGCGGACTCTGTTGCGCGTGAAAAATTCATCGAGCAAAAGCTGAACGCGTCCGGAATTTCTACCGAGTCTTGAAAAATCCTTTGTCAGAACTATGCTTATTTTTCCATCCTCTATATCACGCATCATACGGTTAAGCGCCGGGCGGTTCATAGATGTTCCGGAAAATCCGTCATCTACGTACTCGCCGCAAAATAAAAAATCCGTGTTTTTTATATATTGCTGCAATATTTTCCGTTGATTTTCGATAGACATACTCTCCCCCGGTTTGTCGTCCTCTTTTGATAGACGCAGATAAAATGCCGCATAATTATTTTTAGTTCGCATTACGGTTGATCTTTCCATATTTACTCCTTTCCAATCAACCGATTGTCTGTAACGGTATTGTATGATGTATAGAAAAATAAGTCAAGCATATTTCACACCTTCCAGCAAAATTTGTTTGATAATTTCTTTAATGTCACTGTCCGATACAGACTCTGCGTGAACAGTTATAATGATTTTCTGTTCCATAATAATCCCTCCCGATAATTCTTATGCAGCATGTGTTTTTAACTTGCCTGTACCATTTTTTTACATTTTCTGCCGATTTCGGAAAAATCGTCATAGCATATTGTGATATGCTTCCCTGCACGCACGGAGTGCTGTCATAGCACAAGTATCATTATCATCTGCATACGTCTCGGCATACGGGATTCCACTCCCGTTTTATCGACCGGTATTTACCGCAAGCGTACCGTCAAATGTGCTGATATACAGATTTAGTACAGAAAATGCTTGTATTAAGTTGTCAATGTTCATTAAAGGATATCGCATGAATGATCAGATTTTATTTTTTTAAAAATTTCTTTTCATTCTTATAGAAATCAATATACCGTATAAAATGTTGTATATCATCATGGGTAAATTCTGACATAACCTCAAGTATATTGCTTATTGTGCCGGGTTTATCAAAAGCACATTGGTCAGATAAGAGATAATTGATTGGTAGTTCCAATACACATGATATTTTTATTATATTATTGTATTTTGATACAATCTTTCCATTTTCAATATCAGATACTGTTCTTTCCGAAATTTCCGCAAGTTCTGCAAGCATTGCCTGTGTTAAACCTTTTTCTTCTCTTAAATGCCGAATCCTATTTCCTATCAATTGCTTATCCATACTTTATCCTCCTTATGTATATATTTTAACACGGATTATATTTAAAGTGAATGCGGCAAACTTCATATTTTATTGTGTTTTTATGAAGTACGTTTCATATTTGAACATTTAACAATTTTTCTGTAAATAAAACAACGACACCACCCATAAAGTATAGGCAGTGCCGTGTATTAATATCAACTCGTTAAAATTAAATTGACATTTTTTCAAAAACTCTCTTTCTGTCAGGTTCGCACTAATTCTGTTAAAGTGTATTCGTCCCATGTCGGATATTTCCCAATCCGTTTTCATGCTCACATCTATTCAATGTTTTAATTAATCTTATACCAGCCGTAAGAGCCGTCGGGATTCTGTTTCTTTCCGCCATCTATGACGGGCATGGTCGCCTTGATAATCGACCTTACCGGCACTTTAAACGGCGATTCTCTCTTTGCTGACGGAACAGGCTTTTTCTCTGCAACAGAAATAAAAATATTTCCGAACGAATAAATGCTGTAATATCTGTCCCAAACCGTTTTACCGTATTCCTGCAATACATAATGGTGTCCGACGTATGCCAAAAATGCCTCATCATGCTCCAGATTAAGTATTCCCATATCGGGATTTCTGACCTGCTCGGTCGCGTTAAATATCCCGTCATTCAGGTACGGGTCACAGTAAAACACTCTCTCCATTCGCCATAGCTTTCTGCCGTCGGGAAACCGTTTCAGATTTCCGCCGATAACATATTTTTCCGCATCGGCATCATCTATTTTCTCGGGTGTTTCCATGTAAATGAACACTTTATCCTCAAAATATCCGATAACGGAAAAATGCACATTTTTATCCTTCTTTATACGGACATTTTTTGTTCCGATAAAACCTGCAAACATATATCTGTTCATACTTTTATCCCTCTTCCGTTATTTACATTCAATAAACATGCGTTTGTTTTCGGTAATTTCAATTTCGTACTTCTTTCCGCGGAATACACGTGTTACCTTTGCCGGCAGCATCTCCTGCGGCAGGCACGGGTCGATTTCGAGTCCGTTCCACTTCGGTCTTATGCCGAACATATACTGCGTCACCGCAACATACATCCACGCCGCAGTCCCCGTCAGCCAGCTGACATTCGCCAAACCGAACTTATCGCTCTCCGGCCCGAAAATATTTGACGCATACACATACGGCTCCGCCTTATACCGCCATTCCCCGGCTTTTTCCTGTGCGACCATCGGCAGCAGCTGATGATAATATTTATACGCATTTTCAGGGCGTTTCAGCATACATTCCGCAATTATCGCCCATGTATTCGCATGACAGAACACACTTCCGTTTTCGCCGCAGCCTTTGTTATAGCAGGTCAATGCACCCTCTTTTGTCGGATAATCGGTCGTCATTGACGGCTCAATTTTCTTTATACCGAGCGGTGTATCAAGATACTTTTTCACGCTGTCCATAGCCAAAATCTGCTTATCTCTGTCGCCCATACCCGATATTACCGCCCAGCTTTGCGCATTCAGCCAAATTTTCGCCTGAGGTTCGGCTTTTGAGCCTATAAACTTGCCCTCGTCGGTTATACATCTTCTGAACCATTCGCCGTCCCACGCGGCTTTATTTACAAGCTTTTTCTGTTCCTCATAAATATCAGGATAATTTTGCTTATCCTCGCCCTTTAACTCGGCAAGCTCTGCGATTTGACGGAGTACCGTTCCGAACTGCATCGCCGTCCATATGCTCTCGCCTTTGCCCTTTTGGCACACGCGGTAGAGCATATCATTCCAGTCGGACGCAAGCATCAGCGGAAATCCGTGCTCGCCGCGGTTTGCCATACAAAAATCAATCGACTTTTTGATATGCTCCCAGACTGTTGCACTTCCGCCGTCATAAAATTCCACCGTTTCGTCAAGATAATCAAGTTTTCCCTCTTCCATAATGATATGATAGCA
>CAKSRS010000043.1 GCA_934487205.1 uncultured Clostridia bacterium
ATATTCCGCCGACAAATTCCGGTTTTTCATTTTTGTATGCCGAGTATGTAATCGGGCAATCTTCCGTGCCGCTGTCCGCAACGCTGAATATTACCGGTTTATTCATATAATACCGACCGCCGCGGAAGTAAACAGTGATTCCGTTTTCTTTCTTTTCAATTTTCCGCACAGCCTTCCTTGCACCTTCTAAAGTTGCAAGTGGTGCATCAACGGTTCCTTCGTTGCTGTCTGACCCGCCGGGCGCGACATACAGCTCTGCGGCGGAATTATTCTCCACTTCCAATTCCGCAGCATCCGCATACGGCAGCATCGTTTTCAGACTTTCAAATGTAAATATCTTTATCTTATGTGAATCCTGCGGAACATCAATGTAATACACATCTGAATTGACATCGCCTGCATCAATGTTTCCCGAGCCTAAATTTTTCGCGCCTATTAATTTTCCGCCTGAATCGTATATTCCTGCGACTCTCATATATGTGCGGAAATTTGAAAAGCAGCTTGCAGTTGTGACTTTCGCTCTGACCGTTCTGCCATACTGCGCAGAGTCTACGTCTACAATCAATTCCTTTTGTCTTTCCAGTACAAATATTCCTTCCGTAACGTCCTGTCCGTCCGCTTTCGTAAGTATCCGATAGTCCTCCGGGTCTTTATCAAAAGCAAACCTGACGGAATATTCACCGTTTTTGTTGATTTTTGCCGTATTAATATATCCGACATCATCATTTTGGTATGGCTCCGCAGCGTCCTTTTTTACAATGAGCAGCATTACCTCCCCGCCGGAACGGGAACACTTGCCCCGAAGGCTGTAACCATCTTGTTCCTTGCATATTATATCCGCCGATATTGTTTGCGGCGATGCCGCAAACAATACTGACAATACAACAATCACACTTATAATTTTTCTTTTCACTCAATCGCCCTATTTTTTCATATTCGGTGGAATAATATCCTGCCAGTTCTCAAATTCGTTGTTTCTTAATACCACAAAACTGTACATCAGATTTTTTGCAGTTGACGCGCAAATCAAATCGCCCCTTTGCAGCTCATCAAAGAATGCGCCGTAAATAAACTCCCGTTTTGCACAATCATATATTGTGTAACCGCCGTTCCGTCTGAAAGAATCACCTTCGCGGTAATTTCCGTCCGGGGCAATAATGGTAGTCATTGTTTTTGAATTGCCGTTCAGACTTATCATCTGCTTTGTGGAATCCTTTACGCGCGCTATAAGCATGCCTTTTTGGAAAGAACCGTTCTCGGCTGAAGCATGATTATTGAGGTAATAATTGCGGTTGAATTTGCTTGGGTCTGACGTCACATAATAAGCCGCTTTTGTGATCTCATTCGTTACACTGTCAAGTATTACTGCTGCAAAATCACCCTTTTTCATATTCTTTAATACATTAATCGCGTCCTCATCATTAACCATTCGCTCCACATATTTTCCATGCATATAGCCGCACACCTTAAGGCATATTTCATTATCATCATTCAGTGTTGTTATTATTTTTTCTATGCCGATTACATCTCTGTTTTCCAACTTAATATCCTGTGCACTCGTTGCATTATACACAACGCACGCAGGACGGTTAAATTCATCTATATCATAAAATGAAAATGTTCCCTTAAGAACGCCGTCGCCTTTCATATCCATATCTCTCGGTGTTCCGCAGTCATATTTTGAAACATTGCTTCGGTCGCCCGGAATCCTGAAACACGTTGCCTCATAATCGTCCCATTGATGCATATACGTTATATATGTCATATCCGGGTCATTTCCGGTAGATTTCCAGCCGTTATAGTATTCCCAAAACTGATATTCTCCGGTCGCATACGGCATCGTGAGATAATCGTCGCTCAGCTTTTCGTTAGTCTGCTTTACGTCGATCGTGAGCGCCTCAATCTGCCCTGTTCTTGCAAGCTTATACTTTACTACGGGCGGATTGTTAAGCGATGAATTATCAAAATAACTCTTTATCTGCGGACCCACATCGGTAATCTTCTTCCGCGTTCCGTTGAAGGTTATTTTTTCCGGCAAAACATATCTGTTTTCACCGCGCGGAACCATGCTGTACATTTTAAGTTCAATTTTGTAATCCGCATCATCAAGCTCATAAACCTTTGTCAGATACCCATACATATATTTATTGTAGCCGAGTTCCTCAACATCGGCAATTTCGCCCATAACGTCAAGATACACTGCATAATCCTGCTCGCGCTCCACCTTCGCCGTATCGCGTACGCGGCGCGTGATTTTATCATATAAATCCGAGTCAACCGGATAGTCTGCCCCGCTTATTTCGTAATAATTTACGCCGTCATCGGAATATATCCGCGCCACCGTGCCCTCAAATGTTTCGGTTGAGACGAACAAGAATCTGTATTTTGTTGCGGCGTCATACGCAACCGAGATAATATTTCCGACCTGAATATCATTTACGCTGCCGGGGAAACCGTCAATGTATACAACATTCGTGACATCAATCGGGTTAAGCTCAATTACGTCCTCAACATCATACTTAAATCGGATTTCGTTATTCTTTATGCTCTTTACGGCGTAACTCTTATAGTCATAAGTGATAGCTGCCTGAATTTTGTTGTTATTCAGAATAAATGTAATATCGCCCTTTACGCCGTCCGCGAACAGGAACGAAAAATCGGTTTCCGGCTTTGAATTGTGGATAATTCGCATATCGTCACCGAATTTCAGATACTTTGTTCTGCCGTTTTCGTCATAAACAAGTCTTTCCGGTTCTTGTCTTACCATGTCGCGGTACGTCTTTTTTACCGTCGTATAATCTTTGTCAAGTTCGTAGCAGAAAATCTCGCGCTGCTCCGCGTCGTCCTCGCTGTACCAAAAGGTCAGCTTGTATCCTATCGCCGCCTGCAGCTCCGAATCTTCGGTTAGGTATTTTCTGCCGTTAATTAAGATTTCGTTCTGTTCAAGACTTTTCGGCATGCCGTAAAGATATTTGCCGTAGCTGCCCTCTACTATACCGTCCTCCGATACAAGCTCGAACCTCGTTTTTAAAATAGTTTTATCCGTATTGCCTTCATTCAGTGCAACGCCGAAATAAAGCGGTGCATTTATTGCCGCATACAGCATTTTGGATAATGACTGATAATCTATTTCGCCCGATTTAATACGCATTTTCCTTGTTAATCCCAAAGAATCGGCTACCTGCATGTAGTCGCTCGCATATGCCGGTACGGAATATCCCAACAGCTTAACCGCCGCGAAAATCGCGTCCTCCGCCAGCAAATTGTCATTCTTTAAGAATTTGTTGTCCTGTACCGTCATATAACCTTTGTTATATACATAATCAATAACGGCTGCGTTGCTGTCGCCCTGGGGTACGTCAAAAAATGTACCCTTTGAAAAATCTTCATCAAGCTGCGCGCGGTCAAGCCTTGCCAGAATTTGTGCAAATTCCGCCCTCGTGATACGTGCGCTGTCGGTCTGAATTGCGTCGTAAACCTGAAGCTTGGCAAGCAGCGCTGTTTCGCGGCAAACGCTGTCGCTGTTTTCCTCTTCTGCCAAAACCGCACCGTTCAGCAGAAAAATGAGGGATATTAATAAACTGATTATTTTCTTCATTGTTACCTCCGTATTACTGAACGTTTTCCATAAGTCTGTCTATTATCGATACCGCTTCCGCTCTTGTTAAAACAGCCTTCGGCGCAATCGAGCCGTCCTCGCGGCCTTTAATTATTCCGTTTTTAACCGCTGTTTTTACTGCATTTTCCGCCCAGCTGCTTATTTCAGCCGAATCAGGCGCGTCTATCTGATAATCGCTGTCCTCGGCAAGCTTATCCTTATACGCCGCCACGATAATTTGAATTGCCATTTCTCTTGTCACGGCGTCATGCGGCGCAAATTTCCCGTCCGAGCCGACAATTATCTTCTTGTCAAAAAGTCCCTGCGCGTACGGTGCAAACCAGTCGCTTTCAATAACGTCCTCAAAGCAATTGCTGTATGACGCTTTTGCACCGATTGCGTTGCTTACGATTACCGCAAGCTCCGCGCGGATAAGTCCGTCATCCGGATAAAATCCGTCGCCCTTGCCCGAAACAATGCCCTTTTTGTACATTCTTTCAACAGAGTCTCTCGCCCAGTGATTCTGAATATCGCCGAACGCATACGTATAATTATAGTCCGGCTCGCTTATCGGCGGCACAATATCCTGAGCATTTTTGGTCGAAAGATCCGGATTTATTCTGAATCCTCCGCCCCCGCCCGATGAACCCGAGCCGCCCGACGAGTTTCCGTTCGTGCACATAACCGAATTACTGCTTGCCGGCGTACCTGTTGTCGGTGCAGCGTCCGTTTTCGGCGTAACGACGCAGTTAACGTTGCTGCCGACATCGCCGTTTGTAACGGTATAATTCACACCGCGCCCGATTTCCGTACTGCCTTTGTACCAAACAATCTCCGAATCAATATCGGCATTGCCGTTTATATCTTCAAATTTATATGTACAGGTGAGTGTTGTTCCCGCCTGCCCCGAACCGCTGATTACAACATTGCTCACAGACGGCGCGAACGGTGCCGCAATTACATCGGAATACACCGCGTCACCCGTTTCCGGCTCCGGTGCATGGTTATTCTTCGGCACAATCTTTGCGCGCAGATAAACATTTATATCCGACTCGGTCAACACATATTCAAATGCCTGTAAATTCGATAAATCCGCAAGCGTTTCCCAGTTTGTTTTGTCTGCTGATTTTTGAATTTCAATTTGTGTACCGCTTTCAACATCAATATTTTCATCAGCAATCATATTGGGGTCAAAATAATCATAGGAAACCGTCAGCTTGCTGCCGGCTGCAATTTTCTTTGCCTCCGTATCGCAAGCAAGTTTTACATTCATTGCCGTCGGCGCAGCTTCTTTGAAAAAGGTTTGCGTTACCGACGGACTGTTCTTCAAAATCCTTCCCAAAATCGCACTCGACGGCGTTTTCGGCACAATTTCGGCGCGGATAATAAATCCGTCGTCTGCTGCTTGCATTGTGTACGTGCTTTGGTCGGCACCGCTGATTTGCGTGTATTCGTCCGGGAACACAGCTGCTATACTGCTTGCCTTATACCACTTAAATTCCGACGCGTCCGCGCCGCCCAGCGGGTCGCTGAAATTGTATGTAATCGTCAAGGTATTTCCCACACCATATGTTCCGGTAACTCTGAAATCACTAACCTGCGGCTTGTATTCCGACAAAATTTCTTCCGCCGAAATGCCGTATGCGCCGTAAGTTTCAATTATATTGTTCAGTGCCGCCAAAGCCGCCGTATCCTCCGCAATGTTAACACCCGGGTTCGCGTCAATCAGATTTTGAACTGCTGTTTTTGCATCAGCCATCAAAACCATTTTATCGGTGACGGCTGTCATGGCATATACCATCGACCCGTACATGCCGTCGCTCCAGTTTATATTAGATGCCGCATGTGCATTAGAATAATCCACCGTTCCGTCCTGTTTTACTTTTACACCTGTATAATCGGCACATGAACCTACAATATGTATATTATTCAGTGTCTTCTCACTGTCTACAGGGAATGTGTACTCATTAATATAAATATCAACTGCTGCACCGTTTTTTGCACTATAAGTCGATTTACCGCCAAATGTCCAACCGTCAAAATTCGTGATAGTTTTTACTTTAAATCCATTCCAAAAATTATCTTTTGACAATGCCGTTCCGTCCGGCAGTGCTGCTGCTTTCACCGTTGTACTGTTTCCGGCTGTGTCTGTTTTTGTTACGTCTGCCGGAAATACATCTTTATTTTCTGTCAATGTTTTAGTAGCTGTTGTATCAACGGGATAAGCAGTCATAGTTTCAACAATATCAGATGTCCCATCGGTATACTGCAATACTACCGCCAGCTTTGATGTGTTGTTCCAGTTTGTAATGTCAGCATCTGCAAAACCGTTATTTTTAAGCAATCCATGCGGTCTGTTTCCTGTTGCGGAAGCCAAAATTTTCAGTCCGCTGTAGCGGCCGTCCGCAATATCCACATCCACACCTGTATAATTGTAATTTTGAGTTATACCACGCACCTCGCCGTTATCATTATGATCAAATCTCAAACCGCCGGTAGAAATTGCCGTATTTTTGTTTATTTCAACATCAAGCTTGTACGGTGTGTTATTATGCTCAAACACACCGTCCGTTAACAGCTCTTTCATACTGTCATAATCAATACCGCGTCCTTTGTCCGGTGCTGTCGCAACATAATTTCCCGACCATGTATCGCCTTCTTTTGCATATATCGGCGCATTGGCAACACTCGAAATATCAATAGTCGTATAAGAAATATCATCTTGCTCTTGTGCATATATAACCGGATTTGTGCAAATCAGTGATGCACATAAAAGAAGTCCTGAAACTTTGTTTATTTTTTTCACCGTATCACCTCATCAATGTATCCAAAAATTCTGCCAATTTTGTGTATGCCGAAAATGACGGTTTATCCGAAACAACGGCAGTTCCGTTTACCGTTTCTACCATTTTGCCGAGCTGTGAAAAGCTTTCAGCCGGAACATATGCAATACCGCTGCGGTTTACAGTTTCCGCAAAATCAGCCGTCTGTTCGCCGATGACAGCTTTTGTGCCGTCAACAGTTCCGCCCAAAGCTTTAACTGTTGCCTCAAACGGAACATACAGTTTTCCGTCCTTTTCAAACGGCGCGTCAGACGTATTTTCGGAATATCCGTTTAGTTTACCGTCCGCAAAAAATTCACCGTTTCCCGACTTAAATATTACCGCATTATCGGTAATATCGGTAACATTTTTCGGCATATAACCCATGTCGCTTTGATTGATTTCGGCCAGTCCCGGAAGTCTCTTTAATACTTCCGCATCGGATTTAATAGTATATTTATCTTTTTTTGCGTCCTCAAATCCCGGGTCAAAATACGTAAATTCGTTATTTTCGACGGTCGAACCGCCCTTCTGCATATCCAAAATATTTGTTACAACATCTGTCATTTGCGGCTGACCGTCATAACAGAACGTCAGCAGTTTATTATACGTAACTAAATTGTTGGAAAAATTCGAATACGGATAGTCCAGCAATCTGGGTTCGGTTTTAAATAAATTAACTGCACGTTCTTTCCAGTCGAAACATTCCGGGTGCTTTTCAAGCCAAGCTTCATTCGGATTATCTCTGTCAAGCCCAATTGTGTGATAATAGCATACACTTTCATCTGTTTCAAAGTTAATACTTATCTTTTTCGGGTTATATCTCATCGCAACAGCTCGCGGACAATCTATAATGATATTATCGGTACATGTTGTGTGACACCCTATTGCAAATACGCCTGTCGGTATGTTTTCAATAATATTATGATCTATTGTTGCACCTTCCGCACAGTTATCAATATATACGCCTACACGTGTAGGTATAGCAAGACCTCCTATCGTCAGGCCCTTTTTCAAATCATTTTTTCTCGCATATTCACTTGTATCGTGAATATAATTATACCTTATTACCGTACCGATATACGGCTGCATACCTCCGTACAGCAATCCCATATCGCTGGTTTCCCGTACACCGTTGGCAAGCTCGTTGTATTCAACAATCGAATCATATGCCGTAAACTGCAAAAGTACGCCCGGGCCGTAATCGACAGTATTATTCCTTATTATAAATCCGCCGCCGTCTGCACGGATACCCGGTGAATATGCATTCTTTATTCGGCTGACATTGGTGAAGTTACAGTTTTCTATACGGCAGTTTGACTTTTCAAGAGTAAACCAGTTGCCCGATTGTATTCTGACCGCGCCGTTTCCCAAATTTTTAAAGACACAGTTTAGAATATCAACATTTTTTATATTAAGCTTTAAATCTTTTTTTGCTGTATCGTTTGGTCTTGCTCTGTTTCCGAACATCTCCATTACTCGCCCGGCTATATTCGAAAATTCACAGTTTATAAAGTCAACATCATCAACGTTAACGGCG
Source organism: uncultured Clostridia bacterium (assembly GCA_934487205.1). Taxonomy (GTDB): domain Bacteria; phylum Bacillota; class Clostridia; order UBA1381; family UBA1381; genus UBA1738. The sequence goes on from CAKSRS010000043.1 coordinate 7,961, forward strand.
TCAATTCCTCGGCACTGAGAATACTTAAACTCAATTCCCTTAAAATCCACATATGAAAGTCCGTCAATATTTATCATGACAGGCTTATCATACACCGAGAAATGTATGTCGGCTTTTTCCAAGTCAATCTCCGGATTAACATATACGTACATTTTCTTGTTTTCCTTATCAAGGAAGTACTCGCCCGGAACGTCCAGTTCATCTAAAACATTTAAAAAATAAAATCTTCCGTTTGTTTCATATCCGCCTTCAACAGCATAATCAAGAGTAATTTGTCTGCTCTTTTCATCTACCTCCGCAACGCCGACAGCCGTTTCACCGAATTCCCAGCCTACGGGACCCGTGATATGGACATTGTTGTAATCTTTCCATTTTGAGATGTGCTCTATTACGCTTTCGTCAACACCAATTATCGGCAGCGCATCGCCCGGCTGCCATCTCGGCGACGCAAGCGCCCAGTCATTCGCATTGCGTACAACGCTTTTTACATAAACATACTGCGATAAATTAAATTTATCTTTGTTCGGCCAGCGTGCCGGCTCAAGCGCCTCATCATCAACAAAAATTTCCATACCACGCAGCGGTTTATCCGGCTCAAGATATTCCTGCATCTTCGCAACGTTAAAATCATTTATTTTATCGTCAATGCCGAGTTGTTTTAAGTCAACAACGCGAATGTTGTTCTTTGCCACCGCCGGCAGTCTTTCAAGTACGTTTTTATCCGTAACCTTTTGAAATACCTTTCCCGATGCCTTATAACCTCCGCTCATCAGCGGCTTTTCACCCGGGAAATTACGGTAGACAATTTTTGCGTCCTTGACACCGCTGTCCTGTTCGCCAAAATCAACAACATCTTCCCACCGATACTCACCGCCGCGGAAATATACCGTGACTCCGTTCGCTTTCTGCTCTGCCGAAAGTCCGCGGATATAGTCCCTTGCACCCTTCATTGATGCAAGAGGACTGTCCTTCGTTCCGATGTTTTGGTCGTTTCCGTCAACCGCAACATAAATTTCCGTTCCCTTTGCGGGTTCCTCTGCGAAAGCATTTGCACTGCATGATAAAAGCATGCCCGCGGCTAAAACCGCACTTAGTATTTTTCTCATAGAAACCTCCTTATTTGTTCTTTGCTGCTAAAAACTCCTTCGCCTGCTTTTGTACACATTCGCGTACCTTTTCAATTCCGGCTGTCTGCAATTTTTCCATATATTCATTATACAAAGCGTCCGCATCTGACGCCGCACCCTTTGCAAGCGTCTTTGAATATTCGTCGTAAAGAGAATTTATTCTCGTGATTTCCGTTATAACGCTTTTTATGTCGGGAATGAATCCCATGAAGTTGGAAACAACCGTATCCGGGCCTTCATTGGCCACTTCATATGTATATTGTTTTTGTCCTACTTCGCTCTCAAGCTCATACGAAAGCTTGGAATTTCCGACTACCCAATGATACTGACCGTAGCTGTCCGATGATGAAGTTCCCGCGCCGTCCTTTAATTTTATAACTCCGTCGCTTACCTTGTCATACTGAACGCCCTCAATTCCGTAAAGCATCAAATTATAGAGTTCCTTACCCTTTTCAGACGATAAAACATCAATAACGCGCATTGCTTCCTGCGGGTGTTCGCAACCTGCCGAGATTGCAAGTCCGCCGCCCGCCGCGGTAGGCAGAACATAGTTATACTTACGGCTTCTGACTGCCGTAAAGTCCTCGCCGTACTGCTTTTTATAACTTCTTTCCCTCGAGCCGAATCCGTCAACACCGCCCTGGAATATTGTGTATCCGCCTGTACCTTTTTTATCGGTATCGGTATCAACACTCAAAATATCCTGTCTGATAAATCCCTTTTTATACCAGTCGCTCAGATATTTTACAGCCGTTTTGTATTCCGGTAATTCCGCAATATAATACATCTGTCCTTCCGGATCGTCAAGCTTTGTGAAAAAGCCGCCCGACACTATGTTTCCGCCGACATAATCATATCCGTTAAGTGCCGGTTCAATCGCACCGGCATTGAGATATCCGAGTCCCAAGTCGCCGTTATCCTTCATCTTTTGCAGAATATCGCCAACCGCCTGCCAGTTATCCTCATCATAAAATTTCGTGTTATAGAACGTCTTTTCAAGTTTATCCTTGTCAACGTATTTGTCAAACAATGCCGTCGGCATAACGATTCCGGGGTCGGAGCGCGTCATAGCCTGGTAACTGATAACCGCATAGGTTGTGCCGTTTTTCTGACCCATATCTATTATCCAGTCGGGCAGCTCTTTTATAAAATCAACATTTTCGCTTGTCATTAAATCGTCAAGCGGCATTAGCGCTTTGTTGTCGATTTCATTTGCAAAATTAAGACTGTATGTACTTACAATATCATACTTTTCGTCGCCTGTCTGCATGAGCAGAACTCTCTGCTTATAGTCTGATGTGTTGATACATTCAATGTCGACATCAACATTTTCAAGCCCTGGAAATTCCTTAATTCTCTTATTAAATTCAGCCCAAACCTTCTGTGAATCCTTTTGCTCTCCCGGGCCGGGGAATATCCATTTAAGCGTTATGTTTCCGTCCGTTGACGCCTGCTCCTTTTTACAACCGGCAGCCGGGACAAGCATGGCAGCCGTCAGCATAAGGCTCAAAACCTTTGTAAGTCTGCTTTTTTTCATAAATTTGTACCTCCGTTATATTTTCTTTAAATTAATTATATAATTTTCACAAAAATTTGCATACCACTTTTGGTAACCTGTTGCGGATTTTTGGTAACTTCTTATTTAAAAGATACGTTAACCTCCTCATTCAGTCCGCCTTTTGCAATAATTCTGCCGTCAACCAATACCTTATATCCGTCCTTGTCTATTTTGATGTCGAAAATCTCACCGAAGGAATAAATATTTGTGAGATAGATATGGTCAAGGTTATCCGGCAAAACGGGTCTGAACTTGAAACTGCGCAGTCCCGTTCCCTCGATACCGAGCAGTCCGTCGGTTACGGCAAGGCACATAAGGCAGCTTTCCGCACTCAAATGACTTTTCTTGCTCTCACCGAGCCAACCTCTGCCGTCCTCATCTCTTATCGCCTCAACCGCATACGGCGTGCGTTCGCGCACCAGGCGTTCGTGGCTGTAGGTTTCAAGCCGCTCGATGCCCTCCTTTACATAACCGACTTTCATCAGTCCGCGCATTGCGTAAAGGGTTGCCCTGTCCCAAATCGTGATGTTTCCTTCTTCGGTATAAATTCCGTTTTCCGTCCATAATCTGTCGGACAGCAGCGCGTCCTTTGTGCCCTCTTTCCTCTCGTCAATTCCGAAAGACAGCGGTATGCATATCCACGCGCGCAGCTTATCGTTTCCGTCATAGTAACGGTAGGTTTCAAAGCCTTTCATATTAAAGCCGAAATATTTATTTATATTTTTTCTCAGCTCTTCTTCCTCTTTTTTATAAAACTCTGCCTTTTCAATGTCGCCGTATTCCTTGGCAAGATATTTCATATTTTTAAGCGCCGCATATGTGAGCGATGACGTGGAAAGATTTGCGTCTCCGCTTTTAAATCTGCCCTCAAGCTCGTCGAACTGACTCTTGATTATTCCGTCCTCCGTCTTTCTTTTCAGACAATAATCAACGCAAAACTCCGCAGCTTTGTAAAATCTGTTAAGCAGTTCGCGGCTGCCCCTTCCCAAAAGATAGTGGCTGACTCCGTATGCAAACATCGCCTCGTCGCCGCGGTCAAGTTTCCAGTAATCCTGTCCCTCGCAAATTACGCTTGACGGTATAAAATTGCCGAAACGCTTTTTATATTCCGGGTCTCTGTCCGCATGGCAGAATATCCCGTCGGGGATAAAATTATCCTCCGTTGTACACAAAAATCCCTGGAACTGACTTATCATGTCAATTACACTCTGCTCGATGATGTCGTCATGAACATAGCTAAACCATGAGGTTGCATACTCTATCTGGTCATTGCAGAATGATGACGCATAAAATCTGCATCCTCCCGGGCTGTGGAAAAGCCCGTTTTTCGTTCCCGTTACACCCTCACCGGTTCTCAGCTTGCAGAAACGGTACATTAAATCGATATACTTATTGCCCGTGTCCAAAACCGCGTCATCGCAAATATCCCTTATGCGTCTTTTCCGCAAAACAAGCTCATCATGCGGATTTTTCAGCACAAATTCCTTGTTCATAATTTTTGATGTGATTGTAACGGTATATTCAAACTGTTCGCCCGGTGCAAGCGTTACTTTGCCCGGATTTTCGCAAATTACAACCGTCATATATGTACCTTTTGTACCCATCATATATCCGACGCTTTTTTGATTTTCCGCGAAAATTTCAACGCTGACAGGTTTGCCGGAAATATTTTTTATCTTATCAATTTCGTACAGGTTCATTTCCTTTACAGCCGGAAAAACAGTCTTTGTCACCTCTACCGATTTGTCACCGTTAAGGCTGACGCTCTCAACTATGCCGTTAATTCTGAACCGCTGCGGATAAAGTTCGGTTTCTTTCCCGTCAATACAGATTTTCGGCATAAACTCTTCCGTAACATCGTACTGCAGCGATGCATGTGTATCGTTCGGTTTTAAACGCAAATTCGGCCATACGCAGTGATGATTGAAAAATGCCGCACCGCCGTCCTTAATTCCGTACTGGTACACAATCGCCGCACCCAGACCTGTCATTTCAATATCGTCAATATGCTCTTTTTTGTCATCGACATACCATACTATGCTGTCGCCCTCAATCTTCCATCTGTCTTTTTTCATATCTCTTTCTCCTTATCATTTTTGGGAAATTTCATTGTAATTTTTGTTCCCTCACCCAATTTTGAATTGATTTCTATGCCGTATTCATCGCCGAATGCAAGGCGTATGCGACTGTTTAAATTTACAATTCCTATGCCGCTTTCATCGGCAAAAACATTTTCAAGATTTCCTCTTATTTTTAAAAGGGTATCGCCCGGTATCCCGATGCCGTCATCGCTGACCTCGAAAATCAAGTAATTTTCGGTTTCATAACCCGTGACATCAACTCTGCCGCACCCTTTATCAAATGCATGCTTGTACGTATTTTCGATAATCGGCTGAAACGTAATACGAACCACACTGCAATCATACAAATTTTGCGGGATATTGAAATTCACCGTAATATCCGGATATTTTTCCTTCATCATTTCAACATACCAGCCTGCATATTTCACGTCCTCGCTCACCGTCACAACCGACGCGTCGGCGCGCATGGAATAGCGCATCATGTTTGACAGCATGAGCGTCATTTTTGCACTGCCGTGCAGATTATCGAAATCATCAATAATCTGAAGATAGATATTATTGAGTGCATTATACAAAAAATGCGGATTCAGCTGTGCCTGAAGAGCTGCAATCTGATATTTTTTCTGATTGGACAGCCTCTTTTCCAGCTGATTGCGGATTTCATCGTTATGCTGCATCATCATAAATATTTCGTCGGCAATTTCCTTTACCTCGGCGGGCGCCGTTTTATATGCACCGTTATCAAGACTCCGCGGATTTTTTATAACATTCCCGAAAATTTCCAGCGATTTGCTTGTACTGCTGAGAACGTAATAAATCACTGCAAGACCCATATATACGCCGATAAAAATACACAATACTATGATTACATTTTCTCTGCCGTCATTTTTGCTCACATCGCTGACGGTGCAATAGTACCAGCCGTAATTTTCCGAGCGGTCAATAATTATAACATCACTGCCCGAAATATGCGCTTTTCCGCTTACAAATTTTTTCGCGGTCGGATTATATTTTTTCAGCGTTTTATTTTCGTCAAACGGCATATTAAACCCAAATTCCGTACCGCTGAAAACGATACCGTTATCGTCCAGAATATAGGTACCCGCATTCTTTTTAAATATCTCGCTTGCGGTTTTTACATTGCAATTTACAACCACTGCGCCCTTTGCATCACCCACGGTAAATGTTTTCACAAATGAAAAAATAACCGGAAATACGTTGCATTTAAGCCGTTTTACAACATATATTCCGTTATCGTCAAAGTCTTTTAAAAGCCAGTTCATATCGTCAAATTTATCCGATGTAACCAGCGTATTTCCGCTTAGCATAAGATTTTTATTTTCCGAATACACATAAATCGAATCAATATACTGATACGTCATTTTATAGATATTAAGTTTTTCATATGTACTCAGAAGATTGTCGTGGTTACTGTTAATATCCTCAGTATTGGAAACAAAATACCGTATATCGTCATTGGTGGCAAGCAAGATAGACAGCTTTTTGCACTCCGTCATGGTATTTTCGAAAAGGGAAACATACGCATCTGTATATTTTTGCGCATTATCGACAAGCTTTTGATGCGTATTGTTATTGATGTATGCAATGATTACCGTACATGTTGCAACAATAAGAAACATTACCGGCAAACTAATTTTTATAAACAATTTAAAATAAAGACTGCGTTTTTTATACTTAAACAAATTTTCCCAGAACTGCATACTATTCCTCCCCTCTTGCGCTCTTGGCGTAAAATTCCATGGGGGAAAAACCCACATACTTCTTGAAATTTTTTATAAAATACTTGTAATTGCTGTACCCCACAAGCTCTGCCGCTTTTTCGATACCCATGCCCCTGCGGATATACTCCTTCGCCTTATCCATTTTTACCGACATTACATATTCCTGAAACGGCATGCCGAAAACCTTTGCAAACTGCCGCGAAAAATATACAGGGTGATAATTCACAAAATCCGCCGCGTCGTCACGGCGAATACCGTATGCGATGTTATCTTCAATATATTTTACTATTCTTTTTTTGAAGTCGTCATTGACGCTGCCTTGATTTCTCGCGTATTTTTCCGCAAGCTCACCCCATAAGCCGCGTTTTGCACCGTCTGTGATAATATCTGACATTCCGCGGTCGGTGAAAAACAAGTGCAGTTTATTTATAATTTCTCCCGGCAGATTACCGCCGTTTTCGCCCGCTATGATATCCGCAAGCTTTGTGAATTTTTCCTTTTCATTATTCAGAAGATAATTTATAAGGAGCGTTTTCTCGTTATACGTTTTCATATTGCGCACAATCGCAAATAATTCGCTGCTGTCTGCAAAACGGTGTATTTCGATTTCCGTGCCGATATCGAGAGCCTCGCGCAGAGAGCTTAATATATCCTCCGCACGGCACTCCTCCGCGGCGATTACATAAAAATCATCGCCCTTTCTGCTGCCTTCAAAAAACACGTTCTTTTCCTTAAATTTGATATTAAGGATATTGGTCATGATTTTCAAAATCGCATCGTCATGATTAATCATCTTATTAATATCACCGACATGGATTTTAATAAGATTTCCTTTCAGAACCACATCATTTTCGCCGCGGAGTTTTTCGCACCGCTCGGCAATATCATTTTCATCAATCAGGAGTCCGTAGCATATTTCCGAATACAAAAGCGGTATTATTTTATTGCCGCTCCGCTTTGTTTCGTCAATCTTTTTGCATATGCCATCAAGACTTTCGCCGAGCTTTGCGAAATCTATCGGTTTCAATATATAATCCTCAACACCGTATTTAATGGCTTTCTGTGCATATGAAAACTCATCATACGCGGAGATTATTATGAATTTCCCCAAAAATCCGTCCGATTTTAAATTTTCGATAAGCTCAAGCCCTGTCATATCCGCCATTTTTATATCCGTAATGACTAAATCTGACGGATTGCTTTTCAAAAAAGCATACGCGTCCTCACCGCTTAAAAATTTCCCCGTAACTTCAAATTCTTTTCTGACGGTATTAAAATACCTTCCAAGAACGTCTGACACAATTTGTTCATCATCTGCAATAACAACACTGTACATTCTTATTCTCCTCTCTGCCGATGCACTCCGACAATATAATTATACAGAAAACAATTCAGTATTTCAATATTAATACAAGATGTGTACAATGCCAATTTGTACCTGTTACCCCTTTATAGCGCCCACTGTCAGTCCGCGCGCAAAATACTTCTGGAAAAACGGGAACATTACCAGCATCGGTCCCGCAGCGATAAGCGCCATCGCGTAACGCACGCTTTCAGTCGGCAAATCCGCAACGCTCAGCAGATTGTTCCCCTGCGAAACGGAATTTTTCACAAATTCCACCTCACGCAAAATCCTTTGCAGCAAATACTGCAGCGAATACAGCTTTTCATTCCTTATATAAATCAGCGACGTGTTCCAGTCGTTCCATTTTGCCAGCAGCGTCAGAAAGCACATCGTAGCTATAACAGGTTTTGAGAGCGGTATTATTATTTTTGCAAAAATATAAATTTCTCCCGCGCCGTCGATTTTCGCCGCCTCCACCAAACCGTTCGGAAGACCCTGGAAGAATGTTCTTATTATAATTACGTTCCACGCGCTCACAAGCGACGGCAAAATATAAATCCACATCGTATCGTTAAGGTGCAGATATTTGCTGTTAATGATATAGCTCGGTATCATGCCGCCCGAAAAAATCATCGTGAAAAATATGTAATAGCTAAGCGGCTTTTTGAAAACGCAGTTGTTTCTCGAGAGCGGATATGCCGCCATCATCATTATAAGCACCGACAAAACCATTGTCGCAAGTGAAAAAATAATCGTAACCTTATATGCCGTCAAGATAGTATCGGGGCTTTTGAAAATCATTTGATATGCCGAAAAATCTATTGTTTTCGGCAGAATTGTATATCCGAATTCCTTTATTGCCCGGTCGCTTGAAAGCGATATTGAAATCAGCAGCAAAAACGGTATGATATACGCAAGTGACAAAAGTATGAAAAATATATGTAATATAACTTGCCCCGAAATTCCCTTTTTCTTCATGATATTTCCTCCTATTAAAACAAGCTGTTTTCCGGGCTGATTTTCTTAACCGCGGCATTTGCCGCAACAACCATAATCAGTCCCATCACCGACTGGAAAAGTCCCACAGCCGCACCGCGCGACATCTCACCGCCCTGCAAACTGCGGAAAACGTATGTATTTATGATATCCGTTGTCGGATACAGCAAGCCTACGTCACGCGTTGTCTGATAAAACAAACCGAAGTCGCCGCTGAAAAGATTTCCTATCGCAAGAATAGACGTAATGGAAATTATCGACACCAAATGCGGTATCGCAATATGTACCGTGGACTGCAGTTTATTCGCGCCGTCAATCGCCGCCGCCTCGAAAAGCGACATATCAATACCCATAAGCGCCGCATAATACAAAATCGAATTCATTCCTATCGTCGACCACAGATTTACGATAATCAGAATAAACGGCCACGCACCCGGCGTCGCATACCAGTCAATGGTATTTTTCATGCCGAAAGCAACAAGCATTTTGTTAAGCACGCCCGATACGGGGTTTAATATCGCATAAACCACGTATGCAATCAATACCATAGACATAAACTTCGGCAATATTACAATTGTGTTGTAAACTTTAAGAGCCGCCCTGTTTCTCAAATTATAGAAAAGCAGTGCCAAAATAACCGATGCGGCTGTTCCGAGAATAAGAAACGCCAAACCGTACCCCACCGTATTACGCGTTACCCTTATAAAATCCGACGAACGGAAGAAAAATTCAAAGTTTGAAAATCCGCACCATTCACTTTTTTCTATCCCTAAAATCGGATTGAAATTTTTAAACGCTATTATCAGTCCGTACATCGGCCAGTATGAAAAAATAAATAACAGAATTATTGCCGGCAGCGCCAATAGCAAAAACTCAATATTATCAATTTTCTTTCCCTTGCTGATGCTTGCTTTCTTCTCCTTTTTCACATTAACAGCTCCTTTTTAGTTCTTTTCTTTATTTTATCACACATATATTCCCGTCAAAAAGTATGTTTGGTAACTATTTATCAAATTTTGATAACCAGTTTGCGAAACATTTTGTTTATTCAAAAACATTTTTTGTGTTATTTTTCACCAGCATAACGGGGATAAAATTCTTTTCCGCACGCCCCGGCACGCTGAGCTCCAGCACCATTTCAATTATATTTGCGTTTGCTTCGCCTATTTCTATTTCAAACTCCGTCTCGGTCATGGCATGATAAAACTGCTGCATATACGTTCCCATGACGTCTCCACCGATACAGGTAACATAATCCGGGTGATACAGTTTTATATTCAACCACATTTGTCTGCCGCGTGTGCATCGAAATTTAATTCTGAATTTTTTCGTTGAATTGTTTGTAAATGACGGTTCCTCCGTGTAGTCAAACAAAACGTCCATCAGCTCAAAATTGTATTGTACCTTAAACGGACTTTTTTCACGGCTGTCATATATCGAGCGCTCGCACATTTCCGCCGGACTGTTGTAAAATAAGTTTTCGCTTACACATACGGCAAAATTATTTTCCGGCAGAACATCAAGATTTTGGCTGCCCAGAATTGACGGTGCAACGCGCATTATTCTGTCGGTTAATTCATCGATGTCTTTAGGAATTGTAATTGTCCAGTCCATGTCATTAATGCAGCAGGTTGAAATTTTTGTCCCGATAGGCGCAATCCATTTTTCCGGTATGCTTGCTTCGCCGTAAATAATGCCGAAAAGCGCGCCCACGGTTGCAACCGTGCAATCGGTGTCCTCACCGCAGTTCATGGCGATTGTGATGCTCTTTTCAAAATCACCGCCGCCGTACAAAAGTCCGATAATGGCAATGCCGACATTTCCCGACGCGCTGTAGCCGATTTCGCCCGCCTCAATACGGTTTCCGTTTAAATCCGTCCAGCCGGCTCTGCCGCTGAAAGAACTCGGTTCAACACGCATAAGCTCAAAAAATGCCTCTTTCCATGACAAGCCGTTTTTGTGCGAATTTATGGCGCTGTTTATCGCCCGCCTTACGCCGCAGTTATCCGGCAGATATGACAAGCCTATCTCGATAAGCTTATATACATTATTTTCCGCAAATGCCGCGCTCTCTGCCGCGGCGCAGAAAATCTCCGCGTAAACGCCCTCGTCCGCATGGTCAACCTCGGCGTCCATCTGCGCATATTTTACGGCAATTTCAGGGTGTCCCGGCGCAAGGCATGCCCATATTTCACTTCTGATAAATGCGCCGCAGCTGTTTTTGTACAGATTGTTCACCCAGCCCGACAGCGGCGGAAGTATTCCGCGCTCAAGATTTGCCTTGCAGCAGCCGTATTCCTCCGGGTTCGGCGTTATGTATGAAATCCAGTATTCACCCAAAATCCTTGAATTGAGCTGCGTTTTGTATTTTTCCGCCGCATTAAGCCACACAAGCTGCAAATCCAAATCATCATTCGGCACAGGCTCGCCCGCTAAATCCTGAAGGTAAAAATTATAAAATTTATCAAATGTCATGCAATTTTTACCCTCTGTCGGCGCACCAAATGTTCCGCCTATGTTTTTTCCCAGCCAACAGCCTTTGATTTTATCCCGGTATGTTTTATAATTCAGCATAATCAGTCTCCTTTAAAACTCTATTTTTCCGTCTTTTTTCAGCTGACGCATGATATCCGCAACGCCCTTATATGCCGTTCCGTTTCCGATATATCCGCCGCCCGCTTTTACAATTTCTTTAACCCTGTCTTCTGCATTGCCCACGCATGCGCCGACAAATCCGAGTTTTCCGTCTATCATTGTAATATCATTGCAGCTGTCGCCGATTGCAAGCACTTCGCCGGGGTTTATTCCGAAATGTCCGGCGGCGGCAAGGAGCGTTTTTCCCTTTCCGGCATATTTGCTGTACACTGTCACCATTACGCCGTTTCGGTGAACTGCCGCGTCAGTTATCCCTTTTTCCTTTACAAATTCCGAAAGCAGTTCCATCGCCTTTTGTGCGTCCTCTTTGACCGTATGTATCTCCACCGCAAAATCGCCGTACACAAAGAAGTTTGTAACCTGTATATTGTTTTTTTCATACAACGTTAAAATATCCTCCAAATACGCCGTCATTTTCCGCGTCAGAGCAGTGATATTTTTGTGCATTTTCTCATTATGCTCCGAAAATTCCGTATAATTTAAGCCGTCCACCTCATAAATATACGCCTCGCGCCCGATAATGTAGTTCGGAAATTTCTCCGCCCACGGCAATCCCATACTTTTAAATTCACCGCGAAAATCCCAGTATTGCCTTCCCGAGACAATGCCTGCATATCAGCCGGCATTGATAAAACGGTTAATTAAATCAATCGTTTCTTTGCCTATAAAAGGTTCCTGCCCGGAATAATCAAGCAGCGTCCAGTCATAGTCCATTGCAATCATTTTTATCATATCAAGCACCCCGAATATTATTTAAATTGAACAGCATGAGCCGTGTTTCTGTCAAAAACAGCCGCAGCGCACTTTTTGCCGTCCACATAAATTTCCGTCCAGTCTTTGCTTACCTCAACTGTCAGTCGGCAGCCGGCAAGAACCACATCTGTTATTTGGAAATCAAAGCTCTTAAACGGCTTTAATTCCATATTTTTGCTGTCCATTTTTAATCCGAGTATTCTGACAAGATATTCCCAGCAGCATTTATACCGCGGATAAGCGGGAAATCGGGGCGTATCCTTTGACATTTCCTCCGGAAGTGTACAGCTTTTTCCGTCCTCCGTTATCGCCTTATTCCATTCGCCCACGGCAAGATGATTGTTTGCAAAGCTTTTTTCGACCGAGCGGAAAACATCAAGCGATTCGTCTTCACAGCCAAGCTCACCGAGAATTGAACCCAAATTCAGCTGTGCGCCTATCCAGCATGTTTTTGCATGATACTGCTTATTGTCATAATACGGAGCTCTGTCCTGCAGCATGCCGTTCGCCCAGCCCCTGAAACCGTTTTCCTTATCGTCGATAAGATTGTTTTTGTAGATATATTCCATACATTTTTTAATCTTATCTATCGGCAAAAGCGGCTTTTTCCCAAGTTCTGTAAGCAGCAGCCATCTGCCGAACATCTGATCGGAAAAGACGCTCTCGGGAATACTTGCCGTATTTGCGCCTTCGGTTCTGTAAAAACAATTGAAATATCCTTTTTCGTCATTCCACAGGTATTTTACAAAATTTTCCTCCGCCTGTTTCAGGATTTTCTCGATATCTTCACCGTCAATTTTGATTTTTTCGGCATTCACTTCGTTCATTTTCAAAACGGAATACAGCGCCGTGAGCCACGGCGTATTTACATACGCGCCGAGTCCCGGCATTTTCCATAAATCATAGCTTTGGTTGCCGTGTTTCGACTCAATAAGTCCGTCCAGCGCCTTCTGCGAATATACACGGTTTAATGCGTCCTCCACCGGGCGTTTCATATCCTCGAGAAATTGTTTATCATTGTACCACAGATAGTCACGGTAAATTCTCGTTATGTAACAGGGTTCCTCAACATAATCCGACCTGTCGCTCCACAGTGAGTGCCACACCAACCCCTTGTCCTCACCCGCGGATGGAATTTTGTCACGGTACATATACATATCCAGCTTTTCTATTTCCGGCCAGTTAATCATGTAAATCCAACCGCTGTAAATCGTAACGTCCATTGTGTTCATATACGGGTGCGGCGATTCTATTTCCATAAAATACGGCTCCGTGCTGAGCATGGTTGATGTAATCACCGATGACAGCGACGAAAACCATGCGCGCTTAAATTCCGGCGGAACATCAAATGAATCCTGCCATTTCACCATTAGATTTTTCCAGTCACGGTGCTTTTTTTCGGCATAGCAAATAATATCGGCGCAATTTGCAAATCTTAGTGTATAGTATCTTTTATATTCCTCGGTCATAACCGCGGACGGTGTGGCAAAATCCGGATAATACCATGCAAAAAATGCCGTTGCTTTTACAGTTTCGCCCACTTTAACCGTCATGACACAATCCATGTTTCCGCCCGCAAAAACTGCTGACATTGCGCCGCCGCTGTCCTTCATATCAAACCGCAGATTTATATTTTTTTCATAGCCGCCCGTATTTTTTACACTTATTTCCATGCACAAAACAGGAATTGACGATTCTGCCAAATTATGCGGAATAAGCGGCGAATATGCGACCATTTCAACCTCAAGCCCCGGCTTATCATATATCGCCCTGTGAACCGAGAAAGGAAGAAATTCATATGTTTCAAAACTGTCCGCGTTATTTATGCCGGAATTATCAAGCTTTTCGCCCTGAAATGCATATTCATTGCTGCCGTCCGAGATTATAAGCGACAGGAAATTATATCTGTCCTCTCCGTGAAGATTGAGGTAGTCATAACACTCAAGCCTGTTAAAATCATCATATTTTCCTTTGCAGGGTGCGGAATTAAAATTTGGCAAAACAAATCCGAATTTGCCCAAGACTCCGTAACCCGTTCCGATACCGCCGAACGGCACTCCTATACTGTGTGATACATTTACCCAATTTTCCGTTATTTCCATTTTTTCTCCTCCGATTATTTGTATGTATTAATTATGTATTTACCTACTTTAGCGGTCAGCGCATATATATCGTCCCTTAACTCGAGTGGAACTCCGTTGATAATTCCGTGTATTTCATAGTTAAACGTACCCTTGTAGCCTATTTCATGAAGCGCATGCATAACTTCCCTCCAGTCAATAAATCCAAAAAATGGCATAAGGTGATTATCGCCGCTGCAAAAATTATCGTTAATGTGAAGCGTTTTTAAGCGGCTGCCGATTTTTAAAATACTTTCTTCCTGTCCGCTGCCCGAACACATTCCATGACCCGTGTCCCAGCATATACCGACTTTGTATCCGTTATATCTGTCACATAAATTTATAATATCTCCGGTTTTTGAAAATGACCAGTCAAACGGCATATTTTCGATGCATATACCAACCCCGGCTTTTGTAGCCATAGGAATTATCCAATCAAATTTTTCCATACTGCGTCTGTTGTTTTCCTTAAAGCTGATTTCTCTGTACGGATACGGGTGAAAAATCAGCCATTCCACGCCCATTATTTGGGCACACTCAATGCAGCGCTTTATCATCTTTTCATTGAAATCCTCGTCCCACCTCGTAACCTCAAACTGATGCCCGTGAGCCTGATAAAACCGCACGCCGTTTTCGTCGGCAAATTTTTTTACATTTTTTGCCCATTCGATATAATTGTCCGACAGCATAGGTGAATCTTCACCCCTTACATAATCACCGTAATTAAAATCAAATACACGGTAGCCGTACTTCATCAGCGCCTTAATTGCGTCAATCGCCGTATAATCAAAATCCACGTTCCATGCATTTTTTGTTCTCATAGCAAGATTTAATGATGTTGATAATTCCATAATCTTCGCCTCCCAATCATATATACATATTTTATCAGACTATCACAAAATCAAAAAGGACGTTTGATAACTCTTTTATGACATTTCGTAACCTTTTTGCATTGCTGTACATAAAAAAATCACTCAGTTTGAGTGATTTTTTTACTATTTCAAATTCATTTTGACTGTCTTTATCTCAAACGGACGGAAA
>CAKSRS010000044.1 GCA_934487205.1 uncultured Clostridia bacterium
TATACATAATGCAATATCTCCTTTGTGCTTTTGTTTTTTTTGTTCAACTACATTATATCACATTCGGAGTCATATTGCATTATTTTTTGCTTTGATTTCAAATTTTAATCCCTTGTTTTTCGCTTTGTTATGCCGTTTTCAAGATTTCTTCACTTGTTTTTTGGAAAAACTCAAAAACTTCATAGGGTTGACATTTTTGATAAAATATGATATAATTACAAAGATTTATATGTCTCCGTACCTCAGCTGGATAGAGGGTCCGCCTCCTAAGCGGAACGCCGGCAGTTCGAACCTGCCCGGGGACGCCAATCGAGAGCAAGCTTTACAGCTTGCTCTCGAATTTTTTATTCATTAATACCATTTTACGCGCTTTTTATTTCTCTTTTAAGTTTATACTTCTTTTTTAGCACAACACACGCTATAATAAGTATAAGCGCAACCGACAAAACAGCAATAAGCGGCATATAATCCTTTTTGACTTCATAAATGGTAAAATCCGGTTTTTCCGCCTCAAATTCAAGATAACTGCCGTACTGCTTTGTGCTGACCTTCTGCGGACCATTGCCGTAATCTACAAGAATGTCGGTCTTTTTCTTCGAAAGCGGAAAATATCGAACACGATATGTATCCGTATAACATCCGGTTATACTTACGTCCTGCACGTCAAACGAATTCTTTTTAGACTCCGTATTATGCTTTGCCGTTATCTTCGCCGAATCACCGAACGTTCCGCATACAAGGACTACCGACTTCCCGTTTTCACGCTTTTCCGACGATGAGATTATATCCATATTCCTGTGATATTCTGCCGTTATATCCGCGTCATATTTCGGATTATCAAAATCATATTCACTCCACTTGCCGTAGTATCCCGATTTTTCCGGTACAGCCGGAATTTGTTCGTGCGCAATCGGCTCGCCGTAGTCAAAATCAAGCTGCGCGACCTCTTTATCGTCGGCGAAGAAATGCAGCGTAAACGAAGCATTTTTGCCGAAATTGCTCTTAACAAAGCGAACAAATTCGTCCACCGTAGTTTCTTCTGCATAGCCCGCATAATTTATATCGTCAATACCGCCCAATTCGCTGCTGACAAAATAGTTGTCTTTAAGGTTGATTTTTTCCGCACCACCCGCAATGCTGCCCGCAAATTCACCGTGTTCCGACACATTCACAAGCGCACGGCAATCGGTTAGTTTTTCCGCCTCACCGGCGATTCCGCCCACGTAGTCATTTCCGGACAGACTGCATTTTGATGCGGAATTTCGTATAACTGTTTCCGATTTTCCGGCAATTCCGCCCACATATCCGCCATCGGTGCTGCTAACATCACCGTAATTGTCGCACGAAATCACGCTGCCCAAATCCATTTTGCCGACAATTCCGCCCGCATAATTCTTTTTTGACGTAACTGTGCCGCTGTTTGTGCACCGTCTTATTACATTTTTTGTCTTATATGTGAAATTCACCGATTTTTTTCCGCTTTGCTTAACATCATCTTCCGGGTCAAAATCATATTCAATCGCCATTGAACCCACACCTCCGCCGACATTTACATCACCGTCAACTTCACCGTAATTCTGTGAATTTTCAAGTTTGCCGCGGGTATCGCCGCTCCGATCTGCATCGGAAACATCAAGATAATAATCATCTTTATCGGCGTCAAGCTTATCCTCATATGCGCCCATCAGTATATCCGAAAGCGCCTGAAGTTTGTCGCCAACGCTGTTGATATCATCACTCAGCTGACTCTTTTTATCCTTCAATAGCACATTCAGTTTGCTGAATTCATCCTGAATATCACGCGTGGAATCCAGCAGTCCGTCCATACTTCCCGAAAGTGAGTCCGACGCTGACGGCAGCGAAAATGAGCCGCCCTCACGCAGATTTCTTACCGTCTTATCAAGCACGTCCGACGCTTTTTCTATATAATTCACTCCGTCCGACATAGCGGAAAGTCCGCTGCGCAGCGAATCCAGCGCTTTTTCGCCCTCTTGGCGCACAGTCTTAAAGCTCAGCGAAATATCAAGGTCATCAATCGCGTCACTAAATGCGTCCAGCGCTGTTGAAAGATTTACAAATGCGCGCGAAAACAGTATGCATGCCGTCCCCGCAGAATTAATATTAAAATCCTCCAGCATTACAAGTATTCCGTCGCCTATAAGTGATACCGCATTTGCAACATCTTTATAGTTTTTGGCAAGCGCCTTGAGATTTTTTATGCACTCATCGGTAACATTCTCCAGATATCCGCGGTCTTTTAAGTCCTTCAGAATTTTTGCAATTTCCTCAATGGAACTCCCCGCGCCGTTCAGCGCGTCTATTATTTCCTTGACGCCTTCCCAAATTTCTTTAAAGCTTTTATCAATATCCTTCTTATCTTTAAGCGCTTTATCAAGCGCTTTTATGCCGTTTTTGAATACACGTGCACCGCTTTCCAGCGATGTAAAGCATTTCGACAGCTCATTCGACGCACTGCCAAGCTGATTAATTGCTCTTTCGAGATACGTCTTGGCATCTTCCATATCCTCGTCAAAATCTTCGTTATCCTGAGCCTTATCAATCTCTTTCTTAATTGCGTCACAAGCACTTTGTACATAATCTGCCGATTCTTTAAAATTATTCAAACCTTCCGACATTTTATCCGTACCCTTAGATAAATTGTCAAATGCCGGCTGAGCGTCGCCCAACGCTTTATCCATTCTGTCCGCCAAATCATTTGTGCTTTTTACCACACTGTCCGCATAATCGGTAAGATTGCCCGACAATTCATCAATGCTGTCGGTTATACCCGTAACAGCGCCGTTTATACTGTCCAGACTGTCCGTCATACGCGTGTCCGACGGGTCAATACTGTTGTTTACTGTTTCACGGAGTTCGGTAATAGTCCGGCGTATATCGTCCAGCACATCGCCCGTGTATTCAAGCAGAACATACGGCTCCGTCTGTCCGACAATTCCGCCTATATCCTTTCTGCCTTTCACAGTCCCGTAATTTTCGCAGCCGGTTATATATCCCGCGCTTCTGCCGGCAATTCCGCCTGTGTTATAGCCGATTGACTTATATCCGACATTTCCGTAGTTTTTGCAGGAATATATCCGACCTTTGGTATAACCCGCAATTCCGCCCGTATCGGTATTTGTGTCGACATTTTCGGTACTGCGGATATTTTCAATGTTGATATCAATATTCTGCAAATCCTTGCTTTCTTCTACATCGGTAGTGTTTACCGACGCATTGTTTTCACATGCGTCAAGTCTACCGAAATTCTGCCCCGCAATTCCGCCCGTATAGCTTTTTCCGGTAACGCTGCCCTCGGCGTGCGACGATTTTATAATGCCCGTTTCGGTAACATATCCAGCAATTCCGCCGACCGACGCACTGCCCGACACATCGCCCGAAAAGCTGCAATTGGTTATTGTTCCGCTGTTTTCGCCTACAATTCCACCGATAACCTTTTTTGTGCCCTGCGGCGCAATCTTTCCCTTTACGTTCAGATTTTCCACCTTTGCGCCGCTTTGTATATAGCGGAACAATCCCTGATACGAACCTTTTCCGGAAATATTTACACCGGAAATGGTATATCCGTTACCTTTGAAAGTACCGCCGAATGTGGGAATAGGTGTGAAATTGATTTTGTCCAGGTCGATATTTTCATCAAGTTCTACCGTCTTTCCGCGCGACCACGTATCCGTTTTGCACTTCTTTGCAAGTTCAAGATAATCGTGTGTATTTCTGATTTTTACAGTCCCGCCCGCTGCATACGCCGTAAACGGAGTGATATACGGAAGCACGCCTATTGCAACAGCCAAAAATGCTGATATTATTCTATTCTTCGGTATCAGTATTTTTTTCGTCATATTCAGGTTCCGCCTCCTTTATAATATTGCTCATATTAACATTCGCCGCCATATCGCCGCGCAGAACGCCGTGCATATCCGCATCAACAAAACCGTTTATATATCCGCGGACTCTGCCGTTTACGATAAATCTGCCCGTATCCTTGCGTACGATTTCCGGTGTC
The DNA here is from genome assembly GCA_934487205.1 of uncultured Clostridia bacterium. Lineage (GTDB taxonomy): Bacteria > Bacillota > Clostridia > UBA1381 > UBA1381 > UBA1738. The sequence goes on from CAKSRS010000044.1 coordinate 4,022, forward strand.
TTTATGGTGAATTTTGTCTTTTCTATAATTGTATCGCCGAGCAGGAGTATTTCCGGCAATACGCACATTACCAAAAACATTGATGTCAGCGTTCCTATCGACAGAGTTTTACCGATTGACACAATTGCCGGGTTTGTTGACAGTTTGCCTATCAAAAATCCTGCAGCCGCAAGAATACTTCCCGATGTAAGAACCGTCGGAAAGGCAAATTTCAGCGCACCGCGCATCGCCTTTTTTATCGACATCGTCTTTTTCAGTTCCATATACCGGCTCGAAATAACTATCGCGTAGTCGATATTCGCGCCCATCTGAATGGAACTTACAATAAGGTAGCTCAAAAAGTATATCGGCGTATTAAACAGCGTCGCAATGGAGAAGTTTATCCATACACTGCCCTGAATAACGGCAATCTGCAAAATCGGAAGGCCCGCACTTTTGAAAGTGAAAAACAATACCAATATAACGAACAGCACCGACAGCACGCTTACTATTATATTATCCGTAGCGAATGACGTTGACAAATCGTAGCTGCTTGTAGAGTCGCCGACAAAGTATGACGTATCGTAATATTGTGCGCAGATTTTATGCACAGTATCGATAAATGAAAAAGTTTCATCGCCTTCTTTCGGCAAGTTCAAGTTTACAAGCATACGCGTGTATTCCTTGCCCATGAGCTGCTTTTTCGCATTATCAAGCTGTACGTACATATCGTCCAGTTCCTCGCCGAGCTCTCCGTCCAGCTTTACGTAACCTTCTTGTTTTTTATCGTATACGTACATAAACATATCGATAAGCGGTACACCCGATGTATCAAGATTCCCCGCAAGGCGGCTGTACTCATCATTTTCCGCGGCATATACCGCGTAAAGTCCGCGCGCAACCTCAATATCAATATTTGTCAGTTCGGAAAACTGCCGCGGCGTAAGGCTGTCGGTAAGAACATACCCGTCCTTTGCTTCGACGTTTGAAAGACTTGTTATAGACTCAATTTCATCATATTTTTCCAGTTCCGCAATCAGCTTTTTCTCTTTTGCATAATCGCCCGCCGGTAAAATTATCGCCGCGATATTATCGCTGCCGAACTCCGATTCAATCATTTGTTTTGAAATCTGTGTTTCATTTTTTCTGTCCGTGTCCGAAGAATTTACATCATACACATACGGACAGTTTGACGACAGAAAATATCCCGCAATGATAACCCCGAGAAAAATCGGCGGCACAATCATTCGCAGCTTATATACCACGGAACCCAGCCCCGATATATCCGGAACCATGTTTTTATGCGGTGTTTTATCAATATATTTTCCAAACAGCATCAGAAGGCACGGCATAAGCGTAAATACCGCCAAAAGGCTGAATCCGATTGATTTAATAAGGCAAAGTCCCATGTCGAAACCTATTTTAAACTGCATGAACATCATTGCCATAAGTCCCGATACGGTTGTAAGACAGCTTGACGAAATCTCCGGAATGGATTTTGAAAGCGCATAGATAACCGCCTCGCGCTGCCCGTAAAACTGGCGTTCCTCGCTGTAGTGGTGAATCATTATAATTGCGTAGTCGATAGACAGCGCCAGCTGCAAAACCACTGTAACGGAATTAGATATAAAGGATATCTCGCCCAGCATGTAATTTGTACCCTTATTCAAAAGCGCCGCACCGACAAATGTCGCTATAAGCACCGGAACTTCCATATAAGTACGCGACGTAAAAAGCAGCACCGATACTATTATGATGGCGGCAACGACCAGAACCGTATTCATTTCATTATCAAGGACTTTCGAATCGTCCGAATCGCTTTCGGAAAAATAGGTATCATAATCAGCCAAAAGCGCACGTATGGATTGGTATGTCTGCGTCGTTTTTTCATCGCCGCCGACGCTGTCAAGTGTTATATCAAACAGCGCACAGCCGTCCTTATAGTGTTCTTCCGAATCATCAAAATCCACCATAGTCACGCCGCTGACTTCTTTTATGCGGTCGGATATTTTTTCCGCCTCGTCGTAAGTGACGTTTATAACCATCGCTTTTGATGTTGCATACGTCACAAACTCATCTTCCATTATGGTGAGCCCCTGACGCGTTTCGGTATCTTCCGGCAGATACTGCGTGATATCGTTACACACCTGAACCCAGTTCTGCGAAATGAACGAAAATATTAATCCTGCTACATAAAGCAAAAGTATTATGCTTTTTTTATCAACAATAACCGTTGACAGTTTTACAAAAAAATTGTCATCATTGTTTTTATTCATATCATGCTCCGTTCCGCCGCCCCTTTCGGCTCAAAGTTATGTAAATGCGTGTCCGCAATTTTTTCTATCTTTATATTTTACAGGCTTAGCGCATTAATAACAACATGCGAATATAATTTCATGCCCAAAATTCAGACATATCGCCGCATTTGCCTAAATTATGCAATGTCATTTTTCTTATTTTTAATGGTTTCTATCACATTATCGATATTGATATCAAACAAAATTCCCGTTTTTCTTATAACTTTGTAGATATCCTCTTTCATGCCCTCGTCTATCCATTTTTCCATCATGCCCAAAAGCGCAAAGCAATAAAATGCCGATACAAACTGCAAGTCATCTTCAGATATATTCTTTCCCTCCGCCTTTCGCGTAACAAATTCCGACACAACGCCGTAGATTGTCTTTTTCATGTATCGGCTGAGCTGCTGCCGCTTTACGGAATTATGCAGATGATATATCGCCTTTTTATTTTTAATCGCAAATTCCACAGCGACGAGCAGTCCCTCGCTCCAAGACAGGTACGGCTGCTTGTGCATTTCGGCAATTCTGTTAATTTCGTTTTGCATTATTTCGTCAACAAGAGCGTATATATCCTGAAAATTATAGTAAAATGTATTGCGGTTAATGCCGCAGTCCTCTACAATATCCTTGACGGTTATCTTATCAAACGGCATCTCGCCGAGAAGTTTCATAAAAGAATTCATTATCGCCATTTTTGTAAATTTTGACATTTAGAACCTCCGTCTGCATTTTTCGCATTATAATTATATATTGTATCATATTTTTTTGAATTTTTCAATATCTAAAAGCAATTCTTGCATTCATTTTAACTCAAAAATGCCTGTCCGCAGCTTACGGGCAGGCATTTACCTCTATTCAATTTTCAACAGGCGCGCGGCATTGTCATATAATATTTTTTTACGCTGCTCATCTGTCAGCGGAACTTTCATAAACTTTTCCAGTTCCCCATCAAGCCGCCACATGGGATAATCGGTTCCGAACATAACTCTGTCCTCGCCGTATGCATCGATAAAGCGGCGTGCCGTTTCCGGCGATACGGCAAACAGCGTCGACGATGTATCAACCATGAATTTTTCATAGCCGGCAAGCGTTTTTACCGCGTCCTCCCATACCGAGTACCCGCCAAAATGCGCACCGATAAATGTCAAATCGGTGTATGTATCCAATATGGGTTTAATCCTGTTCGGATTGGAATAATCGTAGCGCGAATCGCCGCAATGCACAAGCACGGGCAGACCGTGCTTTTCGCACAATTCGTAAATCTTCAGCATGCGGTAGTCGTCCATTTTGAACCCCTGAATATCCGGGTGCAATTTCACGCCCTTCAGTCCAAGCTGCATAAGCTCATTAAAATCCGCAGCAATATCCTCGCTGTCGGGGTGCAGCGTGCCGAACCCCGTCAATTTTCCGCCGCTTGTGTTTACGCTGTCCGCAATAAAGTGATTTATGCTCGACACCTGCTGCGGCGACGTTGCTACCGACTGCACCAAAAAGTGCGTAAATCCCACCTTTTCGCCTTCTTTTAAAAGCGTTTCAACAGTACCGTCCATAAGCGAAACGGTGTCGTAAAACTTCCCCGTCGCCTCCGCCGCCTTGTGCGCTATTTTCGTCGGGTATATATGGCAGTGCGCGTCAAGTATTTTAAACATTTTACATCAAATCCTTTAGTCTATCTTAACCGTCCAGTTAAATTCGTCAGGCGTTTTGCCCCATTGCAGGCTTGTGAGTGTATCATACAGCATTTGCGTTGTTTCGCCGATTTTATTATCATTGATTGTGTATGTTTTGCCCTCATAATAAAGCTCGCCTACCGGTGAAACGACCGCCGCCGTTCCGCAGCCCCAGAATTCTTCCATTTTTCCGTTTTCCAGCGCGTCAATAATTTCGTCAATGCTGATTTTGCGTTCCGAAACCTTGTATCCCTTTGCCTTAAGGAGCTCAATAATGGATTTTCTGGTTATTCCCGGAAGAATTGACCCGGACAGCACCGGCGTAACGATTTCGCCGTCAATTTTCATCATTACATTCATTGCTCCTACTTCTTCAATATACTTTCTTTCAACACCGTCCAGCCACAAAACCTGTGTAAATCCGAGTTTTTCCGCCTTCTCGCCCGCGCGCGTTGCCGCCGCATAGTTTCCGCCGCATTTAGCATAGCCCGTTCCGCCGCGCACCGCTCTTACGTCCTGATCCTCAATCATAATCTTAACCGGATTTATTCCCTCTGCATAATAACTGCCTGAAGGCGACGCAATAATAACAAACTTTGCATTATCAATCGAGTGAACACCGAGACTGTCGTCCGTGCCGAACAGGAACGGTCTGATATACAAAGATTCGCCCTCGCCGTACGGAACCCAATCCTTTTCGCAACTGACAAAAGTCAGAATTGCCTTTAACATATCTTCTTCCGGCATAAGCGGAAGTCCAAGTCTTTCCGCGGAGTTGTTCATTCTGCGCACATTTTCAATCGGTCGGAACATCTGTACGCCCCCGTCCGCCCTTCTGTATGCTTTCATGCCCTCAAAAATTTCCGCGCCGTAGTGGAATACCGTTGACGCCGGGTGCAGCGTGATGTTTTCAAACGGCACAATTCTTGCGTCATGCCAGCCGTCTTTTCTGTTGTAATCCGCAACAAACATGTGGTCGGTAAAAATTTTACCGAACCCGAGTGCTTTCGTCGGTTTTTCCTTTGGGGTCTGCGTTTTTGTAATCTTGATTTCCATTATATATCTCTCCTTTTAAAATAATTAACTATTCTTTTGTGACAATACCGTCAACTTTCTTTATGCCGAGTTTTGCTGCGGCGTCATCGCGCATTTTAAACTTCAGTATTTTTCCCGCGGCATTCATCGGGAAACTATCGACAAAATCGATATATTTCGGAACTTTATGCTTTGCCATATGACTCTTTATATAGTCCTTCATTTCGTCCGCCGTCATGGATTCGCCGTCTTTAAGTATAATGCATGCCATGATTTCCTCGCCGTATTGTTCGTCCGGAACGCCGATTACCTGCACGTCCTTAACCTTTTCATGCGTATAGATAAATTCCTCGATTTCCTTCGGATAAATGTTTTCGCCGCCGCGGATAATCATATCTTTAAGGCGTCCCGTAATACGATAATTCCCTTCCGGTGTGCGCAGCGCCAAATCGCCCGTGTGCAGCCAGCCGTCCTTATCGATAGCCGCCGCCGTTTCCTTAGGCATTTTATAATATCCCTTCATTATGTTATATCCGCGGGCAACAAATTCACCCGTTTGGTTATCGCCCAAATCCTCACCCGTTTCGGGGTCTACAATCTTACATTCAATTTCGGGCATTGCGCGTCCTACAGTCGAAACGCGGACATCTATCGGGTCATCGGTACTGCTCATCGTGCAGCCCGGCGAAGATTCCGTCTGCCCGTAAACAATCGTGATTTCCTTCATATTCATCTTGTTTATAACATCATTCATAGCCGAAACCGGGCACGGTGAACCCGCCATAATTCCCGTACGCATGTATGAAAAATCGGTTTTTTCGAAATCCGGGTGCGAAAGCATGGCGATAAACATAGTCGGCACGCCGTGGAAGGCCGTAATGCGTTCCTGGTTTATGCACGCCAGCGCGGGTTTCGGCGAAAAATACGGCAGCGGCAGCAGCGTTCCGCCATGCGTCATCGCAGCCGTCATTGCAAGCACCATGCCGAAACAATGGAACATCGGCACCTGAATCATCATTCTGTCCGCGGTGGATAAATCCATGCGGTCGCCTATGCATTTTCCGTTATTTACGACATTGTAATGCGTCAGCATGACACCCTTAGGGAATCCCGTCGTTCCGGAGGTGTACTGCATGTTGCACACATCATTGATATCCACTCTCGCGGCCATACGCTGTACTTCCGCGAGCGGTACCGCCGACGCTTTCGAAAGTGCGTCATTCCACGTCATGCAACCTTTTTGCGTATATCCCACCGTAATGACATTGCGCAGGAACGGCAGTCTTTTTGAATGAAGCTGTTCGCCTCTTTTTGTGTTTTCCAATTCGGGACAAAGCTCGGCTATAATCTCATTATACCTCGAATCGCGCCAGCCGTCAATCATAATCAACGTATGCGTATCGGATTGTTTCAGCAAATACTCTGCCTCGTGAATTTTGTACGCGGTATTCATGGTCACAAGAACCGCGCCCAGCTTAACCGTCGCCCAAAATGCAATATACCATTCCGGCACATTCGTTGCCCAAACTGCCACATGCGACCCCGCTTTTACGCCCAACGCCACAAGTGCGCGGCAGAATTCATTTACATCGTCGCGAAATTCAGAATAGGTTCGCGTATAATCAAGCGTGGTATATTTAAACGCAAGCTGGTCGGGAAATTCTTCCGCCATTTTGTCCAGAACTTGTGAGAAGGTTTTTTCGATAAGCGCGTCCTTTTTCCATACAAATTTGCCCGTACCCGCTTTATTTTCATAAAGAGTGTGTTTTGCACGCGAGAATTTTTCAAAACGTGACATGTAACTCACAAAATGCGGGAAAATTATATTCATATCTGAGATATCGCTGTCCCACAACGGGTCCCATTCAATGGACATAAATCCGTCATAATTTATCGAGCGCAGCGCATTGACAATATCCGCAATAGGCAGTGAGCCTTCGCCGATAAAGCTGTATGAGCCTTCGCCGTCGGAATCCTTCATATGAATATGGCGGATATATGCGCCCAGATTTTTTACCGTAACCTCCGGCTGTTCGCCGGCAATGCGGTACGGATAATGCAAATCCCAAACGGCTGCAAGATTATCGCTTGCAAATTTTGCGATGCTTTCCGCAAGAACCGCCGTATCCGCAAACACGCCGACCGTTTCCATAAGCAGAACAATTCCGTTTTCTTCCGCCTTGCCGAGCGCCGCCGATACGAATTTTTCCGCACCTTCTACACTCTTTATTGCCTTGATTCTTATATAATCGGTGTGCAGCGCGCGACATGCTGAGATACATTCATCAAGTTCCGCCATTGCCGCGTCCAAATCATCGGAAACGTCGCTCACCATATCTATACACGAAATTTTTATCCCGTTTTCAATAAGCTTATGATACACATCGGATACGCCCGACAGCTCGTTAATATCATGGATTTCAATTCCGTCAAATTTATATTCGCGTGCTATGTCGATAAATTCATCAAGACGCGTATTCTTCCATCTGTTCGTCGAAAATGATAAATTCATCGCTTACACCTCCTCAAAGCAAATCTTATTCAGCGCATTTATATACGCGTTTATACTCGATTCAACAATATCGGTCGAAACACCCTTGCCGGAATACAGCTTTCCGCCCGAACGCAGTTTTACAACCGTCACGCCGACAGCCTCTCTGCCCTCGGTAACAGCCTGAATCTGGAAATCGTCCAGTTCAAAATGTCTGCCCGCAATCTGCTCGATGCATTGAAATGCCGCGTCGATAGGTCCGTCGCCGACAGTTATTCCGCTCTGTTCCTCACCCTCTTTCAAAAGGGTCATAACGCAGGACGCATTTATAACATTTCCGCTGTTTATAACGTAAGTTTTCAGTTTGTATGTCGGAGCTGTCTGCATTGCCGCACTGGCTATGATAACTTCAAGTTCTCTTACAGTAACCTGCTTTTTGCGCGCAACCTTCTCAAATTCCGTATAGACATTTGATATATCTTCTTCCGACAAATCATAACCCATTTTCCGCACCAATGCCGAAATCGTGTTAATATCGTCCTTTTCGCTCAGAATTATGCCTGACTGACCGTTATCGGCAACATCATCGACGTTTACATGTGCCGCTCCCTGCCTATTTATCGTATGTTCGAGCCCTGTATACACAAGTTTTGCGCTTACACCCAGGCTGTCGCCTTTAAACCGCAGTATGCGCGCGGCGTCTGTAAGTTTCGGCAATTCGCCGCCCGATGTGGTTGTTTTAATGCCGATTATACCCGACGAAATCGCCGAAATCATGCACGCGGACGCCATCGAAAGATTGTCCGAACATTCCGCGCAAAGGCTTATGTTTTCAATCCCGCTGACATTTTCACGCACATTTTTAACGAATGTGCCGAACTCCTCCGGCAGCATTTCGCCGGCGCTGTCGCACAGGGTTATCGTCTTTGCTCCGGCAGCTATGGCAGCTGCAACGGCTTTGTATAAAAATTCCGGCTCGCTCCGCGTCGCGTCCAGCGCGGAAAATTCAACATCATCGCAATACTGCACACATTTTTTTACAAGATTTTCTATCATTTCAAGGATTGCCGGCGGCTTTTTTCCGCACAGATATTCCATCTGCACACTTGATGTCGGCACGGCAAGGTGAAGTCTGAACCGCCTTGCGCCCTCCAATGCCTTTGCCGTCATTTCGACCGACTCCTCGTTATAGTCCACATTGCACGAAATTATGCTGTTTTTCAAAAGCGGCGCAATGGCATGTAAAAACAAAATGTCCGTTTTTGCGTTAGTGATTTTTGCTGTTTCAATCACATCAACACTGATTTTGTCGAGCTTTTTGGCACAATCAATTTTTTCCTTAAAGCTCAAAACACCGTTTTTTTCACTTTCCCTTAACGTTACGTCGGTTACAAATATCCTTTGCATAGCTTTTTCTCCTTTTCTTCGTGGAATAAAAAAACAGGAATTTGCGGCTGTCACCGTAAATTCCTGAAATCATTCAAACTATAATAATATTCCGCATGAAATAATTTCTCAGACACGACAAACAGCGCTGTTATTGTCTACGCGTAGGACAAATAGGACAGCGCTAATGAGGTTAATTAAATTGGCTGATATTGACTTTACCATGACAGCTACCTCAAATCTCATCATTTCTAAATTGCATATATTATATCACATGTTCATATACTTGTCAAGTATTTTTTAAAAATTATTATACTCAAGCCACTTTAAAAGTTCGCCCGACCATTCCGACACATGGTCAATAATTTTGTTTCCGCCGCCGTCGGCAAGTCCGAGACCGTGGTCACCGTCGGGATAAATATGCAGTTCGGCGCCAATTCCGGCATTATGCAATGCATTTGCATAATTTATGCTGTTAATCACCGGCACGCAGCCGTCCGCAAATGTCGACCAGATAAACGCCTTGGGCGTTTTGTCGGAAATCATCAGGTTGGGCGACAGCTTATCCCCCAGTTCCTCAACCCTTTCGCCGAGCAGGTTTTCCGCAGAGCCGTGATGTGCATCATCTCCACGCAGCATTATTACCGGATAGCACAAAATCTGACCGCTTGGTATAAAATCTTCGGCGTCGATTTCGTCCGCGCCCTCAAAATCGATTTTTTCATAATATGTCGATGTAAGAGCCGCAAGATGTCCGCCCGCGGACGAACCCATGATTAAAACCTTGTTCTTATCTATACCGTACTCGTCTGCTTTACTGCGAACGGTACGCATTGCTCGGCGCGCATCCAGCAGCGGCAGTGGGAAACGATGCGGCGAAACGCGGTATGCGCACACAAATGCCGTGTATCCGTGCTCCGCCAAAAATTTTGCATAGCCGTCGCCTTCATATGCCGCACGCATTGCATATGCGCCGCCCGGCATAATCACAACCGCCGCGTCCGATTTCTTATTATCCGGTATGTACGCCGTCAGCGTCGGCACTTCTTCGCACATTCCCGGTGCATTTTCCCATAAGTTTGTCTCAAAAATTTTCATCATTCTTATCTCCTTATTGATTTTCATTGCCGCAAATAATCATGTCGTGCAGACGGAGCAGCGTCAGACGCCTTCTCATATACGGCGAATATCTTACACAACTATCATATAATTCCCGTGTTTTTCCTATATCATCTATCGTTAATTTACAGCCCGCTTTCTGCATAGCCGCTTTACATTCCTCATAACCCGGGACGGAGTGTATTATTTTCACAATATCGCCCCAGTGCTGTTTTAAGTACTCCGGGTCGACGTCATCTATTACATTTTCCGGCTCATTAAGTTTTCTTACTTCCGGCGCCATTTCACCGTAAAAATCGTATACGTCCTGCCAATCTACATTTTCCCTCTTGGTATCGACATTTTTATATTCCGCAAGGGAATTATAATATTTAAGCATCTGCAATGTACAAACGCCGACGTCATCACCGTGCAGATTCGGGACAATGCCGTCACGCAGTTCCACACACTCAATCAAATGCGCTATCACATGTTCGCTGCCGCTTGCCGGGCGGGAATTTTTCGCAAAACTCATACCCACGCCCGTCTTAAGCAATGACTCGAATATTTTACCCGCCGTGTACTCATCATTCACCGTGACTTTATCCGCCATCAGCATTAATTCGTCAACCGCCGATTTTGTTAAATTTGCAATTTTTTCACAGTAATACTCGCCGGTAAGCAATGCCGAAATCTGCCAGTCGATAAGACCCACATATTTTGCAATCATATCGCCGAAACCCGCGGATTTCAATTCTTTGGGCGCGTCGGCAAGGATTTTCGTATCGCCTATTATAACGTCCGGGCTCTTTGCCGGATAAGACGATTTGAACCCGCCGCTGACAATCGGTGCGCTGTACGAAGCAAATCCGTCCATAGACGGCGCAGTTGCAAAAATACAAAGTTTTTTCCCGCACCTTGCCGACGACAGCCGGCAGGTATCGTTAATCGAACCCGTTCCCACCGACAAAACGGATATATCCCTGTCCGATATCAGATTTTCCACCTCTTTTACGTGATCCATTGTGGCAACGCGCAAATTATCGTATATTTTATATGCAACATCAAAGTCTTTTAGGCTTTCGGAAATTCCGTCAGCGGCTTTTAATGTATTTTTATCGGCGACAAGCAGGAGCTTGTCTGAAAAATTATTTTCCTTCAGAATTTTCCCGACTTCCTTAACCGCGCCCGAAAATATGCGCACATCTTTTATTGCGGTTTCGTGTTTTCTGCCGCAGCTGCATTCTTTTTCGAAATCGTGTATTATATCCATAATATCCATGATATTGCCTCCCGTAAGTTATATTTTAAACAATATGTATATTTTACCACATCATACAATTTATTTCAACCATATCCGTCAAAAAAACTTGACAAATTTGCATAAATAATATATACTGCTATTATATAGGGAATAAAAGCGATGACCGAAATTTAAGTAGCCGTAATCCGGAGCCTTGAGAGAGTTGGCGGGCGCTGCGAGCCAATGGAAAGGATATGTGCGAAATACGCTTCGTGAGCTCTGCACCGAACGAAACTTTTCAAGTAGGCTGCAGCGGCGGCGCCCGTTACAGCGCAAGGGTTTTTGTACCCAAAGAGGCTCGGTTTGTGAAATCCGGGCAAAATGAGGTGGTACCACGGCATTGTCCGTCCTCTGTATTATTACAGGGGCTTTTTTAGTATAAAGTCCCGTTAAAAAAGGAGCATTTATCATGCCTATTACCGAAATTTTAAAGAAAAACGCGGATTTCTACCCCGGCGACACCGCTTTGGTGGAAATCAACCCTCAGCTTGAGGGACAGGAACACATCACATGGCGCGAGTATGCACTTATCGAGTCACGCCGCGGTGAAGCATACCGCAAGGAAATAACATGGAGCGATTTCAACAAAAAAGCGAACCGCTTTGCAAATCTGCTTTTATCGCGCGGCGTAAAAAAGGGTGACAAGGTAGCAATTCTGCTGATGAACTGCATCGAATGGCTGCCGATTTACTTCGGAATTTTAAAGACAGGCGCGCTGGCAGTACCCCTTAATTATCGCTACACTGCGGACGAAATTAAATATTGTCTGAACCTTTCCGATGCAGAAACAATCATTTTCGGCGCGGAATTTACCGGGCGAATTGAGGAAATTTACGACCGCACGCCAAAGGTAAAAATGTGGCTGTATGCCGGCGGGGACTGTCCGACATTTGCGGAAAGCTATGATCGTCTCGTCACTTACTGCTCATCAAAAGCACCCGACATCAAGCTTACCGACGCGGACGAGGCGGCAATCTATTTCTCTTCGGGAACGACGGGATTTCCGAAGGCAATCGTACATAATCATGAAAGTCTTATGCACGCTGCCCTTACCGAGCAGAACCATCACTCTCAGACAAAGGACGACGTATTTTTATGTATACCTCCCCTTTATCACACGGGCGCAAAAATGCACTGGTTCGGCAGTTTTCTTGTAGGCGGAAAATCGGTGCTGCTCAAAGGAATAAAGCCCGAATGGATTTTAAAAGCCGTTTCGGACGAGCATTGCACCATCGTGTGGCTGCTTGTTCCCTGGGCACAGGATATCCTTGACGCAATCGACCGCGGCGACGTTAATCCCGCCGACTATGAGCTGTCGCAATGGCGGCTGATGCACATAGGCGCACAGCCCGTTCCGCCCAGCCTTATCAATCGCTGGCAGAAACAATTTCCCAATCAGCAATACGATACAAACTACGGTCTTTCCGAATCCATCGGTCCCGGCTGCGTTCATCTGGGCGTTGAAAATATTCACAAAGTCGGCGCAATAGGAAAAGCCGGTTACGGCTGGCAAGTGCGTATCGTGGACGAAAATCATAACACCGTTAAGCGCGGCGACGTCGGCGAACTTGCCGTCAAAGGCCCCGGCGTTATGAATTGCTATTACAAAGACGAAAAAGCAACCGAAGAAGTATTATCGGACGGCTGGCTTTTCACCGGTGATATGGCACGGGAGGACGAGGACGGATTTATCTACCTTGTCGACCGCAAAAAGGACGTCATTATATCCGGCGGTGAAAACCTGTATCCCGTTCAGATTGAGGACTTCCTTCGCAATAACGGCAAAATCAAAGACGTTGCGGTCATCGGTATTCCGGACAGCCGTCTCGGTGAAATAGCCGCCGCGGTTGTTGAGGTAAAAGACGGCGAAACCATGACAGAAGAAGAACTTGACGATTTTTGCCGCGATTTGCCGCGTTACAAAAGACCGCGCAAGATTATTTTTGCAAAAGTTCCGCGCAACCCCACGGGTAAAATCGAAAAGCCGAAACTGCGCGAAATGTACGGCGCAAAATCTGTTGTTGCACACGAAAACGAAATTGAGTAAAGGAGATTTTATATGAAGAAATTAATGCTCGGCAACGCTGCCGCTGCGCAAGGCGCATATGAGGCGGGCGTACGCGTTGTTGCCTCATACCCCGGTACTCCGAGTACCGAAATCACCGAAAATATGGTGAAATATGATGATGTATATGTTGAATGGTCGCCAAATGAAAAGGTCGCGGCGGAAGTAGCAATAGGCGCGTCAATCGGCGGCGCAAGAGCCATGTCCTGTATGAAACACGTCGGATTGAACGTTATGGCAGACCCCGTTTTCACCGCCGCATATACCGGCGTAAACGGCGGGCTTGTGCTGTGCGTTGCAGACGACCCCGGCATGCATTCCTCGCAGAATGAACAGGATTCGCGCCACTATGCAAAAGCGTCGAAAACAGCGATGCTGGAACCTTCCAATTCGCAGGAATGTAAAGAATTTACGCGCCGCGCATTCGAACTTTCCGAACAGTTCGACACACCGTTTTTTATCCGTTTGTCAACGCGTGTTTCGCACTCGCAAAGCATGGTCGAAATCGGCGAAAGAGAAAATGTTGAACTTAAGCCTTACGAAAAAAATGTGCCCAAATACGTTATGATGCCGGCAATGGCGGTAAAACGCCATGTCGTTGTGGAAGAACGCACAAAAAAACTTATTGAATTTGCAGAAACCTGTGATTTTAACAAAATCGAAATGAACGATTCAAAAATCGGCGTAATAACCTCCGGCATATCGCATATGTACGCAAAAGAGGCACTTGGTGACAATGTCAGCTATTTAAAGCTCGGCATGGTATATCCCTTACCCGAAAAGCTTATCCGCGATTTTGCGGCTAAGGTTGACAAGCTTTATGTAATTGAAGAACTCGACCCGGTAATAGAAACGCATTGCAAGGCGCTGGGCATAGATGTAATCGGCAAGGAAGTTTTCACGCTTTTGGGCGAATACACCCCGGCAATGATAAAAAAAGCAATTCTCGGCGAAAACGCTCCCGAATCGGCTGAAATCGATGAACAGATTCCTTCCCGTCCGCCGGTGCTTTGTCCCGGCTGTCCGCACCGCGGCACATTCTACGTGCTAAAAAAGCTCGGTCTCACCGTATCGGGCGATATCGGCTGCTACACCCTGGGCGCGGTTGCACCGCTTGCAAGCGTCGACACAACAATCTGCATGGGCGCGTCCGTTTCGGCGGCTTTGGGCATGGCAAAAGCACGTGGCAGCGAATTTAACAAAAGGCTTGTTTCGGTTATCGGCGATTCCACATTTATTCATTCCGGAATAACGGGATTAATTGATATCGTATACAACAAAGGCGCCAATACCGTAATAATCCTTGACAATTCCATCACGGGAATGACGGGGCACCAGGATAACCCCACAACAGGCAAAACTATCCGCGGTGAGGCAACAAAACAGGTCGACCTGCTTGCGCTTTGCAAGGCTGTCGGCATAGAACACGTGACGGTTGCCGACCCGTTCGACCTTAAAAACTTCGAATCGGTAGTTAAAACCGAAGTTCAGCGTGATGAACCGTCGGTTATCATTGCGCAAAGACCCTGTGCGCTGCTCAAATATGTTAAATATTCCGGTCATTGCACCATCAGCGACAAGTGCAAAAAATGCAAAATGTGCATGAAACTCGGCTGCCCCGCCATATCGGAAACAGCCGAAGGCGGCGTGAAGATAGATTTGACGCAGTGCAATGGCTGCGGACTCTGCGTGAACGTATGTCCGTTTGACGCAATAGTAAAGGAGGACTAAGGCATGACGAAAAATATTATGATAGTCGGTGTCGGCGGCCAGGGAACTCTGCTTGCCAGCCGTATCCTCGGCAACACCGTTATAAATGAAGGCTATGACGTTAAGGTATCCGAAGTGCATGGCATGAGTCAGCGCGGCGGAAGTGTTGTTACTTACGTAAAATACGGCGACGCCGTTTATTCGCCCATTATAGACCGCGGCGAAGCGGATATTATCCTTGCATTTGAAATGCTCGAGGCATACCGCGCAATGCCCTACCTCAAAAATGGCGGAAAAATAATTGTAAATACCCAGGAAATCGACCCGATGCCGGTTATAACGGGCGCCATGAAATATCCGACGGATATCATGCAGAAGATGTCGGACAAGGTTCACGTAATTCCCGTTGACGCTCTTTCGGCGGCAATTTCCGCGGGCAATCAAAAATCGGTAAACGTGGTATTAATCGGCGTTATGGCGAAAAGCACCGATATCCCGTACGAAAAATGGGTGGAAACAATAAAAACAACAGTTCCCGAAAAATTCTTAGCTGTGAACCTTAAAGCTTTTGATCTTGGTTATAGTTTATAAACACGGAGGTGATTCCATTGGCTATGTGGCAAAAAGAAATTGAAACAATGCCGCGCAGCGAGTTAAAAAAGCTGCAGAGCGAGCGCCTTATTTGGCAAGTCGACAGAATGTATGAAAATGTGGAGCTTTTCCGCAAGAGAATGGACGAAAAGGGGTTAAAGCCTTCCGATATCAAATCGGTTGACGACCTCGGAAAACTTCCCTTCTCCTATAAACAGGACTTACGCGATTATTATCCGTACGGACTTTTCGCTGTTCCCACCGACGAAATCGTGCGTGTCCACGCGTCAAGCGGCACAACCGGCAAAAAAATTGTTGTCGGCTACACGAAAAAGGATATTGAAAACTGGGATAACTGCATGGCGCGAATGATGACCGCCATCGGTCTTACAAACAAGGATTTTGTACAGGTTTCCTTCGGATACGGACTGTTTACCGGCGGGTTCGGCGCGCATAACGGCGCAGAAAAAATCGGCGCAACGGTAATCCCGGTATCATCGGGAAACACCCATAATCAAATTCAGACTATGGTTGATTTCAAGTCAACGGCATTGTGCTGCACCCCTTCATACGCCATGTATCTCGGCGAAGCCGTTGAAGAAGAAGGACTTACCGACAAGCTCAGTCTTAAGGTCGGGATTTTCGGCGCAGAACCGTGGACGGAAGATATGCGGCACGCTATCGAAAACAAACTGCACATAAAAGCCTACGACATTTACGGTCTATCGGAAATCATGGGGCCGGGCGTCGCATGCGAATGCAGCGAGCAATCCGGCATGCATGTATGGGAAGATATGTTTATTCCCGAAATTATCGACCCGGAAACGGAAGAAGTTCTCCCCTACGGTGAGCAGGGCGAACTTGTATTCACCACAATCACAAAGGAAGGTTTTCCGCTTATCCGCTACCGCACGCGCGACATATGCACACTGATTGCCGAGCCGTGCAAATGCGGCAGAACGCATATCCGCATGAAGAAACCGTGCGGCAGAAGCGATGACATGCTGATTATACGTGGTGTAAATGTATTCCCGAGCCAGATTGAGGAAGTTCTCTTAAAAACGGGCGGCGGAATTACACCGAATTATCAGATTATTGTTGACCGCGTGAATAATAACGATACATTTGACATAAATGTTGAAATGAATGAGAATCTGTTTGCCGATGATGTCCGCTCGGTTGAAAACCTTGAAAAAGGCATTACGGCAAAACTGCGCGAGGTTTTGGGCATAGGCGCAAAGGTTCACCTTGTCAATCCGAAATCCATTGAGCGTAGTGAGGGAAAAGCAAAGCGCGTTATTGACAGACGTCATTTAAAATAAGAAGGGAGCGATTTTATGCTGATTAAACAGCTTTCCGTATTCATTGAAAACAAACCCGGCAGACTCGCCGCAATTTTGGAGGAACTCGGCAAACATAATATAGATATAAGTGCTCTGTCGCTTGCAGATACGTCGGAGTACGGCATCTTACGCCTAATCGTCAGCAACCCGGATGACGCAGCGGAAGTTTTGAAAAATTCGGGGGTAGTTGTCAAGCTGACAAATGTCCTTGCCATCGCTATCGACGATACGCCCGGCGGGCTTTCGCGCATACTTTCGATTTTTGTAAAAAATTCGATTAACGTCGATTATATGTACGCATTTGTCGGAAAGGTCACCTCAAAAGCGTTGACCGTCATAAAAGTTTCCGACCCGGAACTTGCCGAAAAGGCGCTGTCTGCACTTGACATAAGCACAGTCAATCCAAAAGATATTTACAGACTGTAGACTAATCGGAGGAAATGTATGAAAAAAGAACGACTTACCGCATTTGCAAGTATTTTTATACTTCTTGCGTTTGCGCTTATACTTATATTCCCGCAAAGCCGCGAAATTTTCAAAACGGCGTCGGGAACTCACCCGTTTATAATGGGATTTATCAAATTTGCACTTATGGCAACCGTAGGCGAAATCATTGCGCTGCGCATTTCAAAAAAGGCGTGGAATATTCCGTCATTCGTCGGATTACGTGCGCTAATTTGGGGATTAATCGGCATCGCCATAACCTTCATGATGAAAACTTATGCCGGCGGAGTATCTGTTTTAACATCGCAGAACTCCGTCACAGGTGCATCGCCTCTGCTGTTCGCCGGCGAAAACGGTACATTACTGAACAAATTTTTAACCGCATTCTACACAAGCGCAATTATGAATTTAACTTTCGGACCCACATTTATGGCATTTCACAAATGCACCGACAAATGTCTGGAACTGAAAGCACAAGGCAAACCGCATAAAGCGCTTGATGCGGTTTCTGCCGTAGAATGGAAGGGTTTTGTCGGATTTACATTGTTCAAAACAATACCAATCTTTTGGATTCCGGCACACACAATCACCTTTATGCTCCCGGCAGAGTATCAGGTTATAATGGCAGCCGCACTATCGGTTGCTCTGGGAATTATATTAAGTCTGAAGAAATAGCGCTCATAAAATTATACTTGTTGCAAAAACGATATTTATAATTTCCAAAATATACGGCGTGCAGTTCAAAATGAACTGCACGCCTCAGACTGTCGAAAATCCCTGTTTTGCACTATGCAAAGCAGGGATTTTTTTGAAAAACTTTGTATTTGCAAAATATATAAAAGTATGCAAATGGTTTTTACGACTATTCCACTTCCATTTTGCAAACTTTTTCAGATTCATTGCT
>CAKSRS010000045.1 GCA_934487205.1 uncultured Clostridia bacterium
GTTTGCTGAAATTCTATTTTTTCTATCGTTTCGTTCATTCCATTTCTCACTTTCTTCGTTAACCAATACCATGCATATAATGCCCTTTGCAAGTACGTTTCCTTCAACCTCACAGTTTACATACGGCCGCCGTTCAAGCCGCGGCGGAACACCTGCGCCCAGCTTGTGCGGGCACTTGTCGCATAACGTCATTTTTACCACCTCGTTTTATGTGTAATTCTTGCCGAAAATCAGCCGGAAATCATCGATGTCCCAATCGTAATAGTCCATTGCTATCTGCTGGACTTCCGACTTGATACGGTCTGAAAGTTCACGGTTTTGATGTACGCCTTCGTCCCCGCGGTGCATTTCGGCTGTCAGATAGATTTTAAGTCCGTACTTTTCGGAATTTTTACGGTTCATACCCCCGAACACGTGATGTTCTTCAAGGTGGTCACCGCGCCCGGTTATGTAGCAAACACGTTCATCTTGTATTATACTTTTCATCTTTACGCACCCTTTGCAAATAATTTATCTAATTTCTTTTTTCGCCGCTCCACGTCATCAATGTCTATCCCCCACACCTCAAATGCAACACGTGTGTTTACCCTGTGCGAACTCCATTTCGGCGTACCGCGTTTTACTTCTTCTTCCGCCGCGGCAACGAATAATTGACGCACGGTGGCGGACGATATGTTTTTCCCCTTGTCCGGGACAAATAATTGTTTAATTTTTTGATGTCCTATTTCAGTATTTTCATAATAGATTTTGAGTACGGTGTCAAAATCCGCAAGTCTCGGTACCGATAACATTTACTTTCCCTCCTTTTCCCATTCATCAAGAATATCCCTCGCCAATGCAAGAACTTTGTCCGCCTGCGGACCGGTGGTTCTCTTGTTCATGTAGTCGGAAAACTGATTTTTCTTCATTCCGGGATACCCCCTTTTGTTTACTTCCGCAAGTAAGTCTTTGTGCTGTTTTCCCAGTTGAATCAATTTTATTCTTATATCAGCATTATGCATATTTCCCGCTCCCTTCTTTTCATTTGTACAGATACACAAATTTATTGACAATAAATGCCGAATGGTATATAATATTGTTGTGATGCAAATTAAATATCATTCGGCAAAATATCCGGGAACGCATGTAACCCTTGCCCAAGGTTTTATATACTGTATGCGTTCCGAGCCGACAGTGAGGGGGAAACCTTTTACTTTCACTGTCGTCTATGGTTACAGTTTAGCACTCAAAATACGTACTGTCAATATGGTATAGTCATATTTTTGAGTGTTTTGTGAAAAATTTACAAACAGGAGGTCATTATTTTGAGTACATTTGACAATATTGTAATGTTGCTTAAACAGCAAAACAAAAAGCAAAAAGATTTAACTGATTATTTGGGTATCACAAAAAACGCATTTACAGATTGGAAATCAGGGCGAATAAAATCATACCAAAAATATTTGCCCGAAATAGCCGCTTTTTTCGGTGTCACTGTAGATTTTCTTGTTGGAAATAACGCAGAAAATCCGGAAAGTTTAAACAATACCTTTCCTTTGCAGGACGATGTTATCATCTATTGCCGAAACGGGGAAACGGTAAGAAAAAAATTCACAAAAGAACAAATGGACTACCTGGAAAAGTTTATTCATACAATAAGCGGAGAAGATAGTCCTGACTTTTAAATCAATCTAACTAAAGAAAAGAGGAAGTGTCATGAAAAAATTTTTAAACATTGCATTAATAATTGTACTATCCATACTCCCTGTTACCGCCTTTGCCGGCAACACGTTAGGCAGCGCGGTATACACCGACATTGTCGCGTATATAAATCACTATCCAATTCCATCATATAATTTTAACGGCATCACATTAATTGCGGCAGAAGATTTGCAAACATACGGCTTTGACGTATTTTGGAATGAGTACGCTCGTACATTAATAATAAATCGAAATAACAGCAACGAAATTAGTACGGAATATACGTTCCGTCCGCTCGAACGACAGCTTGGCAAAAAGCAATTTACTGTAACATCAACTGATGTACGCGTATTTACCGGAAATTATCAATATGCGTCATACGGCGGCATAGACGGCAAAACATTGATAAATATAAATGACCTTGCATGTATAGACAACGTTTCTGTAGTATGGGTTCCCGAAGTAAAGGCTGTTAAGATGTGGGTGAGCGATGGGTTAGAAATGCGCAACACACCGTTCAATGTTCCACGTATTAGTGACAACTTCACTTACTATGAAACGTGCACACGGCTTGATGACCCTTGGATTCACTATGATACAACACTGCTGTCAAATACGCTTTTTATCACAGCAGCTGAAACCTCAGGTGAGTATTCTGACATATGTACAGATTGCTATACTATAATAACTGTAATTGATGTTATAGACGCAGACGGTAACTCAGTATTAAAAAACAAAAAAATAACTTACAACGATTATCCGTCTGTTGGTCCTTATTTTTACGGTCTTTCCGATTACGTACTATCTAATTGGATAACAATAAAAAAAGAAGACTTGTACCCTCGTACAGCACATGAAAGCGGCGGGCTGGTTAAATTGAACTATACTTGCAGCGGCACTTCTACCGAGATATCAATTCGTGTTGATCAGCTGCCCTACGGGGAATAATAATCTGTCAGAAAGTTGCAAGCCAACTGAAGAAATTGCTTAATACACAAAAATATAAATAATTGAAGGAACGAGAACATGCAGATGATTAAAAAGATTTTTATTTATTTACTCTACATACTTATAATTTATGTAGTACCAATAGCCGGAATTGTAGGGCATTTCCGCCATATTCATTATTTAGTCTATATTGGCGGAGTTGTGTACATAATATTAACATTTATTCAATATGGAAGAGGTGTACTCACAAATTCCGCATATGCGCTTACGTGGATTGTAGCAATATTATCAGCCATAGTTTCTGTAATAATAAAATGTAACGTGTGGTACGGTATATGTTTTGCTTTGTGTTTGGAATCAACAGTTTCATTGATAGTAGGATTGCTGTCATCGCTCGGAGCGCTTATAAGGGGTGAAACATGGAAAGAATATTGATATTACTTGCAATACCGCTCATGCTAAGTAGCTGCGTGTCAAACGCCGAGTATGAGGACTTAAAAGCAAAATATAATGATTTGCAATATCGGTATAATAAGCTTGAAGAATACTATGATGAGGCGTGCGATACTGCAGCCGACTATGATGACCTTTTGAAAGAAATCGAGGAAAAGGACGAACTGATAGAACAATACGAAAAACGTCTTGGTATATATGACTACGAAAAAGATAAATTACTGGAGAAAGAGCTGCACGATTATGGACTGGACAATTTAGATTTTTAGAAAAAAATAATTTACAACTTAAAGCATAGTATATACCATTGAAATATGGTATAATAACCGTACGGAGGTCTTATAAGCGGAATACATTTGGAACGTGTTCGTTTTGCCGCTCCGGAATTAATTGCATTAAATA
Organism: uncultured Clostridia bacterium; assembly: GCA_934487205.1. Lineage (GTDB taxonomy): Bacteria > Bacillota > Clostridia > UBA1381 > UBA1381 > UBA1738. Next base: position 3,484 of record CAKSRS010000045.1, read on the forward strand.
TGTCATAAATATATCTTGAAAGGAGTTTTTTATATGTCAGTAAAATCAACCGTTTACATTCAAAAAGAAGAAAATTGGTATGTTGCCACCAGTATCGAAACAGGTGTAGCATCACAAGGAAAAACAATTGATGAGGCAATAGCGAACCTTTCTGAGGCTTTGTCTCTGTATTTTGAGGATAATAAATACGAGGAAAATTTATCTCCGGTATATATTACAACATTGGAGGTCGCTGTATAATATGGGTTCAAAATATCCGGTTCTGTCGCCTAATGATGTTATTAAAACTTTGGAAAAATTCGGGTTTCATTACGTAAGTCAAAAAGGAAGTCATGTGAAATATTCAAACGAAAAATACGTTGTAATAATTCCCAAGCATTACGAAATTGCCAAAGGTACTTTGAAAAGCATTTTATCAATGGCACATATTGAACTCGAGGACTTCCTTAATGAACTTACGTAATTTTGTTTTTATTTATGCATATCTATGTATTCTTTAAACTGCTTATATACTTCTCGTTCCAATGGCGACATTAAAAAGCAGCTGTGCCCGTGTGTTTGTATGTACTCATCTTCACGGGCGTAAAGCGCGTTCAAGCGTTTCATGCGGAACTCTGCTGCCGGCATACTTACATCACATATCTGTGAAATCTGCTCGGCGGTCTGCACCTCCAGCGCCCACAAAACGCATGCAGGCATAATCAGTCGGCTTGCAAATATATTTGCCTCATGTTCTATGGGATTGTCGTTGTCTGCCGGCTCACGGTTGTATATGCCGCTCCCGTTATGTAATAATATGTGTCCCAATTCGTGCGCCACAGTAAACCGTATGCGCTGCACAGTGCATTGTTGATTATAAAAAATAATTCCGTTTGCCGTAAAGCCGTCATTATCTTCTGTCCGGTCCGATAAATCCATGCGCATTATTATATCATGACCGCGCTCATAACTTGTCACAACATACCCCATTGACCGGCAAATGCTGCTGATTTTAACAGGCAGACTCGATATATTTTGATTTATTAAAATCTGCCATGCCAAATCTCTTGATTTTTCATATCGCATATAAATCACCTCAAAAATAATTATACGCGAAATTTGTCGAAAAATCTGCAAGTAAATATTGGCAAATAAAACAACGGCACAAAACATTAAGTATATTGAAGGTGTAACAAAACAATCATGACAACAACTTGACACCGTTTTTGTTTTGTGATATGCTTTTGTCATGGGGTGAAACAAAATGTCTATTACAAAAACAGGGAAAATCAAAAACGGGAAACAGAAGTATCGCGTCCGTGTAACCTACAAGGACGCCAAAGGAGAATTTCATCAGAAAGAACGCACCGCGTATGGTAAAGATGATGCGGTGCTGATAGAGATGCAACTTAGAAATGAGCTTGCAAGCAGTACCATTCCGTCAAGTTTTACGGTTAAAAGGTTATATGATGAATATATCAAAAGCAAGCGGCATGAAGTGAGGGAAACAACCCTTGACAAAACGGACAGAACGCTAAAGGGGAAAGTATTGCCGTATGTTAAAAATATTCCGATTGACAAATTAAATAACACAATCCTCAATGATTGGAAAAACAGCATCTCTGAAATGGGGTTGTCTATAACAACACAGAAAAACATATACGGCGAATTTCGGGCTTTACTTAATTATGCCGTAAAACTGGGGTATCTGCAAAACAATCCACTTGTACGTTTGGGTAATTTTAAAGATGCTTATTTTGAAATGCCAAAAGAAAAAATGCAATATTATACGGCGGAAGAATTTAAGAAATTTATAAGAGAGGCAAAAAAACACGCCAAAACGCTTACAGATTGGGGCTACTATGTGTTTTTTAATATTGCGTTTTATACCGGTATGCGCAAAGGCGAAATAAATGCTTTAAAGTGGTCGGACATAGACGGGAATGTCATTCATGTGCGCAGAAGTGTGGCGCAAAAGATAAAAGGAAAAAAAATTGTTGAAACACCGCCTAAAAATAAATCATCATACAGAGACTTACAAATACCTTTGCCGCTTATGTCTATATTAAGCAGGCACAAAAAACGCTGCATGAAAACTGACGGATTTTCGGCCGATTTCAGAATATGTGGCGGTGCAGTTTGTCTCAGCGATACAAGCATCGCAAACAAAAATGAATTGTTTGCGAAGAATGCAGGTGTGCATCGGATACGAATTCATGATTTCAGACATTCGCATGCGTCGCTTTTGGCGAATGAGGGAATTAATATTCAGGAAATTGCGCGCAGACTCGGACATTCAAATATTGAAATGACATGGAATACTTACTCACATTTGTATCCACGCGAAGAAGAACGAGCATTAAAAGTATTGAATAAAATTATATAATTTTAAGGGATTTTCAAGGGATAAAAGATAAGAACCGCATAGGTATGCGGTTCTTTTAATGCTTGGCGGAGAAGGAGGGATTCGAACCCTCGAACCGCTTGTGACGGTTACACGATTTCCAATCGTGCGCGCTCGGCCGGACTACGCGACTTCTCCAAATTTACAACCATTTAATTATATCACATATTTTTAAATTTTGCAATAGTTTTTTTGTATTTTTTAATGTAATTTTTTAATATACATTTGCAAATGCATATCTGCAAGAGTAAAAATCGCCCTCCGCGTCCGGGACATTTAGAAAAAAATATAATATACCCATAGCGGTATACACGAAGGTGATAAATTAAACAATGCATGGATTCCGAAAATCTGCATAACAGATTAAGCAGAATAATCGGTCAGATACAAGCAATAGACAGAATGATAGACCCAGACATACCTTGCGAAGACATCTTGTCGCAAATAAATGCGGCAAAGTCCGCCTTGCATAAGGCGGGACAGGTTGTGCTTGAGGGACATTTAAAGCACTGCGTCCATGACGGCCTTGAGCATGGCGGCGCCGACAAAACGATAGAAAGTTTTGCAAAAGCAGTTGAACGTTTTGCTAATATTAAATAGTCACAAACAAAAACAGTCATTTGAGGCGGCTTATTTATTATGCCCGCGGGTGTGTATTTTCGTAAACTTTTTTTATTCTGCTGTCGAGCATTTTTGAATATACCTGCGTCGCAGAAATATCGGTGTGTCCCAAAAGCTGACGTATCGCCTCAAGGTCGGCGCCGTTTTCCAGCAAATGAATTGCAAATGAGTGGCGCAGAGTATATGGCGTTATATCTTTTTGTATCCCCGTCGATTTACGATAATACTTTATTATTTTCCAAAAGCCTTGCCGCGACAGTTGCATACCGTTTCGGTTAAGAAACAAAAAAGGTATACTGGCGTCAATAGCAAGATTAGGTCTTGCATTTTCAAGGTAATTTTCCACTGCCGACGCCGCGATATGACCTATCGGTACTACACGCTCATGTGCGACCGTACGGCAATGCAGCAAACCCATTTTCAAATTAATATCATCGGTTCTGAGATTTATAAGTTCCGAAACTTTTATCCCCGTTGCGTACAAAAGTTCCAGCATTGCTTTATCGCGGCAGCCCTTTGCGTCGCCGCATTCCGGCTGATTTAAAAGTAACTCTACCTCCGCTGTTGTCAAAACTCCCGGTTCCTTCCTCGATGCATGCGGTGTTTCAAGATTTACGGTCGGGTCGTTCATTATAATACCGCTGTCGATTACGTACATATAGAATGAACGCAAAGACGCAAGATTTCGCGAAATTGTCGACGATGCTCTCCCGCAGCGCTTTAAGAAAAGCAAATATGTAATAACGGTTTGTCTGTCTGTTTTTGAGATATTCTCCACACCGTTATTTTTTAGATAAGCTATGTAATGCGCTATATCACGTTTATAGGATAAAACGGTGTTTTGAGATTTTCTGTCAATACCCGACAGTGAAACCACAAACCCGTCCAGCAAATCCTGCATGATAATCCTCCCTTCGGCAGCATTATATTTCGCGTAAAAACACAAAATTCTTTTCTATTATATATTTTATCACGTTTTTCCGCATAAAACAACTGTTTTTTTTCAGGCAGATTTTGCTGCTCCGGGAGCAAATTTCATAAATATTGATGAAAAAAATCCACGTGCAATGCTGTCTATACAAAATATTGCGGTTAGAAATAATATCAAAAAAATAAAATATTTATAAAAATTTTTTTCGCCCTTGTTTCGCGCAAGGTTTTCAGCCGACATTGCACCGTAATATGCAATTGCCGGTACAACAACCATTGCCGACAGCAAATTTGCGGTACACATTATAAGTCCCTTCATTCCGTAAAGCCGCAGCATTGCCGTTATGGAAAATCCCGTTGCATAGCCTTTTACCGCAACCGTACCGACGCCCAATGCCATCATCGGTTTGAATACACCGGAAATTGCAAGAACGCTAAGCAAAACCGCATTATCCTCCGCCACTCTTTTTATACCCGACGCCGGCGATGATTCGTATCCCGAAACGGCGCCCGATAAATATTCATACATCTCCGTCTGCCGTTCCGTTTTAACCTGGCGCACACTTCCGATACATACGCCGAATGCATACGCGCACAAAAACACAAAAAATACTATAGTTCTTAAGTTTTTTACCATTTTTACTTCCCCCGCCGTTTTGTAAATTTCAATTCGGTAAATACAAAAATCCGATTGCAAATATGATACTACATACATATTCGCAATCGGACATATTAATTCCGTTTTTATTTAAAATTCCGCCGCCTGAAGAAATTTCTTCAGTCTTTCTATTCCTTCAACGATATTATCCATACTGGTTGCATAAGACCATCTGACATAGTTATCTACGCCGAACCCCGTACCCGGCACAACGGCAACCTTTGCAACATCTAAAAACAGCTGTGCAAAATCGTCCGCGTTATGAATTGTCGTTCCGTACATTGTTTTACCGATAAGCTCATCTATATTCATCATAATATAAAATGCTCCATGCGGCTTTTTGCACGATACACCGTCGATGCTGTTAAACATATCAACCATAAAATCACGGCGGCGCTTAAACTGTTTCCGCATTTTCTCTGCTGCCTCCATGCCGCCTTCAAGCGCAGCGTATGCCGCTTCCTGCGCAATGGAGTTGGGGTTTGATGATGCATGCGACTGAATATTCGCCATTGCTTTCGCTATTTCGGGATTAGCCGCAGCATATCCGATTCGCCAACCTGTCATGGCAAATGTTTTTGAAACACCGTTTACAACAATGGTACGTTTTTTTATTTCCTCACCAAACGATGCAATGCTTATATGCTTTCCTTCATAGATAAGATGCTCATATATTTCATCGGAAATTACATACAGGTCATGCTTTACGGCAAAATCCGCAACAGCTCGGAGCTCCGCCTCGGTATATACCATTCCCGTCGGGTTCGAAGGACTGTTTATCACCAAAGCCTTTGTTTTTGGCGTAAGCGCTGCCTCCAAAAGTTCGGTTGTCACTTTAAATTCATCATCTTCTTTTGTATCCACCGTAACCGGGACACCGTCCGCAAGCTTAACCATTTCCGGATAACTTACCCAATACGGTGCGGGGATAAGCACCTCATCGCCCGGATTTAAAATTGCCGTAAATGCATTTATAAGCGAATGTTTTGCACCGTTTGACACAACGATATCGGTCGGTTTATATTCCAAAGAATTTTCGCGCAGAAATTTATCCGCCACAGCCTTACGCAGTTTTAACGTGCCGGCTGCCGGCGTATACTTTGTTTCACCGCGCATTATAGCCGCGATAGCTGCCTCTTTAATATGATCGGGTGTGTCAAAATCCGGTTCTCCGCAGCCAAATCCAACGACATCAACACCGTTTGCCTTCATTTCCTTAAATTTTGAATCTATCGCAAGAGTCGGTGACGGCGACACCTGCGCTGCTTTTCTTGATACCATAATGCCCTCCGTATGAATAATTTGTAGTGTCAAAATTTCATTTTTGATTATTCATTAAGATTATTATACCACATTTATATACAAATTGCAATATTTATACAGATAAAACTTCATATTTTAATCAACAAACAATACGAGAATTTTTATACATATCTATGCATAATTAACAATTATATTCCTTAAACAGGCGCAAAAAATTGCGATAAGCAATTTTTTCCCGCAAGTCGGTTTCATACGGAAGTGATTTTATCACTTTATCCATATCCTGCACACCGCAAATTTCGCGCGGCAGCCGTTCCACACCGTCAAAATCACTGCCGAGACCGATATTATCTTCGCCGCCGAGCGACAAAAATCTATCAATATGCCGCGCTATATCACTTATGTCTTCCCCGAGAAATTCCGGATAAAAATTTATGCCGACAACGCCGTGCATTTCCTTTATCTTCACGAATTGTTCGTCTGTCAGATTGCGAATATGCTCGTGCACCGCCTTTGAACAGGAGTGGCTTGCAATTATCGGTCTGTTTGATATTTGCGCAACATCCCAAAACGATTTGGGACTGAGATGCGACACATCAGGAATAATTCCCATGCAATTCATCTTGCGAATAACCTTTTTGCCGAATTCTGTCAATCCTGTATCTTCCTTTTCACACACACCGCATGCAAGCTGATTTTTAAAATTCCACGTTAACGCAATCATGCGCACGCCCAAATTATACAAAGTCTCCAAATCATCAAGCGTTTTTATCGGCTCGCCGCCTTCAAGGCTTAAAAATGCTTTTACCGGCGTCTTTGCATTTTCCCAATCGGAATAGTTTTTACACACACTTATACCGTTCTCTTTTGTTTCACGATAAAAATTATCAATGATTTCCCGGGCACGCTCCATTGCGTTATCTTTATATTCCGGGTCAGCAAATGCCGCAAAAACTTGCGTATATGATTTGTATTTCGACAAGCGTTTCATATCAATCTGCATATTGTTTTCCGCCAGACGCTCGCCGCGGTTTAAAAGCTCGCTCATGGTATCGGAATGAGTATCAAAAATAATATAATCCTTCATCATATTGCTCCTTTCTGCTTAATATTTTATGCGCCGAATGCATTTTTTATATGATTTATATTGTCAGCATGCGGTCTTGAAAAGCGCATATGATACAGAACCTCTATTACGTCAAACCGCATATCCACGTCATCTCTGCCGAGATAGCATATCGCCGTGCCGATAATTTTTTCACGTTTGCGGAAATTCACAAATTCACACGGATTTCCGAATTCATTTGTTATGCGCGTTTTTACCTCCACGAAAACGGTTGTCTCGCCGTCGCGTGCAATAATATCTATTTCACCGCTGCGTGTACGGAAATTGCGTTCGATGATTTCCATTCCGTTTTTTTTTAAATATTTGCATGCGGCATTTTCGCCGAAATCACCTATTTCCTTTGTTGTCATATCAGCTCTCACTCTCTCTGCCAAGTAATTTTTTTAAAAATGTCCTTCTGTGTATCGGGCACAGTCCATACTTTAAAATTGCATCGGTATGCGCTTTTGTACCATATCCTTTGTGCTTTTCAAATCCGTATTCCGGATATTCTTCCGCGATTTTTACTATGTATCGGTCACGGGAAACCTTCGCCAATATCGATGCCGCTGCAATTGACATGCTTTTTGCGTCTCCCTTTACAATCGTCTCATGAGGAAATGTCATTCCCTTTATGCCGTTGCCGTCTATCACAACATAGTCCGGACGCACCGCCAGGTCATCAACAGCGCAGTTCATAGCCATATAGGTCGCATTTAAAATATTCACTTCATCAATTATTTTTTCGTCAATGGCACAGACAGAATACGCAACGGCAATTTCCTTTATTTTATCAAAAAGCTCATCACGCTTTTTCGGCGACAGCTTTTTTGAATCATTTATCCCGTCCAGGCGCACATTTTCCGGCAGGATTACCGCCGCGGCATATACCGGCCCGGCAAGCGGCCCTCTGCCCGCCTCATCAACACCCGCTACGTAACGATATCCGTCCACGTGCAGCCTATCCTCCGTTTCCAGCATCGCTCTTTGACGTGCTAATTCCTGTTCTTCCGATAATTTTGCCATATTTTTCTCCGTTCCGCCGCAATCATACGGCTGTAAATTTTTTAATTTTTTTCGAAATTAGTATACCATTTTTTCAAAAAATGTGTTACAATATATATGATATATTTTCTCAGGAGGGATAGATATGTACATGAGAGAAATAGACGACCCTGTAATGATACAGTACATCATACTTTTTACACTTTCCAAAGCCGCACGCAGAGTCACTCATTCGCAGCTGACATGCTTGACTTTAGACCATTGTAACATAAATTTTGCCAATTTTCAAATTGCTCTTGATAATTTGGTTCAAATCGAATATATCCGCAAGCTGCCCAACGGTTATGACGAAAACATGCCCATATACGATTTGACCGAAAAAGGTATTCAGGCAAACGATTTTTTTTCACATTCAATACCTATATATATCCGCGAACAGATTGAAGAGCACATTAAGCCTTTTTTTGAGCAAGAGCAGCTAAAGCGCAGTGTTAAAGCAAAGCTCGTGGAAATCAATTCCCGCGAATATGGCGTTGACTGTGCTCTTTATGACAGCACATCGCCCCTTATGGAACTAAGCTTTTATGCCGGTACGCGTGAAACCGCAGCACAAATCATACGCAATTTTAAATCCCACCCCGATGACGTTTATGCGAAAATCACCAAAGCGTTATTAGGCGAAGAATAATTATATTTATTTTACCACATTGTGCGCCAAATTGCAACGGTACACGTTAAAAATACCGCATCACAGATGATGCGGTATTTTTGTGCCGGCGTATACCCGCCGTCAGATTTCAAACAGCTTGTGAGCCTTCTTGTAAAGCAGCACAAGAACAATAATTGCAATAATAAGTTCGGGAATCATATATGTAGCCTGATATCCGAGTGAATATATCCACGGATTTTCTCCCTCCGGCGCAAAGCTTGCAAAAAGCAGCGCGCCCGACAAAACCGAACTTATAAATCTCCCGGCAACGCCGACGCAGCAGCCCGCTACAATTCCACCGAGGTTCTTGGGGAAAAATCCGCATACACCCAAAATGCCGAATGCCAGCACATAATCTAAAAGTATTGAAAGCGGGTGGTATACAACGCCGTCAATCGCCAAAGATATCAAACCGTAAAGCGCACCCGCAATCATGCCCTGCCACGGACCTCTGCGGATTGATAAAAATAAAATCGGTATCATTGTAAGCGCGATTGAACCGCCTTGCGGCATTTTATAGACGCAGATAAAGCTGCACACTACGGCAAGCGCTATCGTTACCGCAATTTCCGTTAATTGTTTCGTTTTGTCATTCATAATTCATTCCTCCGAAATATATAATTTTAAATGAATATGTTCTGACACAAAGAAAACGCGCACCGATACGATACGCGTTAAAATATCTTGAAATCCCTACGCCGGCATTATCCATATCAGGTTTATAGGGTCGGAATTAAGAATCCCCTCTCAGCCTGTTTACAAGCTCCCCTTTTCATATTCATTTTTCTATATTATACTACTTTTTTCGCCAAATGTCAAGCGCGTTCAAAGTCATTTTGGTATATTTTTTTAATTCTGTCGATAATTTTCCTCTCCAAACGCGAAACATACATTTGTGATACGCCCATTACTTCTGCGGTACGGCTTTGTGTTTTTCCCTCATAAAATCTGAGACGAAAAAGCGTACTCTCTTTCTCGGATAAACCTTTTGTGCAGTAATTCATAAAATCGCGGTTTTCTATCATGGTAAATCCGTCCTCATCATATCCGACCATTCCTGATAATGCAAGACCGCCGTCGGTATACGCCACATCTTCAAGCGACTTTATAAATGCCGTATCGCCGACGCGATACGCCTCCGTAACGTCCTCTTCCGGTACGCCGAGCATGTCCGCAAGTTCCTTCGCCGACAAATGACCTTCTTTTTTACGGATACTTTCGGCACGGCATAAAAGTTCGTACATATTGCGCGGAATTTTTACACACCGAGCCTTATCGCGCAAAAATCTCCTGATTTCGCCCATAATCGTCGGTGTTGCAAATGTTGCAAACCGCACGCCCCTGTCGGGGTCGAATCGTTCAAGAGCAAGCACTACGCCCATACATGCTATTTGGTAAATATCATCATATTCCACGCCGCATCGGTCAAATTTATGTGCAAACAGCCGCGCCATGTATGTATAATGCTCCACGAGTTCATCTCTTATTTTTTTGTCATGCGTCTGTTTATACTTCTTAAACAGTTCGTATTCTTTGTCCACGTATATCACCTCTTGCTCACTAAAAATTGAGCAAATTTAATGCCGTTTTCGTATTGACGCACCTGGTACTCCTTTTCGGCGTCCTTCTCACGCATACTTCTTACGGCAATATATAAATCGGACGTATCTATGCCTATATCTTCAAGCGCTGTACAGCCCGCCAGGCTTATGTAATTTCCTTCCCCGCCCTGCGCCCAATCCGACAACGAGACAAACATTTCTGCAGACGCAAGCCAATCAATGTAGTTTTTAGAGCCGATAAACACATATGATTCGGAATATCCCTGTTCGAGGAATAACTTTGTCTGCATCGCTTGATTCATCTGCACATCTTCAGACTGCACCATGTTAAGATTAAGCACGAACGCCTCTTTTTTGTCATTACCGCTTGCATCATCGATATTGTCACACATAAGCTGCTCCAGAGCGGCTTTCTGTTCATCCGAAAAAAACGTTTCTGTTATAAAATCTGCCTGTAAATCATACTTTGGACTTTGCGCGCACTGAACCGCACTTGTGGTTATTATCGCAGCGGCAAACAGTATTGCGATTGTATGCCACTTATAATACATCCAGAAATAGCTCCACCATTCCTTTGTGAATTTTTTTGGTTTTGTTCCGTAAACTTCCATCTGTATCCTCATTTCCTGTTTAATATCATTATTATACTATATTTTTTGCATATAATCAAGTCCGAAAAAACAAAAAGGGACAACAAACCGCCATACAACGCGATTTGAACTGTCCCCTTATATTTTTTATACATTAAATCTGAACAGGACAATGTCTCCGTCCTTCATAACATAGTCTTTTCCTTCCGAGCGAACAAGACCTTTTTCCTTTGCCGCAGTCATGCTTCCGCAAGCCATAAGGTCATCATATGCTACAACCTCTGCACGGATAAATCCGCGTTCAAAATCCGAGTGAATTTTTCCAGCCGCCTGAGGCGCTTTCGTTCCGTTTTTAATCGTCCACGCACGCACTTCCGGCTCGCCCGCAGTAAGATAGCTTATCAATCCCAACAGCGTATAGCTTGCTTTAATCAATCGATCGAGCCCCGACTCTGCCATACCGAGTTCTTCTAAAAACATCGCTTTTTCATCATCTTCAAGCTGAGATATTTCTTCTTCAATACGCGCCGAAACAGGCATAACCTGTGCATGCTCGCCGGCTGCAAGTTCCTCGACTTTTTTAACGTACGGGTTATTTTCAATCCCCTTTTTAAAGTCGTCTTCGGCAACATTGGCAGCATATATTACAGGTTTCATGGATATCAGCGAAATCTCGCGCATAATTTCCATCTCATCGTCATCATACTCAAGGCTGCGCGCCGGTTTACCGTCCTCAAGAGCAGCTTTTACGCGTTCCAAAAGCGCAAGTTCCTTTGCAAGCGATTTGTCGCCTTTCATTGCCTTTTTTGTTCTGTCAATCCGCCTGTCTATTATTTCTGCATCTGAAAAAATAAGCTCAAGATTTATTGTTTCGATGTCGCGCAGAGGGTCTATGCTGCCGTCGACATGTGTGATGTTGGTGTCCTCAAAACAGCGTACCACATGAACTATTGCGTCCACCTCACGAATATGTGATAAAAATTTATTTCCCAAGCCTTCGCCTTTTGATGCACCCTTTACAAGCCCCGCTATATCGACAAATTCAATATATGCTCGCGTAACTTTTTTGGGATTATACATTTGTGCAAGCTTGTCAATCCTCTCGTCCGGCACATCTACTACGCCGACATTCGGTTCTATCGTACAAAACGGATAATTCGCCGATTCTGCACCTGCCTGCGTTATTGCATTAAAAAGTGTCGATTTGCCGACATTCGGAAGTCCTACTATACCTAATTTCATCTTACCCTACATCTCCTTGAATTTACTTATGTTTCGGCGCTTGGTGTACGTGATTTACACCATTTTTACACCATTTTTGATACCTCAAATTGCCGTACCGCATTAAACAGCGATTCAACGGTTACGTGAATATATCTGTCCATAGTTGTCTGTATGCTCGCGTGTCCGAGAAGTCTTTGCAGCACTTTAGTCTGTGCTCCTTTTTCAATCGCCCCTGTTGCGTACGTATGATGCAGAGCATGCATACATATACGCTTAATTTCCGTCTCATCGCACAGCCTGTAAAGGTGACTGTCATTAGTCCAATCATCTCACCTGTTCGCAGACCGGTTTCCAAAATCAATGCATAATGTAATTTATCCAATAATCAAACCATGTATCAACAGTCATATCTGCCGAAACAGATACGCTTTCACCTTTAGCCGCCTGCCTCGCTGTATCTAACCAGCTTCTCGCCTCCGGAAGTGCAGAAAAATACTTTTCACGCCTTTTGCCGCACTTGTCTACAAACCTTGCGCAGTATAAACCATCCTTTCTCTGCGAAATACCTTTTCTGCATTCTTTGCCTTTCAGGTTTTTCCCAATTTAGTTATCAACTCCTTCCTCATGCCGAAAAAAAGAGCCTTTGTAACACAGTATATTATACCACACCGTTTTTCTTTTTTCAATAGCAAATCAGATTATATTGTCAATTTTTCACTTATATATTGTTCAAACTCCTTGCGCTTTACCAGCTTTTTTGTTCCTACAAACAATGCAAACGGACAATTCGGCATACGCAGCATCGTGTCAATTCTATTTATTCCGATGTTACTGTACGAGGCTGCCTCTTTTACAGTGAGTGCAACTTTTTCGTATATCGGAACTTCATTTTTTTCACACATATACATTCCTCCCATTCATTTTATAGTATTTTCTGCCGGTTTCGGAAAAATCGTCATAGCATATTTAATATGTTTCCTACACGCACGGAGTGCTGTCATAGCACAAGTATCATTATCCTCTGTATATGTCTCGGCAGACGGGATTCCACTCCCGTTTTATTGTCCGGCATAACCGCAAGCGTACCGTCAAACGTGCTGATATACAGAATTAGTACAGAAAATGCTTGTATCAAGTTGTTCCCGGCTAATCGTATCAAGTGAAACATTAAATTCTTCTGACAGAAACGAACGTGTTGTCTGCTTTTTGACAACAAGAGTTACACACATTCTTTCTGCCATCACTCTCCCCTCCTTTCAAAATCAGTATACCACGCAAACTATGCAGAAATTTTATAGTTTGAAAAAATATTTTTATCTAAATTGAAAAAGCGGTTGACTTTTTGCACCAACCGCTTTGATATTATTCTATATTTTTATTCGTACTGTGTAACTATTCAACATAGATATTTCCGACAATGCCGCAATCATCATTAAGCATTTTGAAAACTATTGTTACACATACATTTTCACCTTTAAATTCTTTTGGGATTTTGACATTTACGTTCTCGTGTATTCCGCTGTTTTCCTTGCGCATAAGCTTTTGATCAAAAAACAAGTCAAGCGCACCCTCAATCTTTTCGATTACAAAATCCGCACCGGCATCCGGAGCCGCGAACGTTCCCGCAATCATACCGTACCCGCATTTCCCGGAAAACATCAGGTTTTTGCCGTACCCGACTGTTGTCGGTATCCACGCAAAAATCAAATCCGCAATATTATCCGACGGATATACTTCAAGCGGATCCGTCATTCGTCAGCTTGACACCGGAATGTGACAATTTTCACTATTTACTTCAACTCTTTTTCCGCCAATATTCACATTAATATCAACCAAATTTTCTTCCAGTTCTGCGGAGCTTGCTCTTACTGTCACTCTGTCATTTTCCGGCCGAATTATAAGCTGACAGCAGCCGTTATACAGCCTTCTCGCATTGGTTTTATCACTTTCAAGCGATGTGGTATCACCGTTTCCGACACCGAGTATTATTCCGCCGCATACCTCAAAGCTGATTAAATTATCGGCATCTGGCACAAATACGTTATTATTGTCATATACCATATAATCGACAACAACGGTATCACATGCTGTAAATACATCGCATTTAAGCTTTTGAACTTTTTGGGCAAGCAAGGCAGTGATTTCACACACCTTAACTCCGCTGTTATATTCCTCCGCTCTTAATATTCCTTTATTCCCTATCGGAATTACCGGCGGACTATACTTATCATTATCAATCTCTGCGATAATTGTGCTATCCATATACAGTTTAACCTGTTCGCAGTTTGAATAGCAGGCAATTTCTGCAGAATCTTTTCTGTACGGTGATAGATATATCTGTGGCTCATCAGACCACAGCACCCTGTTCCAGAAAAAGCTATCCTTAGGAAAACCGCACAAATCCATTGCACTGAACGACTAAATATTGCTCGGATAATCTTCGCATTCACCGCGATAGTCAAAGGCTGTCCAATAAAATCCGCCCATCAGATAATCACGTTTCTCAATACTTTTCCACGTCATTCCGGGTGTATTTGACCAAGGAAACAGATTTTCATTCATCACACGTTTGTACGAGCTGCGTCTGTCTTTTTTCATATCGGTCAGTACTTCACCTCCTGACGTGAGATATGATGCAGTTTCCGATGCAAACATAGGAATTTCCGGGTGCATAGCGTGAAATGTGTCATAGCTACACATATCTGTCTGTTTTCTTCAATGAAATCCGTTATTTCAACATAAATTCCAGTGCTGCCGCAGATCTCTTCCGCAACTTTTACGGAATTTACGTATATCTGTGAATGTATACTGATTGCGTCAAATTTCAAAAAGACGTGTTTTGCATCGATATTTTGCGGCATGGAAAAGTGCTTTCTGTACCACGCCCGTCCGCTTTTACGATAGCCCTGCATCTTTATTCCATCGGCACGCGGTGATTGCTCAACCATCCAGTCATGCGGAATATCAACGGTTCGCCAATTATTATCATAAATGCTCTCACCTTTTGCACCGTCAGCAACACCGGTCTTGCTTATGTTGGAAAACATATCAAAATAATCCGATACAGTGTTAAAATCCAAGTCCTCGTCTTTTATAAATTTCCAGCCTTTGTCAAGTGAGTATGTATGTTTCATTTATTTCTCCCTATAATTTTTATTTACAGTCTATAAATATAAACTGTTTTTACCGAAATTTCCGATGCAGATTCAAGCATAATGCTTCCCGTGTCCGACGAAATTTCGAAGTCCTGTGCAAACGTCCCGGCATTTCCGTTTGTACCCTTAACCATCATAACCGTAGTTTCAGTATCCATGACCAGTTTTACGGCATTTTGAGAGAGTTCTTTTCCGTCAAAGCTGTACTCCATTTCAATTCTGTAGTGTCCGGCAGAAAGGCGGGCATTCAGCTTTTCATTTACGGGAACATTTTTACACATGAATACCAGCTCGTCCTTTACAGATGTACTGTATGTATAAAAATTACTTTTATTTTTATATACAGGCAAATCCATAATTACACGGCAGATGTTTTTTGCATTCCTTTGCAGTTCGCCCAATGTTAATATTCCGTTATCAAGCGATTCCTTCAAATCATCCGCATGATTTTCCGCACTGTCGCACACCATATAAATGTCATTCTGAGCCTTTACCAATGCAGAAAGATTTTCTTTTGAGCCTTCCTCACCCTCATTATTCATCATCGCCCACCAATCGGTCATGACAATACCGTCATATTTCCATTCACTGCGGAGAATTGTCGTATTAAGGTCATAATTTCCCGCCGCCCTTATTCCGTTTATGGGGTTGTATGACGTCATTATAAGTTTTACATTGCCTTCCTTAACCGCGATTTCAAACGGTTTTAAGTAAATCTCACGCAATGCACGCTCCGAGACCTGTGCATCTACATAACTTCTTCTGTATTCCTGTTCGTTGCAGACAAAATGCTTTACGGTCGCAAAATAACCGTGTTTGTTAATGCCCCTCGTCACGGCAGCAGCCATTTTTCCTGTCAGATACGGGTCCTCGGAAAAATATTCAAAATTTCTGCCGCAAAGAGGTGTTCTGTGTATATTTATTCCCGGTCCCAAAAGAGAATCTATATTATGCTCTGAAAGTTCAAGACTTATTTTTTCATAAAGTTTTTCAACAATATCCGTGTTCCACGAACACGCAAGACATGTTCCGTTCGGTATGCTTGACGCCGTCGCACCGTTATCCATTCTGATGCCGGATGGACCGTCTGTACAGCACGCAATGGGTATACCGAAATCAAAAAGGCGCTTGGTTACTCCGCCGAACGCACCTGCCGTTCCGGGGGTAACCTTCGGGCTGTTCATGCCCTCGCCGCGAACTATGCACATCAAGTCGTCCTCGGACAATTGTGCGATAAATTCATCAAGCATGTGCTTTCCGTCCGACACATCGCAAAGGGTTATACCGACATCTCCCGTAATCGGAATACCGTCCGGCCTGCCGTCCTCCATACGCCTTGATAAATCATATTTCCTGAGCGGCACGTCTTCATATTCCGTGCAGATATTTTCCGATTTCAAAATCGGTTTTATTCTCTTAAATTCTTCAATCGGCGGCATAGCAGACTGTAATTTTTCCAATACAATTGTATTTTGCACAGAATAATTTCCCGCCAATTTTGCACTTCGCACATCAGTTCCTGCGTAAATTCCGTAATCGCCCTTTTCAACGACATAGCAAAATCTGTTTTCACCCGTCTCACAGTACCTTTTAAATCCCGCACGCGGAATTTCAAAAACAATATCCTGTACTTCCCCCGGGGACAGCAGTTTTGTTTTTGCAAAACCGGCAAGCTCGCGGACTGGTCTGCCGTCCGTTCCCATGGGAGGATTTACATAGACTTGTACAACTTCCTTCCCGCTGTACAAACCGATATTTTTTACACGGACAGACACGCACGCTTTCTCACCAGTGGTGTTAAAACCTGTTACCTGAATATCGAAATCGGTATATGACAATCCGTAACCGAACGGGTAGATAACTTCATTTTTTGCGAAAGTTTCGAAATATCTGTATCCGACATAAATATCTTCTTGGTATTTGTTTGTGTCCGCACTCCCAAAGTTTTTTACGGGCGGATAGTCAAAAACATTGTACATTATCGTGTCGGACAGCTTTCCCGACGGCGAAACAGCGCCGCTGATTAAATCGGCAGTCGCACTCCCGCCCTCCATACCGCCTTGCCAAATGTACATCACCGACGAAATTTTAAGCTTTTCCGCCCAAGATGTATCAATAATATTTCCCACATTCAGCAAAACACAGGTTTTTTCAAAACATTCCGATACGGTTTTAATAAGGCTGTACTCATCGTCAGTTAAAAAGTAACTTCCCTTTGCGGCAGAATTATCCTTATCCTCACCGGCTGTTCTGCCTATTACAACAATTGCCTTATCAGACCTTAACGAGGCATTATGCACAAGCTCACGGCTTACTGGCATTTCTTTTTGAAACCACGGCTCGCACGCCCAGCCTTCGCCTTTGTCAAACGGATTATCCGCAATCCATTTTTGATATATTTCGGCAAGTTCTTCGTTTATACTAATGCAATTTTTCAGCGAATCGGTAATATTCGTTGAATATTCGACATTAACCAATCCGCCCGAACCTGTGCCGCTTTTTATGTAGTCATACTGCGTCCTGCCGAAAACCGACACTGTTTCATGAGCCTGTATCGGAAGAACATTTTTATCATTTTTAAGCAGTACCGCACCCTCGCATGCCGCAGCTCTTGCTGTTTGTGCTGTATTATATGTTAACTTTTGATCATCAGTGCTGTTATAATTTATCATATTACCTATACACCTCAACAATATGTTTCATTCTGTCACCGACGTGCGGGATTGTGTCGGTTGTTACCAATGTTCCGTCAAGTGTGATTTTGCTTTCGCCTGTGCCGTTATGTATCTTCACAACATACGTGTCACCGCGGAATTTACGTATTTCCTCGGCATAATCCCAATCTTTCGGTATGCACGGATTTACCTTAAATCCGTCATATTCCGGTGTAAATCCCAGAATATTCTGCGTTATCACGCGGAACATCCAGCCGGCAGTTCCCGTCACCCACGCAAACGAGGTTTGTCCCTTTCGTATATTATCCGGCCCGAAGTACATATTTGTGAACACATACGGTTCGCAGCCCGAATATGCCGACGGATTTTTCTCGCTGTCCGGTGCAATCAAAAGATACGAATTTACCGCGTCCTCTGCCCTATC